>NZ_LLZH01000129.1:0-782 GCF_001509495.1 Actinoplanes awajinensis subsp. mycoplanecinus | reverse complement strand
ACCGGTACGAACCTGGCTCGCAAGATCGACAGTGAGGGTTACCTCGCGATGATCGGTACTGCGGAGAGCGCGGTGACGATCGCGATGGCGCCGATCCTGAAGCAGGCTGAGATTCCGAACATCACCTCCGGGCAGTCGCCGGGTCTGGTCGCGGTCGGCAGTGAGTTCCTGTTCCTCAACGGGCCGACCTCCACTACCTACGACGAGACCCTGGCCAAGCACATCGTCGACAAGCAGGGCATCAAGAGCGTCGCGATGATCACCAACAACGGCTCGTACGGCAAGGGTGAGCACGACGCGTTCCTCAAGGCGCTGCAGGCCCGCAGCGTCACTCCGGTCGCCGACCAGGTGGTGACCACCGACCAGAAGGACTTCTCCGCGGTGCTCACCGGTATCCGGCAGAAGAACCCGAAGGTGATCTTCCTGGGCGCCGAGGAGGTCGAGTCCGGCCTGATCGTCAAGCAGGCCCGCGACCTGGGTATCACCGCGATCTTCGCCGGCGCGGCCCCGCAGGGCACCCCGGTGTTCCTGGACACCGCCGGCGCGGCCAACGCCGAGGGCACCATCGTCAGCTCGCCGTATCTGGGCAACGACGTCAGCGACGCGTCGAAGAAGTTCGCCGCCGCCTACAAGGCCAAGTTCAACGAGGAGGCCGAGCTGCACGGCGCCAAGGCCTACGACGGCACGCAGATCATGCTCACCGCCCTGAAGACCAGCAACGTGGCCACCGGCAAGGCACTCGCCGACGCGATCCGGGCCACCAAGTACCAGGGCCTGCTCGG
>NZ_LLZH01000128.1:0-802 GCF_001509495.1 Actinoplanes awajinensis subsp. mycoplanecinus | reverse complement strand
CATCGCGCCTGGTCCTCTCCGTAGAGGTTGAACAGGGGTTGAGGTGCACGGTTCGGATCCGGCGCGAGACGGGCCGACTGCCGAACCGTTGCCCGCTGGTGGCGGGACTTCGGGTTGTGCAGGTCGGCGAACTGGTCAGGGGTGAGTCGGGCTACCGCGTCCTGGTCTTCGCCCCGCCGCCGCGTCAGCAGCGGACGCACGGTGGCGTTCGTGGGGCAGTCGAAGACGTTGTCGGGGTACGGGTAGCCGCAGCCGGGACACCGCGAGGGCATCGGGCTGCCGGGATGGTGATCGGCGAACACCTGTGTGAGGGTCGCCACGGACACGCTCAAGCCCGCTTGCAAGAGCCGGGAGTCGAGGGCGTGCCGGTCGGACTTGTCGCCGTAGCGCTGCTGCGCGGCCTGCCGGGAAACACCCAGCCGACGGGCGATCTCGTCCCATGAGTAGGAGTAGGGCTTGGCCCGTAGACCGGCGACGGCCAGACGCAGCATCGCGTCGACCTCGCCCGTCAGCGTGACCATCGAGGCCAGGGCCTCCACGTCGCCGGCTGCGACCCGTCGGGCGTAGGCCCGCAGGATCCGCCGCGCGAACGCGTCGAAGTCGCTGGTCTCCACGTGCCGTGCGGCACGCTTCTTGGGTTGTTGCGGAGCACGGTTGGCGGTCATCGGACAACCACCAGCCCCGCCAGCAGGTACACGGCGATCGCGACCAGGACCAGTCGGATCCCGGCGCGTTGCCAGCCCGCGGCCAGCGCCCACCACCGGCAGGTGATGAGGTACGCCGGAACACCGACCCGGCGGGT
>NZ_LLZH01000127.1:0-823 GCF_001509495.1 Actinoplanes awajinensis subsp. mycoplanecinus | reverse complement strand
CCCGCCCCGCCCCGCCTCGCCTCGCACCGCACCGCACCGCCTCGCACCTGACCCGCCGCACCTGAGCCGCCGCACCGCGGCCCGCCTGCACCCGCGCGGCGCGGCGCCTCCCGACTTTGGCTGGCTCACAGGGGTGTCTCCGCGCTGCGGAGACACCCCTGAAGCCCAGCCCGGTGCGGTGCGGCGCGGTGCGGCAATGATCGAAGAGCGACGGCCGGAAACAATCCGAAGTGAACTGTTGCACTCACGCAACATGGCTGCAACGATGACCTTCAA
Organism: Actinoplanes awajinensis subsp. mycoplanecinus; assembly: GCF_001509495.1. NCBI lineage: Bacteria > Bacillati > Actinomycetota > Actinomycetes > Micromonosporales > Micromonosporaceae > Actinoplanes > Actinoplanes awajinensis. The sequence continues at coordinate 547 of NZ_LLZH01000127.1, read as the reverse complement.
TTCCGAGCTGCATGGTCACCGTGAGGACATCGGCCTCGTCCGGCCGGTCCAACCCCACCTCACGGCAGCCGTCACGGCAGCACGGAGAGCACCGCCCGCCACCCCCGGCGGCGCGAAGACAGCGTGTGCCGGACCTCCGACCGGCACACGCTGTTACGTTCCCGGCTGGCACTCACGGTCGCCTCAACGCCCCGGACACAGCCCTCAGCACCAGCCGAAGCCGCGACGCACCGCGGTGCGGGCCCGCAGCGAGGTCCTGGCTGGTGCTGGGGGGTGTCTCGGCGGGCCGGAGGCACCCCTGAGGACCAGCCGGGGCCTGGGGGCGCGGCTGGGCGTGGGGGCGGGCGGATGTGGCGCGAGGCCACCACGGGACTCGGCTTGTAGCCTGCGGCGGGCGCTCCGTATCCGTACCGGATAAGGGCGGCCGGAAGCCGGGACTTCCGGGAGTTACTGACCTTTTGGGGTCAGGGTCAGGGTGGTTTGAGGCCGCTGCTGCCGAGGAAGCCGGTGGCGAGAGCGGGCCGGTATTGCATGGCTTTGAGTCGCT
>NZ_LLZH01000126.1:0-858 GCF_001509495.1 Actinoplanes awajinensis subsp. mycoplanecinus | reverse complement strand
TGTTCACCCCTCCGGCGTGCACGGTCGGCGCGATCGGCATGGTCTGCTACGGCGGCCCGGTCGACGCTCCGGCGCAGATGTTCGACGACCCGCACTGGGCCGACTTCGAACAGGCCCTCGCCCACCTGGACGGGTACCTGCTCGCGGAGGCCGGCTCCCAGGCGTACGACTTCAACGACGCCCGGGGCCGCACCCTCGACGAGGTCACGCGCATGCTGCGCCGGGCCGCGTCGACTCCCGCCGAGCAGATCCAGGACGCGCTGCAGCTGCAGCACGCCAACGGCACCCACGTTCCGGGAACGGACGCGGGCTGCCTGAACTGTCAGACGGCGTGCTTCTGCAGCACCGGCTTCGAGTGCGTGCGCTGCGCACTGGAGCACCAGGCGGACCCGGACACCTTCACGGACTGCCAGTTCTGCGGCGCGCCGGGCGGTTACCCCTACTGCACGACCCGGGCACCGGGTGGAATTTCCTGCCTGACGGCCATCGAGATCGACCAGTCGGACACCGTCTCCAACCTGGAGGTCGGGGACGACGGCAGGGCGCAATGCCCGAGCTGCGGTCGTCGCGCGCCGATGATCGGTGACCGTCTGGCCGTCCATCTGCGGCACCCGGGCCTGCCCGCCGACACCTGCGACGGCGGCGACCCCACCCTCCGAGGTGGTGACGCCCGATGAGCAAGAACACTGTCAAGCGCACCTTGACGCGTAGGCGTCACGGCCGATCTCGCCATGGGCGTGGTCTGCAGGTGCTGGTGTTGCTGCTGGTGCGGTTCCTGTCCGGTCAACCGGTGAACGGTCGTCGGCAGAGCAACTGCACGTTCTGGAGCGCGGGTACCCGCCGGGTCGGTGTTCCGGC
>NZ_LLZH01000125.1:0-983 GCF_001509495.1 Actinoplanes awajinensis subsp. mycoplanecinus | reverse complement strand
TCCCGCCGCGCCCTCCCCCGCCGCGCCCTCTCCTGCGGCTCCCTCTTCCCCGGCGCCCTCTTCCGCGGCTCCCTCTTCCCCGGCGAAGACTCGGCCGCGGGATGCCGCGCTCGGCACCGGGCTGGGGCGGGTGTTGCTGCTGGTCTACGGCACGTTCGCGCTCTCGGCCAGCGCCCGCGCCCTGGTCCAGATCACCACGCACTTCGGCGAGGCCCCACTGGCCTACCTGCTCTCCGGGCTGGCCGGCCTGGTCTACATCGCGGCCACCGTCGGCCTGGCGGTCGGCGGGGTCCGCGGCCGACTGATCGCCCTGGTCAGCTGCACCATCGAGCTGATCGGCGTGCTGGTCGTCGGCACCCTGAGCATCGCCGACCGGGTCGCCTTCCCGGACGCCACGGTCTGGTCCCGCTTCGGCAGCGGCTACGGCTACGTCCCCCTGGTCCTCCCGTTCATCGGCCTGTGGTGGATCTGGCGCCACAAGCCCCAACCCACCGACTCCTGAAGTCAGGCGTTCCGGCTGGCTCTCAGGGGTGTCTCCGCGTCGCGGAGACACCCCTGAGGACCAGCCCAAACCTGGAGCCGCTCTTCGGCAGCAGGCACCAACAGCCGTGCGGACGGACCCGGACCCAGACAGGCGCCGGCAGGCGCCAGGCGCGGGGCGGAGCGGAGAGCGGGGCGGCGCGCGGCGCGGACTGACTGGTTGGCGGGCTGGCGGCGGATCGCTGATGGCTGGGGCAGTACAGCTCGCCAGGCGGGGTGGCGGTAGGTCGCGGTCCAGCCAACCGGCTGGCCCTCTCTGCCCTTAGGGCCTGTCAGGAATCAACTCGCTGGTTTGATCTCGAGTCCGGCTTTTTGGATGTATGCGGTTAGTTCGGTGAGAGTTTTGAGGCGGATATCGGCGGGTGTGATGGTTTGCCGGGTTTTTGTGAGGATGTTGCGGGTGTGCCGGACGGCGATGTTGATGGTGGTCAGTGAGACGCCGA
>NZ_LLZH01000124.1:0-1026 GCF_001509495.1 Actinoplanes awajinensis subsp. mycoplanecinus | reverse complement strand
CGTCTCGGGTGACCAGGTGGCGGGGGTGGCGACTCCCTTGGGTGCGACGAAGGAGTGAGCGACGTTCGCGGCGATCGAGACCGATCCGCCGAGGACTGCACCGGTGTATGCCCAGGCGCGTCCGCTCACGCGGGTACTCATCGCTTCTCCCTGGCACGGGAGGCGAGATCGTTGCGGAGCAGGCTGAACGACACCTGCGGGTTGCTGCCGAATCCGTGTTCGTCTCGGAGCCACTGCTTGAGGCCCTGGACGTCTTGGAACGTCCGGATGGGACCTCTCAGGTGCGCTTCCATCTCCAGCGTGCGGATCTGGCCGAGGTTGAACTCCCAGACGGACAGGTAGTAGTGGTAAGGGTTGGTCGAGGCGCGGTCCTCGCTGGTGCGCGGATCGGCGTTGTTGGCGTTCGGGTTGATGTTCATGGCCGGTCCTCCCGTCAGTTCAGAGCCGAGAGGAACGCGGTCAGCGCGGCGCAGCCGAGGGCGGCACCGAGCAGATCGACGGCCAGCCGTACCCGCTGGTACTTGCGGCGGGTGGATCGGGCCAGCAGCCACAGGTGCGTGACGTCGGCGTCGGTCCGGGCCGGCGAATCGGCCGTATGGGTCTGGAGGGTCCAGTCCCCGCCGAGGGCTCGTGCGGAAGGCGCGGACGCCCAGCGCATGAAGCCGTAGTTGCCGCCGAGTGCGGGCCGGATGGCCACACCCAGCAGGACGATCGCCGCGCCGATCAGGGCGGCGGTCGCGACAGCCGTCACGAGGGAGAAGCCGTGCAGGTGAGCCTTGCTCGCCAGCGCGGCCCCGCCGGTCAGTGCCCCGAGGGCCAGACCGGTCAGGATCGATGCTTTGGTGTCGACCCGGGAGATCTGGGCCTGTACCTCGGCGAGGGCTTTCTCCGTGGTGATGCTGTTCTCGGTGGTGGTCAGGTTGTTGGTCATCGCGCCTGGTCCTCTCCGTAGAGGTTGAACAGGGGTTGAGGTGCACGGTTCGGATCCGGCGCGAGACGGGCCGACTGCCGAACCGTTGCCCGCTG
>NZ_LLZH01000123.1:0-1031 GCF_001509495.1 Actinoplanes awajinensis subsp. mycoplanecinus | reverse complement strand
TGCCTGGGGTGCCGCTTCTGCCTGGGGTGCCGGTTCGGTCCGGGGTGCCGCTTCGGTCCGGGGTGCCGGCTCGGCCGGGGGTGGGGGGGTGGTGCGGGCTGCCGAGGTGGTGGGTGCGGCCGGTGGCGGGCTGTCGTCGGGCTCGCCGGGCTGCGTGATGAAGCGGGTGCGGCCGGAGCGGGGCGGGCTCGCCTGGGCTGCGGGCTCGGCCGGCGGGCTCGCCTGGGCTGCGGGCTCGGCGTTCGGGCCCGCCTGGTGCGGGACGGTGGGCGCGGAGGTCCTGGCGGTCCCGGTGGACGGAGCGGAGGCGGGCGGGGTTGCCGGGGACGGTGCTGACCTGGCGGGGTCGGACGGGTCGTCGAGGGCCAGGTCGATCAGGGCGTCCGGGTCGGGGCTCGACTCGGTTGAGCTGCGCTGTGCGGGCGGACGGCCGGTGGGGGTGGACTCGTACGCCGGAGTGGTGGTTTCGGGGTCGACCGTTGCTGTCGTGGCGCCGGAGCGCTTGCGGGGGCTGGGTCGTGAGCCGGGCGGGCGGGGGCCGGTGATCCGGCTCGCGGCGGCACCGGTGGCCAGGCCGGCGGCGAAGGCTGCCTCGGGCTGGTGGCCGGGCGCCTGAGGCTGGTGGCCGGTCGCCTCAGGCTGGTGGCCGGGCGCCTCCGGACCGGGCGGCGGCGAATACCCGGTGCCGGGCGAGTCGGTGGACGTGACCGATTCTGACCGCGTCGACGGCCGTTCCGGCGTGACCGGACCGGAGGCGGCACCGGACGACGCCGGTTGCTCGTACCCGGAAGGGGTGCTGGGTGAAGCGGACCTGGAGCTGCGGGGCGGCGTGGGGCCGGCGGTGGGTGGCGGTGGGTAGTCGGTGCCGTCCGGGACCGAGGCGGTGGGTGCCGCGGGTCCGGGCGGGGGCGGGGAGTAGAAGCCGGCCGGGGGGGTGGGGCGGCGGGGGGGGGGGGGGGCCGGGGGGGGGGGGGGGGGGGGGGCCCGGGGGGGGGGGGGGGGGGGGGGGGGGGGGGGGGGGGGGGGGAGGG
>NZ_LLZH01000122.1:0-124179 GCF_001509495.1 Actinoplanes awajinensis subsp. mycoplanecinus | reverse complement strand
CCCCCACGCCTGCCGCGCCGCCCGCCCGCGCCTCCACCCCCGCCCGCACCCCGGCGCCCGCACCCGCCCGCCTCCCGGCGTCTACCCGCGCCGCCGCACCCGCCGACGAGGAAGCCACCACGTGGCTGGCGGCCGGGCTCGGCAGCGCACCGGTCGCCCCGGCGGCCCCGGTCCGGATCGGCGGCATCGCCGTGTCCCGGCGCCGGTTGATCCTCGGGCTCTCCGGCGTCGCCGGCGCCGCTGCCCTGACCGCGGGAGCGGTCGCCATCCACGGCGCGACCACCGAATCCAGCACGGCCCCGGGCAAACCCGCCCCCGCCGGGCCCGCGGTCGTCACCTCCCGCACACCGGAGAAGGCGCAAGTCACCGCTTCCCCGGTGCCGGTCCAGCGCAAGCCGCTCTCCACGCTCGCCGAGTACACCAAGGCCGCCGGCCTGCCGGCGTTCCCCTCCGACGCGATCGCCCTGACCATCGACGACGGCCCGCACCCGATCTGGACCCCGAAGATCCTGCAGCTGCTCGAGAAGTACCACGTCCCGGCGATGTTCTGCATGATCGGCAACCAGGTCCTCGGCCACGAGGCGGTCGCCAAAATGGTCACCGGCGACGGCCATCAGCTGGCCAACCACACCTGGAGCCACCCCACCGAGCTGGGCGAGAAATCGAAGTCCCTCGCCCAGAAGGAGATCCACCGCGCGCAGAAGAAAATCACCAACACCACGGGGTACGTCCCGAAGCTCTTCCGCTCCCCCGGCGGCGACTGGTCCCCGCACCTGCTGGGCGAGGTGGCCAAGGCCGGCCTGCTCCCCCTGGACTGGAGCAACGACCCCCGGGACTGGACCCAACCGGGCGCCGGCAAAATCGAGAAGCGCATGCTGGCCGCCAAACCAGGCCAGATCCTCCTCTGCCACGACGGCGGCGGCGACCGCTCCCAGACCTACAAGGCCCTGAGCGTCGTCCTCCCCGCCCTGAAGGCCCGAGGCCTCACGTTCGTCGCCCTCTGACGGCTCCGGCCATGACCTTCGACGAGTTCGTCGCCGATCTGGGAGAGCGGGTGGATCGCCTCGCTCCCCGGCCGAAGGCGGCGGTGTTCTGGTTGACCGGGACGGCTCTGCGGGCCGGGCTGAGCGCCGCCGAGAGCGCCGGCTGGTCCGACTGGTTCGGTCAGGTGAGCGACCGTTCGATCGACTTCATCGTGGATGGTCGCGTCGGGGATGACGTCCCGTCGCTGTGGGAACGGGTTTCGGTCTCCACCTGGCCAGAGCCGTCACAGCGGCTTCTCGCGACCGTCGTCTGCGTCAGCAGTCCGCTGGCCATCGCGCTGGAACCGGAGAAGAAGGTCGGCTCCTGGCTGGAGCACGCGCTGTTTCCGGTGATCGAGCAGGTTTCTCTCGAACTGTTCGAGGACGTGGTCTTCCCCGACGACGCCGGACTCGACGAGGTCTTCGCCGACGAGCGCGTCCAAGCGGCCGGCGCCTACTGCCACGCGCTCTGCACCAGCCTGGAGCAGTACCCGACGGTGAACCACGAGAAGCTGCACGAGCTGCGTGCAGGATCCGACATCCTCAGCGGCACCGCCTGAGGACCGGGCGGAGGCGGTGGGCCGCACCCGCCCACTGTTGGCACGCGAAAACCGCGCCGTGCCCAGGGTGCGGTCGGCGAAGCCGTCCTTTGGTTCTCGGTGCGGCGTGCCGCACTATTTTTTGGGCATCCTAGGACTCTAGGTTGCAAGGGTTCGACAGACGTCCCCGGCTCTCGGTGTCACGCGGCGCCACGGCAGGACCGGCGGTGCACGAGTCTTGGCCAGCAGGGCGTGGGGTCGGTATCAGTCGCCGCAGGAGGCGGCGTCGGCGACCTTGGTCAACAGCTGCTCGAGCTGACCGCGCTCCTCCGGGGACAGCGCGGCGAACAGGTCGTCGTCCGCGCCGGCCAGGACGTCGTCGACGGACTGCAGGGTGCCGGTGCCCTTCGCGGTGATGGTGACGATGTGGCGGCGGCGGTCGGCCGCGTCTCGCTGCCTTGACGCCAGGCCCAGGCTCTCCAGCTCGTTGAGCACCGCGACCAGCGCGCTCGGATCGACGCCGAGCAGGTCGATCAGCGCCTGCTGGTTGACCGGGCCGTCGGCCAGGTGCCGCAGCGTGAACTCGGATCGCGCGGTGAGCCCCTGAGCGGCCAGGGCCTCACGGACCCGGGCGCTGGCGACCGCGCCGCGGCCGGCCAGCAGCACGCCCAACGGGGCCGGGAGCGCGGTGCGCGCAGTCGAAGCCATGCCGCCATCATAACCAGCACCCCGATTGTTGCCCTGGAATAATCGTTGTAGGCTTCCAACGATTTCTAGCGCACCATTATTGGGGAGATGCCATGTTCATTGCCTACGTCGTCGCCGCTGTCGTGTTCGGGCTGGCCAACGTCAACTCCGCCGTCGCGAAGTTCCGCAGGGTCGAGCGGGTCACCACGGTGCTGACCACGTCGGGTGTCCCCGAGTCGTGGTTCGTGCCGCTGGGTCTGCTGAACCTCGCCGGCGGGATCGGCCTGCTGATCGGGATCGCCTGGCGGCCGCTGGGCATCGCCGCGGCGGCCGGCCTGGTGCTGTACTTCGCCGGCGCCGTGCTCGCCCACGTGCGGGTCAAGGACACCAAGGGCATCCCCCTGCCGGCCGCACTCATGGCCGTCGGGATCCTCACCCTGGCACTCGCCATCGCCTCGGCCTGACCCCGGAAGGCGCGCCGCTTCCGGACCCCCGGCTGGTGCTCAGGGCTGCCTCACGACCATCGAGACAACCCTGAGCACCAGCCGCGGCCCGCCCCCGGAACCCGGCTGGCATCCAGGGGTGCCTCGCGACCATCGAGACAACCCTGAGCGGCCCGCCCCCGGAACCCGGCTGGCATCCAGGGGTGCCTCGCGACCATCGAGACAACCCTGAGCACCAGCCGCGGCCCGCCCCCGGAACCCGGCTGGCGTCCAGGGGTGCCTCGCGACCGTTGAGACAACCCTGAGCACCAGCCGGGGGCCGCGAGCGACCGGCCGCCGTGGGCCGCGAGCACGCCAGGACCGCGCCGCGGCCAGACGAGAACGTCAGCTGACGGAAACGCGAGGTGTCAGCTTTCGGGAGTGACGGCGCTCCGGTAGGCGCTCGGGGTCAACCCGAGGATCGTGCTGAAGTCGCTGCTCAGGTGGGCCTGGTCCGCGTAGCCGAGCTGGGCCGCCAGCTCCGCCAGGCTGGTACCCGGATCATCCCGCAACTGCTGGGCCGCTTCCTGCAACCGCCGCCGCCGGATCATCGTGAGCGGCGGAAGGCCCACATACCGGCGGGCCAGGCGCTGCACCGTGCGGGTCGAGACGTGCAAACGCGCGGCGACGTCCTCGACCCGCACCACCGCCGGGTCGGCGTCGATCAGCTCGGCCATCGCATTGGCGAGCAGAGCCTCCGGGCTCGGCGCCGGCACCACACCGGCCAGCCAGTCCGCGAACGCGTCGACTGCCAGGCGATGCCGGTCGGCCGGGCCGGTCATCGCCTCGGTGACCCATTTCTGCAGGTCAGGAAGGTCCACCGGCTGGGCGGTGTCCTTCAGCTCCGCGGGCGCCGCCGTGAACGCCGGCACCGCGGCCGGGCGCAGCAGCGCGCCGACCGCCCAGCCCGTACCGGAAAGGTCGCGGTGCGAACGGCGGGTCGACGGGCCGGAGAGCTCCACCCCGTCCGGGCCGACGACCAGGTTGGAGGCGGGGAAGGCGATCAGGTGCTGCCGGGACACCCGGCCGGGCGCGATCTGCCACTCGGGGATCCAGAACCAGCGGACGAGCGCGGCCACCGACGCGGGCGGCGGCAGGCGCGCGAACGTCGGCAGCCGCACCGGGTACAGCACGCCACGGTGCTCCTGGCTCACGGTCACCACCGTACAAGCTGTCGCGTATCTCCAAGGAATCCGCCGGTGGCCGCACCTAGCGTTAGGGCCATGACTACGACCGATAAAGCCGCTACCGGCGAATACACCACCAACGGCACCCCGCACGGCGCCACCAGCCTGACCCCGTTCCTGGTCATCCCGGACGCCCGCGGCGCGATCGACTTCTACCGGGACGTCTTCGGCGCCCGGGTCGTGGACGTGACCGAGATGGGCGGCGTGGTGGCGCACGCCGTGCTCGACTTCGGCAGCGGGCTGCTGCAGCTCGGCGAGCCGATCGAGTCCTACGGCCTGGTGCCGCCGCCCGCCGGGGAGCAGGACTGCTACTCGATCGGGATGTACTGCCCGGACGTCGACGCGGTGCTCGCCAAGGCCGAGGCGGCCGGCGCGACCGTGCGGGAACCGGCCGCCACGTTCGTGTCGGGCGACCGGTTCGCGAGCGTCCGGGACCCGTTCGGCGTCCGCTGGTCGATCATGACCCGGGTCGAGGACCTCTCCGAGAAGGAGAGCGCCGAACGGGTCGCCAAGTGGGCCGCCGAACAGGGCTGAAACTATCCCGCCACGTAGACGTCGCCGTCGGCCACCGTCACCTCCCGCGCGCTGCTGGCGCCGGTGAGCAGCAGGCGGGCCGGTCGGCGGTGCCCGGCGATCACCTCGATCCGCTGGATCGGCTGCGGGGTGGCCAGCGTCGACTCCCGGCGCCAGGGCAGCCCGGGCACCAGCCGGTAGGTGTCGACACCGGTCGCCGCCGGGTCCGGCGTGGCATGGACCCGCCAGGAGAAGTCGTCGGCCGGTTCCATGTCGCGGACCCGGGCGCCGGTGCCCAGCTCGGTCGCCCGCCACCCGACGCCGGGCAGGTGCACGGCGCTGTGCGTGTGCACCCGCGCCTGCGCGTCCAGCTGCATCCACACCACGAACGGGGCGCGGCCGCCGAGCGTCGAACCGACCAGGCTGATGTAGTCCGGCGAACGGGGGTTGACGGGCTGCAGTTCGGTGGCCGCGACCTTCAGATACCGCTCCTGGTCGGCGTCGTCGACGCTGGTGCCCAGGTCACGCCCGGCGGCCGACCGGAACCGCAGGTCGTCCGGGGAGAACGTGGCGTAGTAGACGTTGCGGTGGTACCGGTCGTGCAGGTGACCTTCCGGCCCACCGCCGGCCAGCGTCCACACCATCGCGATCCGGTCGCCCTCCACGCGGATCTGACCGAGATAGATCTCGTTCATGTTGTCCGCGCGGTTCAGCGGCGCGATGCACCAGCGGTCGCCGGTGAGCGCCGTGGAGCTCTGCCAGCTGAGCCCGTCGTCGGTGGAGCGGACGTACTTCATCGGCCGGGTATCGGTCGGGAACGCCGGGTCGAAGTCGCCGGCCGTCTCGCGGATGAACACGAAGATGTCGCCGGTCGACGTCTTCACCGGCATCGGATACGTCGCGCCCAGCCCCGCCGGGATGATCGTGTCGGTCCAGGTCCCGGCGATCGAGTGCGGCGCGGGCGAGCGGGCCACCCACAGTTCCCGGTTGTGCAGGCCGCGGAAGACCAGCAGGTGACCGTCGTCGGCCTGGATCAGCGTCGGGTAGTTGTGCGAGTCGTTGTCACCGCCGGCCACCCGCACCGGCGCCGACCACACCGCGAGCAGGTGGTCGTACTCCTGCACGTAGTTGTCCTCCTGGAACCCGCCCCAGGAGATGAAGGTCTTCCCGGCGCGCGGGTCGTGCACTCCCCCGGCGACCGGCCGCCGATCGGTGCGGGCCGCCGACGCGGCCGCCACCGTGGTCAAAGCCGGGCGCGACGAGGGCAGAGGAACAAAGGGCACAAGACCCAACCCCAACACGGTACGACGATTCACAGCGTCACCACGACCGCGCTCGCCGCGCCCACGGTCAGGGTCAGCTTCCCGCCGGTGACCCGCGCCGAGGACGGGGCCGGGGAGAACCGGCCGGTGCCGTCGACGGTCACGCCCTGCACCGCCGTCGACTCCTGGTCCAGCCCTGCACCGGTCATCGCCAGCACCGACGCCGACCGATTCCGGCCACCGACCGCCAGGGTCACGGCGACCGGCGCCCCGTCCTTGTGGACCAGCGCGATCCGGGTGCGCCCGTCGTCGCCCTGCACCGCGTACACCGAAAGGTTCTGTGTGGTGTCGGTCGTGACCGGCAGGAACCGTCCCGGACCCATCTGCCTGGCCATCCAGATGCCGTAATAGATCGGCATGACCTGGTACTGCTGGGCCAGCTCATAGGCGGTGCTGGACGCGCAGATCGGGGTGTAGCGCTGGAACTTGCCGTTCCAGATCGGGGCGTTGCAGACGCCGAGCCCGCCGTGCACGTTGATCCCGGCCATCCCGGCTTGCGCCATCGACAGTCCGTAATCGATCACCCAGAGCGCGGACGCGTACTTGTTGCTGACGCCGTCGACCCCGCCGCTGTACGCCGAGTTGGCCTCGTCGACCCGCATCGGCAGGCCATGCGCCGTGGCGGCGGCCAGGTTGCCGGCGACCGCGGTGAGCTGCGAGGTGATCTGCGCGGCCGACAGCATCCGGTTGATCGTGAGGTCCGGGCCGGACGCGTACTGGTGGACGGTCAGCATCGCCATCCGATCGTGCTCGTCGGCGGCGAGCGAGGACGCCCAGGACGACGACGTGCCGGCGGTGTCCGGTCCGGCGATCCGGTCGTGCCCGACGACGTCCGCGCAGGCCGCCCAGTCCGCGTGGTACTGCGGATAGGCGTAGCCGGGCGGGCGCAGCGCCTTGCCCTCCCACTGGTCCGGTTCGTTGCCGCACTCGACGGCGACCAGGCGCTTGCCGAGGACCTGATCCATGGTCCGAACCTGATCAGCGACGAGCGCCGGGTCCCAGCGGCCGACGTTGACGCCGACCTCGGCCTTCCAGCCGGTGGCGTCGAGCAGCCCGCGCAGCCGTTTGATGTCGGCCGGGGTGACGACGTCCTGCACCCAGTCCGGTTTGGGGTCGGGTGGCGACTGCCCGGCGGGCAGCCAGAGTGTGTCGCGGTCCAGGGTGTTGCCGCCGATCCGCAGGTTGCTGGCGCCGAGCGTGCGCATCAGCTGGGCCATGTTGCCGCGGGCCGGGTCGAGGTTGCCGATGCCGAGTTCGCGCATCTCGAACGACAGCCCGACCGCGTCGGCGGCGAGCCGCCCGGCCGGGTGCACGGTGTCGACGGTGACGGTGGTGGTGGCGGCTTGCGCCGGGACCGGCAGGGCGATGATGACCAGGGAGGCGGCGAGCGCCGCGGTTTTACCGAGCACAGTGGACTCCATCAAAGAGTGAAGAGGTCCTGACGCCAGGCGGGAGCGAGGCCCAGGTGGTAGAGGCTCAGCCGGCTCGCGCCGGCGGCCTGGAGCGCTGTCACGTGCGGCCCGACCGCGTCGGGTTCCATCGGGTGCAGCAGGGTGACGTACGCGTCGACCGGTGTGCCGTGCTCGGCCGCCGCGCGCACCAGGTCCTCGGAGCCGAGCGGCCAGCACGGCACGAGCAGCGCGTCCACGCCAGGAGAGGAGGCCGCGGTGGCGGTCAGTCCCGGCGACGGTCCGGTCGCCCACGGGTCGGGGTGCGCGTGCAACGTGACCGGCAGATCACCCAGCCCGGCGAGCACCTGCGCGCGCAGCAGGTCGGTGTGCCGGTGCCGCACCCCGAGCAGCACGGCTAGGACCTCGTCGGACGGGTTCCCGGCCCGCAGCGCGGTCACCACCTCGCCCGGGTCGAGCCCCTGCGCCACCCACCCCCGTCGGCAGGCGGTGCAGCAGCAGATCGACAGCAGTCGCACCTCGGCCGGTGTCCAGGCGCCGTCGGTCTTCTCGTGGTGTCCGAGATGGTTCACGCCCAGTTGGCCGCACGCCTCGAGCGAGACACCGTCGAGGTCCAGGTCGAGGACCGCCTCGGCGGCGAGCGTGGCGGCGTACTCGCGGACTTCCGGATGGGCCGGGCACAGGGCGTACGGATAAGGCTCTCCGAAACAGTTGACCACCGCGACGTCCGGTCGTGCCGTGCCCAGCCGGGTGTTGTGCGTCAGCACGATCCACGCGCTCACCTGGCGCCCGGCCCGCTTCAGCAACCGCGCCGCGGTCCCGAACGCGTCGGCGTGCGACACCCAGTTCGGCGCGAGCGGCCGCAACTGCCGCCCTTCCCAGGCCGGCGAACGGACCGGGCGGTAGAGCGCCGCCCACCGCGCGTCGACGATCCGGTGCGCGGGGTGCAGCGGGGTCGCGGCCCGCGTCGAGTGGTAGGCGGCAGCCAGAGTCACCCGCTGCGGCGCCCGGTCCAGGAACCCGGGATCCCCGAGCACATCCCACGGAAAAGCGTGCCCGCTCACCATCGCGGCCGCAACTTCACGTAGTCCGGTTCGAAGCTCTGCCGATACGCGGTGTCGTCGCGTTCCCGGATCCCGCAGCGCCACCAGTTGTCGTGCAGCTCGGCCAGCTTGTCCTCGTCGAGCGTCACCCCCAGCCCCGGGGTGTCCGGCACGGTCGCCGCTCCCCCACTGATCACCAGTGGATCGCTGACCACGTCCACCCCGGACTGCCACGGCGTGTGGGTGTCCACCGCGTAGGTCAGCTGTGGTGTCGCCGCGGCGAGGTGGACCATGGCGGCCAGGCTGATCCCGAGGTGGCTGTTGGAGTGCATCGAGACGCCGATCCCCCAGGTGCGGCAGATCGCGGCGAGTTCCACGCAGGCGCGCAGCCCACCCCAGTAGTGGTGGTCGGCGAGCACGATCTGCACCGAGCCACGCTCGATCGCCTCGGGCAGGTCGGCGAACGCGACCACGCACATGTTGGTGGCCAGGGGCATCGGGGCGAGCGCGGCCACCTCGGCCATCCCGGCCAGCCCGCCGGTCGGGTCCTCCAGGTATTCCAGCAGGCCCTCGGTCTGCTCGGCCACCTTGATCGAGGTCTCCGGGGTCCACGCGGCGTTCGGGTCGAGCCGCAGCGGCAGGCCGGGGAACGCGTCGCGCAGCGCCCGGATCGCGGCGATCTCCTCGTCGGGCGGGAACACCCCGCCCTTGAGTTTGATCGATTCGAAGCCGTACTGGTCGATCATGGAGCGGGCCTGGGCGACGATCCCGGCCGGGTCGAGGGCCGGTCCCCAGCTGTCCGTTCCGGCCCACTTGTAGAAGAGGTAGGCCGAGAACGGGACGCGGTCGCGGACCTTGCCGCCGAGCAGGTCGTAAATCGGCCGGCCGATCGCCTGACCTTGCAGGTCGAGCAGCGCGACCTCGAACGGGGAGACCACTCGGGCCAGGGTCTTCGCGGCGGTGGAGTCGCCGGTGAGCCCATGGCGATCCGGGGCGTCGGCAGCGCCGAGGGCCTCGGCGATTTTTGCGACAAGTCCAGCTAAATCAAAAATATCCAGATTTTCGATAGCCGAAGCGGCTCGGGTCAGCAGCGCCAGATGCGGCGCGTCGCCGTAGGTTTCCCCCAGGCCGATGCTGCCGTCGGCGGCCCGGACCTGGATGATCGCGCGCAGCGCCCACGGCTGGTGCACGCCCGCGGAGTTCAACAGCGGCGGGTCGGGGAACGCGACCGGAGTCACGATCACTTCGCGAACAGATGTCATCCCTTGATCGCTCCGGAGGTCAGGCCGCGCATGAACTGGCGCTGCAAGGCGAGAAAAACCACGACCGACGGCAGCAACGCGAGCAGCGCCGAGGCGATCAGCACCCCGGTGCCCACCTGCTCGTCGGCGCGCAGGCTGCGCAACGCCAGCGCGAGGGTGAACTGCTTCGCGTCCTGCGCGACGAGCAGCGGCAGAATGTACTGGTCCCAGATCATCGTGAAGCCGAAAATGCCCAGCACGCCCAGCGCCGGACGGCACACCGGCAGGATCACCGACCAGAAGATCCGCAGGTCGCCGGCCCCGTCGATCCGGGCCGCCTCCTCCAGCTCGATCGGCACGTCGCGCATGAACTCGGTCATCACCAGGATCGCGAACGCCCACGCGCCGACCGGCACGATCATGCCGGCCAGGCTGCCGATCAGGTTGACGTGCAGGACCGGCACGTCCGCGAGGACCAGCGACAACGGGATGGCCAGGATTTCTTCCGGCAGCATCATGGTCGAGAGGATCAAGAACAGCACCATGCGTACGCCGGGGAACTGCTTGCGGGCCAGCGCGTACGCGGCGGTGACGCTCACCGCGATCTGGAGCAGCAGCCCGCCACCGACCACGATCAGCGAGTTCGCCAGGTAGCCCAGCACGCCCTGGTCGAACGCCGTGCGGAAGTTGTCGAGGGTCAGGTCGTGCGGGATCAGCGTGAGCTTCGTCGGATCGGTGACCAGGCCGAACGCGCTGACCAGCAACGCCAGCAGCGGTCCGGCGAAGACGAAGACCACCAGCGCGTACAGCGCGACCTTGACGATCCGGCCGAGCGGGCCACGGATCGCGCCGAGCCCGAGAGCGGTGTCGAGTTGTCTCATGAACGTCGCCTCAGCATCTGTGTCAGCACCGTAAGCGCGATCGTGGCGACCAGCAGCAGCATCGAGCCGGCTGACGCGATGCCCAGCTCGTTGCGTTCCAGCCCGAGCTTGTAGACCAGCGTCATCACCACCTCGGTGGAGCCGTTCGGGCCGCCGTTGGTGAGCAGGAAGATCTCGGTGAACACCCGGAGCCCGCGGATCGCGGCGAGCGTGACGACGATGCCGAAGACCGGGCGCATCGCCGGGAACGCCACGTGCCAGAGCCGGCGCAACGGTCCCGCGCCGTCGGCGGCCGCCGCCTCATAGAGCGTGCGATCGACACCCGCCAATCCGGCAATAAAGATCATCATGTCGTACGGGGCGCCGCGCCAGATCCCGACCGCCATCACCGACCACAGTGACGTGTGCGGCGAGTCGAGATACTGCCCCGGGCCGAGTCCGATCCAGCCCAGCACCACGTTGAGCGCGCCGTCCGGGGCCGGATAGTAGATGACCCGCCACAGCGCGGCGACCACGGCCATCGCGGTGACCGTCGGCAGGAAGACCGCGGTCCGCACGAACCACAGGTGCCGGGCGGTGCCCTCCAGCAGCAGGGCCAACGCCAGGCCGATGACCAGGGAGCCGAGGGTCTCGCCGAGCGCGAGCACGAGCGTGTGCCCGGCGGCCGCCCGGAACGCCTCGTCACCGAGCACGGTCCGGTAGTTGTCCAGCCCGACCCAGCGGTCGCCGAGGTAGGGCCGGACCTCGTGGAAGCTCATGCTGATCGCACGGGCCATCGGCACGAACTTGAACAGCCCGAAAATGATCAGCGCGGGCGCGAGCCAGAGCCACGCGCTCGCATGCCTTGACCAGTGCTTTCCTGGCCTTTTCTGCGGCGGCGCGCGCTTCTTCTCCGGCGGCGCGGCCAGCGTGGCCGTCACGCCTTCGCTCCCTGCTTGGTCAACTCGCCGCCGCCGGTCACGCTTTCGCTCCCTGCTTGGTCAGCTCGTCGGTGAACGTCTGAGCCAGCTTGTCGAGCGCGGTCTTCGGGTCGGCGGCACAGTCGGCGACCAGGCCGTTCAGGGTGTCGGCGGCGGACTGCCGGAACGGCGTCCAGTCCGGCACCACCGGCACGTAGCGGGCGCCGTCCTGGTAGATCCCGGCGAACAGCTGCCAGCGGGTGTCCTTGCGGACCGCGGCCATGTCCACCTTGCTGTTCACCGGCAGGCGCACCACGTTGCCGTCGGTGTCACCGGCCATGCCCAGCGTCTGACCGTCGACCGACGTGGCGTACTCGGCGAACTTGGTCTGCCCGGCCGGGTTGGCCGACCCGGCCATCAGGTAGACGTTCTCGCCCTCGGCCAGCGAGACACTCTTGCCGCCGGGGCCGGGCGGCAGCGCCACGACCTCGTACTTGTCCTTACCGAGGTTCTTATCAAAACGCGCCATATTGTACGGACCGGTCAGGTAGATCCCGCCCTTCCCGGTCTCGAACAGCGGGTGCGCCTGGGTGGTCTCGGCGGTCACCGAGCCCGGCACCACGCTCTTGTCGGTGCAGAACTGCTTGGTCAGTTCCTGCACCGCCACGAGGGACTGCGGGTTGTTGATCGCCGGGGTGAACTTGCCGTCCGCCCCGGTCAGGAAGTCGCCGCCGGCCGACCAGAGCAGGCTCGCGAAATACCAGGAGGTGTAGCCGCGCTTGGTGGAGGCCGGGATGACGTAGCCGTACGTGTCGGGTCTGCCGTTGCCGTCCGGGTCGCCGGCGGTGAACGCCTTGGCGAGCGCGTCCATGTCGGCCCAGGTCTTCGGGGTCTGCAGGCCGAGCTTCTCGCGCCAGTCCTTGCGGATGAACAGCGCGAACGACTGCGCCGAGAACGGCACCCCGTAGATCTTGCCGTCCGCACCGGTCGCGGCCTGCCAGGACGACGGCGTGAGGTCGGCCTGCCCGGCCAGCGTGGCCCGGTCCACCTCGCGGACCAGGCCCTGCTTGACCAGGCCACCGAGCCGGTCGGTGTCGTTGATGACGATGTCCGGCAGCTTCTTCTGCGCGGCCGCCTGCTGCAGCTTCGTCTCGAAGTCGTCGAACAGCGCGGTCACCTTGGCGGGCACCCCGGTCTTGGCGGTGAACGCGGCGGCGAGCTGCTGGTCGGTCTTCTCGGTGTTCGAGCCGGGCGGCTTGCGAACCCAGATCTGCAGCTCGGCCTTGGCATCGGTGGCCGGCTTGTCGCCACCGCAGGCCACCAGGCAGCCGGCCGCGACGGCCGCGGTCACCGCCACCGCGAGCACTCTTCTACCAGCCACGTGCCTGCCCCTTGTCTACATATATGGACGCGTGTTTCGTCTGTGTCACGCGAGTAGGGACAAGCTAGCTGCCGGTATGATGACCGTCAACACTCTGGAAACAAACCTTCGTGATGGTGGGTATCAATGCCGCAGGCGATTGAGGGATCAACGACGGCCAATGACGTCTCGCCGGTGAAATCCGCCGAACGCACCGTGAAGATCCTGGAGACCCTCGCCGCGTCCCCGACCCGGCTCACCCTCTCCGAGCTGCAGGAACGCATGGGCTACCCGCGCTCGAGCCTGCACGCGCTGGTGCGCACGCTGCGTGAGCTCAAGTGGGTCGAGGCCGACGAGACCGGTTCGGCGTTCGGGGTCGGCCCGCACGCGCTGCTCTCCGGCACGGCATACCTGGACCGCGACCCGGCGCTGCGGTTCGCCCAGGAGACCATCGAGGACCTGCGCGGCGAGATCGGCTACACCATCCACTACGCCCGCCGCGACGACGCCCACGTGCTCTACCTGGCCAGCCGCGAGTCCCGCGATTCGGCCGGCCGGGTCTCCCGGGTCGGCCGCCGCCTCCCGGCGCATGTGACCGCGCTAGGCCAGGCCTTGCTGGCGGAGCTGACCGAGGCGGAGGTGGACGCTTTACTCCCGGCATCTCTGGCCGGCCTGCAGCCGAACAGCATCACCGACCACACAGCGCTGCACGCGGAGCTGGAGGTGGTCCGCAAGCGGGGGTGGGCCTTCGAGCGCGAGCAGAACACCCCCGGCGTCGCGTGCGTCGCGGTAGCGGTCGGCTACCGCATCCCGGCCAGCGACGCGGTGTCGTGTTCGATGCCCGCCGACCGCGCGACCCCGGACCACGTCCAGGAGGTAGCCGACGCCATGACCCGGCACGTGACGGCCCTGGCCCGAACCCTGCGCCACGAGGGCATCCGCTAACGCCCCGGCCAGCACCCCGAGTCCGCGGCAGGCGCCGGGCGCGGTATCTGGAACAGCCGGCCGTTCTCGTAGACGTCCTCGTGGTAGATCCGATCCGCCCAATAGTCAGCGGTCGTACCTGTCGTCCATGATGCGTGCATGAACGCTATGGCGGAGCGCATGGAGCACTCGGTCCAGATACTGATCAGCGACTGGCTGTTCATCGACGGGACCATGGACAACCACGTCCAGTCGGCCATCGATGGTGCCGTCTTCGACGAGGAGGGTGACACCGACGACGAGGCCGAGGACGGCGACGGGCCCGACGATGAAGACGACTGGGACGAGGGGCCGGCCGCGGATACCGACGCGGAGCCAGATTCCATCGCCTTGCCCAGGGTGGCCCAGTTGGGCCTCAGCGTTCGCCAGGCGGGCTGGGACCAGATTCCGGGGTGGCCGCGCGACGCCGCGGGCTTCGAGACGTGGCCGGCACCTGGACAGGTGGCGACGATGACCCTCACGGACGCTCAATGGAGCCTGGTTGTCTTCGCCCTGCGCCACTGGGCAGAGGTCGACGAGCGCTTGTCCGACGCCGAGGGAGCGGCCAGGTCACGGGCCATCGCCGCCGACATCGAGCATCACCTCGCCGAACAGGGATGGGCAGGGGCCTGACGACTGACTACTCCGCGTAAACGTTCCAAAACGCGGTCAAGAAAGCTCTCATCTGCGGGCAACCAGCAGTTCGTCCAGCGACACCCCGAGCCTTCGAGCAAACTCCGCGAGTATCTCACGCGCAGCCTGATCGGGCGATACATTCAAGCCGACCCGGCTCATGATCAAACCATCAACGCCTTCCAGGTTTTCTCTCGAAATATCAGCCTTCAGCCAACGCATCCATTCAACAATTGTCTGAACTCCATATCGGACCCGACCACCGGCCGCACCCGACGCGACACCGTGCCGGATGATATGAAATGCCGAGCTGAACCGCTCGAGAGGAAAGCTGTGCTCCGCGGTGACGACGTCGAGTTTTTCCAGCTGGTCATATTCGGCCAGGGCTCGGACCAGGTGCGCACGGTCCCGAGATGAGGGGAGCCGGACACCTACCGCATCGATCAAGACGGTCACACTTGCGGCGTCATCTTCGTCGTCGACTCCGATGCGGACATCAACAGATCGACCCGGCGCACAGACAGGCCACGACAGATAGGGGCGAAGGAAGGTCTCACCTACAGTCAGCAAACCATCCGGCAGCGTTATCTTGACCGAAAGTATCTCGTACGAACTCGGCGGCGCCTCACCTCGCCAGAACCCGACGCGCACGGGAGCTATTTGCTGCCGACACCGCATGAACAACTGGGTGTCCGTGACAGCCGGCAAATCCTCCAGCGTCGGCTGTTCTCCATCCGCCGCCTCGGCCGCACCAATAGTCAACATGCCGTTATCCACCGCGAACTCAATGGAACAGAGTTTCATCAGGCGGAGCCTCTCATGGAGCCAGGTGTTGTCGAGCCGGCCTCATCAGGTCTTCATACCTACCCTCAGGATTCCAGATGCCGGCCGCTACCCGACTCGCGCGTCGGCGGCAGGTCGTCCAGCGAGCAGCCGGGCGGTCCAGGTCGCCAATGCGGCGGTAGCGGCCCGGGACAGTGCCGCTTGCGGCATCATGCTGGTGAAGCCGTGGAATCCGCCGGGCCAGACGTGTAGTTCGGTGTTGATTCCGGCGTGCCAGAGTCCGCTGGCGTAGGCCACGGTTTCGTCGCGGAACACTTCGGCGCTGGCGCAGTCGATGTAGGTCGGTGGCATGCCGGTCAGGTCGGTGGCACGGGCCGGGGCGGCGTAGATGGACACGTCGTCGCCGCCGCGCCGGCCGCCGAGGTAGGCGGTCCAGCCGAAGCGGGTCATGGCGCGATCGGCAATGCCGACGCCGTCGATCTGACGGGTCGAGACGGTCGAGTCACTGTCGTCGAGCATCGGGGAGATCAGGATCTGGCCGAACAGTGGTGGTCCTTGCCGGTCACGGGCCAGTAGCGCGGTGCCCGCGGCGAGTCCGCCGCCGGCGCTCTGCCCGACCAGCACGATACGCGCGGGGTCGATGCCCAGTTCGTCGCCGTGGGTGGCGATCCACAGCAGACCTGCGTAGCAGTCCTCGACCGGATAGGGGTCGGGGTGCTCAGGGGCGAGTCGGTAGTCGACGCTGACCAGGACGACATCGTCGTGGACAAGCAGCCAGTCGTCGTAGGAGTCGAGGTTGCCGAGGTAGTGGCCGAACATCATGCCGCCGCCGTGCATGGAGTAGAAGCATGTTGCCGGGCCGGTGCGCCCGATACGGCTGATGACCGCCAGGTTGATGGGGGCACCCTGGTAGCCGGGGACGGTCAGGGTGCGGCGTTGCCAACCGCGGACCTTCAGCCGGTCGTCGAGGGCCTGCTCGGTCAGGTCCAGCGCCCGCATGCGCGGCAGCATGTCGGTGGTCAGGGTGAAAGGGCCGCGTTCGTGCATGGCGGTGAGGAACACCCCGAGTTCGGGGTCGAACGGTGGGCGCGGCAGGACATCAGGCATGGCGGATCTCCTTGCTCGAGTCGAGCCGTATCGGGAGGCGTGCCTCAGCAGTGGACATGCCACTAAGTTAGTTCACTAAGCTTAGTTACACAACTACTATGCTGACGACAGCCACGGAAGGGGTCACATGCCACGCACCGATGCCCGCGGGGGACCGCAGACACGGGCGCGAATTTCGCAGATCGCCACCCAGCTGTTCCTTGACCAGGGGTTCGACGCCGTCACCGTGGCCGACGTCGCACGCGCGGCAGGAGTCTCCGCCGTCACCGTGTTCAAGCACTTCCCGCGCAAGGAAGACCTCTTGCTCGACCGGGCCGAGGACGCCATGCAGATGCTGCGCTCAGCGGTCCGCGATCGTCCCGCGGGAACCGATGTGCTGGACTCGCTGGAGGCCTTGATGCTGCGGCTGGCCGGGGACCACCACGGACTGTCGGGCATCGCCGCCGAATCCACCCCGTTCTTCCGCACCGTGGCCGGCTCCACGCCCCTCATCGCACGAGCACGAGAACTGGCCGCTGACCTACAGCACCTGCTGACCGACGAACTCGAACGCGATCCGGGCTTCGACGGCGACGGCACCCTGCTCGCCGCCTTCTTCGTATCCGGCTACACCACGGTGCTGACCGACAACGCGCGCCGCCTCATCGCCGGCGAAGCCTCCACCGAGATAGCCCTGCACCATCGTCAGCGCCTGGAACAGCTCTTCCGCGCATTGCGCAACGCCAATCGCTGAACGGCGAGAACGGGCTCAGGTGGCGGGGGCCGACATCCATGCGCGCGCCCGTTGCCCACGGCGTGAACCACAGGGCCGCCTGCGCCCGGCTGGACTTCTCAGTGATGCACTCAGGTACGGAAATACTCGGCGCCAGCGCCCAGCCGCGACTACGACGTCCACCGCATTGGATCGTCGCGGTGGACCCTTTTCGCAGCTCAAACTACTCGTGGACGATACTGGGATCGAACCAGTGACCACTCCGGCCTGAAGGAGTAGTCATGAGAGCAGACCTAGTAACCGACCCGCCACCGCGACCCGTGTCAACGAGGTGGTTGATCCAGCGTCTATAGGGTGGGAACTCGCGCCGAGACTGCCACAAGCAGAGGGCTCCCCTACAGGCCCAAATACGTCCGTAGTGCGTCGTCGACCGCTACCAAGGTGGTGCGGGTCAACCGGCCTATTCTGGCGCCGAGATTTTCTCGGGTGAGAGGTCGCAAGCGCGTCATGTCGATCGTTCCGCGTGTGGGGTCGCCCGCGGCCAGGGGCACCAACGACGGGGACTTCGGGGTCGGCACGTCGGCACCGAGGATCACCGCGAACGTGGCTCGTTGCGGGTTGTACGGATTCGCAGAGACGACCACGATCCGGGCCCGCAGGTTGCCGATCGTGTACTCGTAGACCTCGCCGCGAATCACACCGAGAGGTCCGTCCCGCGGTCGTCAGCGTCCAGCACGGCGAGGATCGCCTGGTCATCGGAGGAAAGCGACGCTTCCCAGGCCGCGATGACCTGAACGTCGCCGCGAGCGGCCTCGTTGCGGATAGCCCTGTCCAGCCACTGCCCGACGTCCAGATTCTCCGCGTCCGCGCAGGCCTTGGCCAGCGGCATACTGGCCGCATCCAGCGTCAGAGATGTCTCAGCCCTCATACCGCCGAAGATACAGCCCGTCAGCGGTGAGCGGCCACGCCGTCGCGCCTGGAGCGGGCTAGCCGGTCCATTTGACGAAGCGTTCGAAGAGCTCGGTCGCCGGGGTCGGCGGGAGGTCGCGGACGGCCTCGTCGAGCATGCTCCACATGAGGATGGCCAGCGGCGTCGCGGCCATCTCGGCCTTCATCGCCTCGCGGGCCGGGTCGCACGGCCATACCTGCTCACACGCGACGCAGTCCCAGGACGGGCGGCCGGGCGTGTGGACCTGCGTGATCACCGCCGTCGGCTGCGCCATCGCTCCGCCTCGGTCACGGGGTGCCGGTTCACCCGGAGAGGCACGCAGGAGGGGGCCGGACCGTTCCCGTCCGGCGTGGGCATGCCCAGCGACTGCGTGACCGGCGGGGACTCCGCGGTCGCCGCGTCGGGGCACGGGAACCAGCGGCAACCGCAGCTACATCGCATGCTCCAGGGCCTGAACCACACCCGCACCGGGTGGTGCTCACGCATCGCTTCTCCTCGCCGGGGATGGGGGACACGAGCCGATCAGCCCACCGTTGCACGGACCCATGAAATCCGCAATATGCGGATTACAGGTCGGCACATTTGCAATTTGCGAATGACTGTCATGTTGCCCGCACGAGGAGCGGACCGGGAGGATGCAGCGTGTGACCCAACGCCAGAGTCCCACCGTCAGGAGGCGACGCCTCGCCCTCACGCTCAAGCAGCTCCGGGCGGGCGCGGGGCTGTCCGCCGCGGACGCGGCGCGCAGTGTGGACCATGACGCGAGCTGGCTGTCGCGGATCGAGAGCGCCGAGGTCCGGCCGCACCCGAACGACGTCCGGGCACTGCTCGGGGTGTACGGGGTCACCGGCGACCAGGCCGAGGCGGTCATCGCCGTCGCCCGGCAGGCGAAGCAGCGCGGCTGGTGGCAGCGCTACAGCGACGTGCTGCCGGACTGGTTCTCCACCTACGTCGGGATGGAGTCCGAGGCCTCGGTGATCCGCACCTACGAGTGCCAGATGGTCCCCGGGCTGCTGCAGACCGAGGAGTACGCGCGGGCCGCGTTCCAAGGTGCCCCGGTCCCGATGCGCGACGACGAGGTGGAGCGCCAGGTCGCCCTGCGGCTGGAACGGCAGGCCATCCTGAACTCGGACGACCCGCCGCACCTGCGCGTGGTCGTCGACGAGGGCGCGGTGCGCCGGCTGGTGGGCGGCCCCGCGGTGATGAAGCAGCAGCTCGACCGGCTGCTGGAGGCGTCCGAGCAGACCAACGTGCAGATCCTCATGCTGCCGTACGCCGCCGGGGTCGGCTTCGACGGCAGTTTTGTCATCCTGGACTTCCCGCCGCTGCCCGAGCCATACCCGGACGCGGTGGAAGATCGGATGGTTTACGTCGACACGCTCACCGGCGCCCTATATCTGGAGCGACCGGGTGAAGTGTCCGCGTATTCTGCGGCATACGAGCAACTGCAGGCGCTGTCGCTGGGACCCAAAGAAACCCGGGCTACTATCAGCAAGATCTTTGCCGATTTGGTTACGTAGAAGGAGGAGTCGGGCGATGGACCTGTCTCGCGCAGCATGGCGCAAGAGCACCCGTTCGGGTTCGTCCGGCAACTGCGTGGAGGTGGCCGGCAACCTGCCCGGCGTCGTCGCCGTGCGGGACTCGAAGGACCCCTCCGGCCCCGCCCTCCTGTTCACCCCCGCCGAGTGGGACGCCTTCCTCGAGGGCACCAAGGCCGGCGAGTTCGACCTCTGACCCGATAAGCGCCCTGGTCAGCCCATGCGCTGGCCCAGCGGCCAGTCGCACCACCAGGCGCCGACGCGGTTCAGGTCCGGGTCCACATCGAAGTCCGGTTCGCCGAACTCGGCGAGGCGCTCGGCCGCGAACACCTCGGCGTCGTCCTTCGGGAAGTAGCCGAGCGCCTCACCCTCGGCCAGCGACCACCAGCGCCGCGTGTTGCGGCTGACGCCCCAGATGATCCGGAAGCCGGGGCTGGGCGCGGACAGGCACGCCTCGACCATGCGGGCGCCGTCGTCCGGGGAGAGCCAGGTGGCCAGGCCGCGGTTCTGCGGCGGGGTGGGAAACCACAGACCTATGCGTACGCAGATCAGGTCCAGCCCGAACCGGTCGGCGTAGAGGCTCGCCAGGGACTCGACGGCGGCCTTGCTCCAGCCGTAGAGGGTGTCCGGGCGCGGCGGCAGGTCGGCGGGCAACCCGGCCGGATAGGTGGCGACGTCGCGCGGGTGGAACCCGGCCGCGTGTGACGACGAGGCCAGCACGAACCTCGTGATGCCCTGGCGGCGGGCGGCTTCCAGCAGGTGGTGGGTGCCCAGGGCGTTGGCGCGCAGCACCTCGTCCGCGTCGGCCTCCTTGCTCTGCCCGCCCAGGTGCACGATGGCGTCCACCCCCTGGCAGGCGGCGGCGACCGCGTCCGGGTCGGTGAGCGAGCCGAGCACGACCTCCTCGGCCAGAGCGTCGGCGCCCTCGATCTCGGGCGGCCGGACCAGGTCGAACAGCCGCAGGACCCGCCCGTCGGCGACCAGGCGCGACCGCAGTGATGTGGCGACCTTGCCCGCCCCGCCGGTGACCAGGATGCGCATCGGAGCCCTCCTCCATCTGAGTGGGCGCCGAGCCTAGCATTCATCTTCGTACATAAATGGCACTTGACCCGCCCGTCGCTTCTTCCTATGTTGAGCGGCATCCAGCTACACAACATGCATCTACATATGTGGACGAGGTGAGCATGCGGAAGATCGGCTTCATCGGTCTCGGCGTCATGGGCGCACCGATGGCGGACAACCTGGTGAAAGCCGGCTTCGACGTGGCCGGGCACACCCGCCGGCGGGACGGCACCGATCGCCTGGTCGCGGCGGGTGGGCGGCGCGCGGCGACGATCACCGAGGCGGTCCGGGGCGCGGACGCGGTGATCACCATGCTGCCCGACTCCCCCGACGTGACCGCGGTGATGCACGGCCCGGACGGGGTGATCCGGCACGCCGCGCCCGGTGCTCTGATCATCGACATGAGCACGGTGAGCCCGGAGACCGCGCGGCTGGTCGCCGCCGCGGCCGGCGCCGCCAGTCTGCAGGCGCTGGACGCCCCGGTATCCGGCGGCGAGCAGGGCGCCATCGAGGCCACTCTGTCGATCATGGTGGGTGGCGCGGCCGGCGCGTTCGAGCGGGCCCGGCCGATCTTCGAAGCGCTGGGCACCACGATCGTGCACGTCGGACCGGTCGGTTCCGGTCAGCTGGTCAAGGCCGCCAACCAGCTCGTCGTGGCCGGCACCATCGAGCTGGTCGCCGAGGCGATCGTGCTGCTCGAGGCGAGCGGGGTGGACGCCGCGCTGGGCCTGGAGGTGCTCGGCGGCGGGCTGGCCGGCAGCACCGTGCTGGCCCGCAAGGGCGCCGCGATGCGGGAACGCCGGTTCGCCCCCGGCTTCCGGGTCGACCTGCACCACAAGGATCTCGGCATCGTGCTCGACGCGGCCCGCACCGCGAAGGTGGCCCTGCCGCTCGGCGAGCTGGTCGCCCAGCTGATGGAGGCGGTCCGCGAGATGGGCCACGGCAGCCTCGACCACGGGGTGCTGCTGCGCGGCGTCGAGCAGCTGTCCGGTCGCAACCGATGAGCGGCCCCGAGAAAGAGGGACGACTGGCGATGAGCGGGCTGCGGGACCGGCTCGCCGCCGGGGACACCCTGTTCGGTACGTTCCTGGGGCTGGGCTCCGCGCTCGCCACCGAAGCGTGCGCGGTGGCCGGCTTCGACTGGCTGCTGGTCGACCTCGAGCACGGCGGTGGTGACGAACGTGCCCTGCTGCACCAGCAGCTCGCCGGCGAGGCCCGCCGGATCCCGGTGCTGGCCCGGGTCGAGTCGGCCGAACGGATCCGCACCGGCCGGCTGCTCGACGCCGGGGTGGCCGGCGTGATGTTCCCGCGCCTGGACTCGGTCGGCGACGTCCGCGCGGCCGTCCGCCACCTGCGCTACCCGCCCGAGGGCGACCGCGGCGTCGCCACCTACAACCGGGTGTACGACTTCGGCCTGCGCCCGGACCGCCTGGACACCGCGAACGACGGCGTGGTCGGCATCGTGCAGATCGAGAGCCGCAGCGCGCTGACCGCGACCGCCGAGATCGCCACGGTGCCCGGTGTGGACGTGCTCTTCGTCGGCCCCCGCGACCTCTCCACCGACCTGGGCTGCCCGGGCCGGTTCGACGCGCCGGAGTTCCTGGCCGCTCTCGACCAGGTCCTCGCGGCCGCGAAGGACGCCGGGATCGCCGCCGGGATCCTGGCCGGTGACCAGCGGCAGGCACTGGCCTACACCGCGCTGGGCTTCCGCTTCGTCGGCGTGGGTTCGGACGCGTCCCTGCTGGCCCGGGCCGCCGCCGACACCGTGCGCCACCTACGCGGCGGCCCGGCGACAAGCGGCGGCCCGGAAACAAGCGGCGGACCAGAAACGAGAGGCGGCCCGGAGAAAAGCAGCGAGCCGGCAGGAAGCGGCGGCCGGAGGGAAACAGGACCGCTTTGGCGCGATAGGTCGACCAACAGATGACGGACCGGGTCAGCGGCGGCAGGCTGGAGGCATGGGAACCACAGTTGCAGACGATCTTGTCAGTATGCTGGTCCAGGCCGGGGTGACCCGGATCTACGGGCTGGTCGGGGACAGCCTCAACGCCCTCAGCGACGCGGTCCGGCGCAGCGGCGGCGCCGCGAAGGGCGGCCTGGACTGGGTGCACGTGCACAACGAGGAGGCGGCCGCGTTCGCCGCGTCGGCCGACGCGCAGCTCACCGGCAAGCTGGCGGTGTGCGCGGGCAGTTGCGGCCCCGGCAACACCCACCTGATCCAGGGTGTGATGGACGCGCACCGCTCCGGTGCGCCGGTGCTGGCGCTCGCCTCGCACATCGCCACCAAGCAGGTCGGCTCCGGCTTCTTCCAGGAGACCCGGCCGCAGGAGCTGTTCCAGCAGGCCAGCCACTACTGCGAGACGGTGTCGACACCGGAACAGCTGAGCCGCTGCACCCGGCTCGCGGTGCAGAACGCGATCGGCAAGGCCGGCGCGTCGGTGCTGGTGCTGCCGGGTGACGTGCTCGCCGCGGACAGCGCCGGTGAGGCCCTGGAGAGCGCCACGGTCACCACCCGGCCGCTGACCGTGGCCGACCCGGCCGCCGTCCACGAGCTGGCCGAGCGGTTGAACGCCGCCGAACGGGTGGCGATCTTCGCGGGGATCGGCTGCGCCGGGGCGCGCGACGAGGTGCTGGCGCTGGCCGGGACGTTGCAGGCGCCGGTCGGGCACACGCTGCGCGGCAAGGACGTGCTGCAGCACGACAATCCGTACGACGTCGGGATGACCGGGCTGCTCGGCTACGGCGCCTGCTACCAGGCGCTGCACGAGGCCGACCTGGTGCTGCTGCTGGGGACGGATTTCCCGTACGACGAGTTCCTGCCGCAGCAGCACACCGTGCAGATCGACATCGACCCGGCGCGGCTGGGCCGGCGCACCCCGCTGGTGCAGGGCCTCGCCGCCGACGTCGGTACGACCCTGCGGGCGCTGCTGCCGCTGCTGCGCGAGCGCACCGACCGGTCGTTCCTGGACACCATGCTGCGCAAGACCGAGCACAACCTCGAGCACAACGTGGACGCCTACCGCACCGCCACCCAGCAGCAGACCCCGATCCACCCGGAGTACCTGGCCGGCCTGCTCGACGAGCTGGCCGCGCCGGACGCGGTGTTCACCGTCGACACCGGCATGTGCTGCACCTGGGCCGCCCGGTACCTGACCCCGAACGGACAACGGCGGATCCTCGGCTCGTTCGTGCACGGCTCGATGGCGAACGCGCTGCCGATGGCGATCGGCGCCCAGATCGCCGCACCGGACCGGCAGGTGATCACGTTCTCCGGCGACGGCGGGCTGGCCATGCTGCTCGGCGAGCTGCTCACCGTCAAGACGCACCGGCTGCCGGTGAAGGTGGTGGTGTTCAACAACTCCAGCCTCGGCATGGTCCGGCTGGAGATGCTGGTGGCCGGCGACCCGCCGTTCGAGACCGACCACGACGAGGTCGACTACGCCGCGATCGCCGCGCCGATGGGTTTCCTGACCCGCCGGGTGACCGACCCGGACGACCTGCGGGCCGCGATCACCGAGGTGCTGGCGCACGACGGGCCGGCGCTGCTCGACGTGGTCACCACCAAGGACGCCCTCGAGGTGCCGTCGCACGTGACGTTCGCCGAGGCGCGCGGCTTCGCCCTGGCCCTGGGCAAGGTCGTACTGTCCGGCGGGGTCGGTGACGTGCTGCGGCTGGCCAAGGCCAACGTCCGCAACATCCCGACCTGACGGCTCCGGGCTGGTGCTCAGGGGTGCCTCAAATGCTTCGAGGCACCCCTGAGCACCAGCCGATGCCCGCAGGCGCGCAGCCACCGCACGGGTCCTCACGAGGAGGCGGGGCGGGGTCAGTTCGGCGCGGTGGCGCGGTGCTGAGCGGTGGTGACCAGGCGCGCGGTGAGTGCGGCGTCGACCGGGTCCGGGCCGCTGTGCATCAGCAGGATCACCGTGGGGCCGCTGCGCGCGACGACCAGGTTCTCGTGGACCGAGTAGCCCGGGCCCCGCGCCTCGATCGCCGCGCCGGCACCGGTCGCCGCCGGGGTGACGGTCACGTGCAGCTGCGGGCCGGTGCCGTCGCTGAGCAGGTAGGACCGGCAGGAGGCCAGCATCCCGCGGGTCTCGTCGACGAAGCGGCCGGCGGCGCCGTCATCGTCGTACCGAAGAAGGATCTCCTGGATCCGGGCGAACCCGGCGGCGTCGGCGAAGTTGACCCGGGACTCGTGCACGCCCGGTGCGGTCATCGGTTGCAACTCCAGGCGGTTCATCGCGGGTGCGCAGCCGGGCGGCTCCGAGGTGAGATCGGTGACCGGCAGGGCGGGCGCCTCGGCGAAGCCGGCGGGCAGATCCGCAACGGTCAGCAACACCGTGGAGGGCGGGCGCACGACCGGGTCCGGCGCGGACCCGGTGCACCCCGCGACGCCCAGCGGGAGAATCAGCAGCAGCCGCAGCACCGACATGGTCAGCTCGCTTTCGGCAGCGGGCCGCCGGCGACGCTGAGCACGCTGTCGCAGCGGGCCAGGATCAGCAGCAGCGCCTGCCCGGAGGAGGCCGGATCGGTCAGACTCTGCCCGGCCTGGCGCAGCACCGGGTCCTCGGTCCGGGTCAGGTAGCCGCCGACCCACTGCAGGCCGCCGGGTTCGGCCGGGCCCGGTAGCCCCGCCGGACCCAGCCGATGGATCCAGAGGCAGGCATAAACCGGGTTGCCGGTGGGTGGCGGCGCGATCGCGTCCCATCGCGCGCCGTCCGCCGGTTGCGGTTCAACCCCTTTCCGGTACGACCAGGGCACGACCGCCACCAGCACCAACGCCGACCACAGCCCGGACAGCACGGCGACCCGCACCGCCCGCGCCGTCCGCCCGGCGCCAGCACCCACCCCGAGCAGCGCGAGCATCGCCACGGTCAGCACCACCACGAGCGGCACCACCCGAGCCGGTGTGAGCAGGGTGGCCGCGAGCACGGCCGGCGACCAGCCGGAACTCGCCGCCAGCCGCACCGCGAGCAGCACCATCGCCAGCGGCACACCCAGCAACGGCACCCCGGCCGGCAGCACCCGCACCGGCCGGGCTCCCACCGCTGCCGCCCAGCCCGCCACACCCACCCCGAGCAGCAGCGCCGCCCCGGCGACCACCACGGCAGTGGCCGGAGCGGCCGCGGTCAGATCCAGCTGCGCGGCCCGTCCCCCGGCCGTCGGGAACGCGGCCCACCAGTCGGCCGACGCGCGGGGCGCCAGCTGCGTACCGATCAGCAACCCACCGCCGAACACCGCACCGAGACCGGCGGCATGCCACCACCGCAGCCCGGCCGGCAGCCCGAGCCCGCCGATCGCCGGCACCGCGGTCAGCAGCGCCGCCACCAGGTACGCGGTCCACGCGTCCCCCGGGAAGGCCAGCTCGACCAGCAGCGCCAGCTCGGTGCCGAGCAGCCCGGCCCCGGCCCCGGCGACCAGCACGCCGGTGAGCGCGGGCCGGGACAGCAGCGCGGGCTCGGCCAGCACCGCGAGCCGGCGGCGCGGGCTCGGCGCGATCCGCAGCGGCCCGTGCGTGCCGTTGCCGATCGCCGCGATCAGCGCGGGGGTGCGGTCCGCGCCGACCGGTGCCCGGGCCGCCGGGTCGTCGCGCAACGCCCGGGCGTCCGCCTCGAACTCGCGCGCCCGGTTCGCCGACCGGACGGCGAGCGCCAGCATCCCGGTGACCGCCAGCAGTCGCCAGGTGAGCTGCGGTGCGACCACCTGGCCCGGACCGGCCAGCCGCCACGCGTCCACCGCGACCGGCACCACGACCACCAGCAGCGACGCGTACCAGCAGGCCATCGTGGCGCCGTACCGGGTGGCGTCGCCGGTGCGGGCGTGGCCAAGCTCGTGGGCCAGCAACGCCGAGTCCCGCGGCGAGCCCTTGATCGCGCTGACCGTCGACTCGAGCGGCACGACCAGCCGGTAGGGCGGCCAGGCCCCGTAGACGAACATCTCGCCGGCGCCGCGGACCTCGGGGCGGGGCGGGCGGCTCAGCCCGGCCGCCGCGGCCCGGGCCCGGATCTCGCGTCCCATCGCACCGTCCGGTGGCAGCGGGCCGTGCCGCCGCAGCCGGATCAGCGCCGGACGACCGAAGTAGATCAGTACGGCCACGGCGAGCAGCACCGCCGGCCCGGCCAGCACGGCCCGGGCTTCGAGGCCGAGGGCCAGGCTCGCACAGCCGGTGAAGTCGGTGGCGGCCGCGCAGCGCCCGCCGGTCCCGGCGCGCAGGCCGAGGAACCAGTGCCCGGCGAACATCGCGGCGGCCACCGTGCTGAGCCCGACGGTGACGAACCTCGGCACCGACGGGTTACGAGGCCCCGCGGGGACGCACCGTGGCACCGGCGGGCTCATAGGTCGGCGGGTGGCCGCAGCCGCCGGGTGATCGCGGCGGCGAACTCCTCGGCCGACCGGTCCGGGAAACCACGCAGCTGCGCGGTCGCCAACGCTGTCGTGTACACCTCGGCGAGCTGCTCGTCGGTGAGCTTCTCCGGCACCGGCGCGGACAGCTGCGGCCGCGGCCGCCGCCAGTGCAGCAGGCGACGGCCGGTGTACCGGAACACGTCCTCGAGCAGCATCTCGGCCAGCTTGCCGCCGGCAAACCCGACCACGAACATGCTCCACGACGCGATCTGGTCGATCGGCACGCCCGCCCCGGTCGGATGCCCGCGCCGGCCCGGCTTCGGGACCGCGGGCCAGGGGCGGCGCCGGTACGCGTCCAGCACCGTCGCCAGCTCCGGCAGCTCCCACGGGGCGAGGTCGGTCAGGACCTCCCGGACGACGTCCTCACCGGTCCGCTGCGCCGGCGCTCTCATCGCGGCCTCCACAAAGCCATGCCGAGATACAAGCACCTCCGGGAGCCGCGGAAATCAGCTGAGCGCACGGCGCTGCCTGCCGATCAACGGACCGCGAACGAGGGGTGCCCCGCCACGGCGGAGCACCCCGGGTGACCGGCGGTCAGGCCGGCAGCGGCACCGCCGCCGGGGCCGGGCGCTGCGTGGTGGTGCCGTCGCCCAGCTGGCCGTTCGCGTTGTTGCCCCAGCACCACAGGCTCGCGTCGGTGCGCAGCCCGCAGCTGTGGTAGCCGGTCACGTGGTCACCCGTCCAGGTGGTCGCGTCACCGACCCGGGTCGGCACGTTCCGGCCGGTGGTGGTGCCGTCGCCGAGCTGGCCGGTGCCGTTGTTGCCCCAGCACCACAGGCTGGCGTCGGTACGGCTCGCGCACGCGGTGTTGAAGCCCGCGTCGACGTCCGTCCACGTGGTACCGCTTCCAGCCTGGGCCGGCGCGGTCTGGTAGGTGGTGCCGGCGCCCAGCTGGCCGTAGCCGTTGTCGCCCCAGCACCACAGCGTGCCGTCGGAGCGGGTGGCGCAGGCGAATGCGTAGCCGGCGCTCACGCTGGTCCAGGTGGTGCCGGTGCCGACCTGGGCCGGCGGGATGGACGGGGTCAGCCGGCCCAGACCGAGCTGCCCGTCGCCGTTGTCGCCCCAGCACCACAGGGTGCCGGCGCCGCGCAGCCCGCAGGTGTGCGCGAACCCGGTGGTGACGGCGGTCCAGTCGCTGCCGGTGCCGACCCGGGTCGGGGTGGTCGCGTAGTAGACGACACCGGGGTCGATGCCCAGCTGCCCGAGCCGGTTGAAGCCCCAGCACCACAGGCTGCCGTCGGTGCGGGTCGCGCAGGCGTGGCTGTCGCCGGCGCTGACCGAGGCCCAGGTGGTGGCGTCGCCGACCCGGGTCGGGACCTTCCGGCCGGTGGTGGTGCCGTCGCCGAGCTGGCCCCGGCTGTTGGCGCCCCAGCACCACAGGCTGGCGTCGGTGCGGACCGCGCAGGTGAAGCTGGTGCCGGCGTCGATGCTGGCCCAGGTGTCGGTGCCGATCCGGACCGGTGCGGTGCGGCCGGTGGTGGTGCCGTCGCCGACCTGCCCGCTGTAGTTGCCGCCCCAGCACCACAGGCTGGCGTCGGTGCGGATCACGCAGGTGTGCGCGTATCCCGCGGCCACGTCGGAGGTGGCCGCGGCGCTCGCGGCGGTCGTCCCGACGAGGGTGAATCCGATGACTGTCGCCGCCGTCGCGAGGACGGCTCGCACCACATGCCAAACCTGGCTCATGCCTTGCTCCTTGTGTCGGCCCGGAAGGAGAGAGCGGCTGGGAGCGCTCCCAACACCTGCACGGCATTCATATCATCGACGTTTCCGAATAGCTACCGGAAGATGACCGGACCCGGCGCCGGCGCACCGAGAGCCGGGGTCGCTCTACTCGAAGAACTTCAGGCTGTAGCCGGTGTCGGCGGCCGGGCCGGGCACGTTGGCGCGGGAGTAGGTGGTACCGCCCCACCAGCAGAACGTGCCGGTGTACCAGTACCGGTTGTCCCAGGAATACGGCGTCCCCTTGGGCACCGCGTGATACATCAGCGGGAACCGCGGCCCGGCCGGCGGGCTGGTGCCGATGTCGCCGTTGAGCAGCACGAAGCTGTGGTGCCCGGGCCCGTTCGCGTTCACCGTCGGGTCCCAGCCGGCCATCATGGTGGCCCGGTTCGAGCCGAACAGGCAGCCGTTGGACTTGTACCAGTCCCAGACGTAGGTCGGGTCGCCGCCGGCCCGCAACCGCAGGTCGGCCACGCAGTACTGCTCGCTCCAGCTGCCGTTCGTCGAGTACGTGACGTGCAGCCGCCCGTCCGGGTCGCGGATCGCCTCGGGACCCTCGTTGATGTAGGGGTTGCCGACCACCCGCTCCCAGCTCTCCCGGGGCTGCGAGATCACGTACCGCGCGCCGGTCGTCGCGGTCGGGCTGCTCATCCGGGCGATGTAGAGGTTCTGCTCGACATTCGTGGTGCCGGCCCAGCCGGACCAGACGAACCAGCGCTGGTTTCCGAAAATGAACATGGTGCCGTCGATCGCCCACCGGTCGTCGGGCAGCGCCATCCGGGTCGCTGCGGTGTACCCGGCGTCGGCGGTGGCCGAGCTGATCACGTACATCCGGTGGGCCGCGCCGCGCCCCGCGGTGAAGTAGACGTAGTAGCGGCCGCCGTCGTAGTGCACCTCCGGCGCCCAGACCTCGCCGAGGTTGCCGGTGTCCGACCACACCTGACGGGCGGGCGCGGCGGCCAGAGCGTCCGGCGAGGACGCCTGACGGACCGCGATGCCGCCGTTCAGCGCCTGCACCGCGACGTAGGTGCCGCCGACGCGCAGCACGCTCGGGTCGGCGGCGCGCAGGTTCGTGCGGGCGGCGGTGGCCGGAGCAGGCGCCGCCGCCAGGGCGAGCAGGCCGGTCAGCACGAGCAGGACGAGCTTTCGCATGGCAGCTCCACGGCGTCGGTCGAACGACGTACGCAAATGTTGAAGTTTGTTGACAATAGAGCGGCCCGGCACCGGCGGGCAAGACCGAGAGCGCTCTCTGCGATCGGTCGTGATCCATTGACGGGATTACCGGTGGGTGACAGCGTGGTGATCAACAAGTTTCGCCCGCTACCGAAAGGGAGCGTCTGGTGCGCCCACTCGTCCGACGCAGAGTTGCCGCCGTGGCCGCTCTGGCTCTGATCACCAGCGGTCTGGCGGCGACCTCGCCGGCCCAGGCCACCGCGAAGAAACCGCCCGCCGTGATCTCCGGCAACGCCCGCTTCCAGGTCCTGTCCCCCACCCTGATCCGCACCGAATACGCTCCGGGCGGCAGGTTCACCGACGGGGACACGTTCAACGTGATCGGACGCGGCGGCTTCGCGCCGGCCCGCTTCACCCAGCGGATCACGCACGGCTGGCTGACCATCGAGACCGCCGCGGCGACGCTGCGGTACCGGGTCGGTTCCGGTCCGTTCGACAAGGACAACCTTTCGGTACGACTGAAGAGCGGCCGGCAGACCGTCACCGCCGCGCCCTGGGCCGGCCTGGGCGCCCCGGACTGCGCGCCCGGCACCCTGTGCGAGGCCGAAGCCCTGTCCCTGAACGGCCTGAGCTCGGCGACCGATCACCGCGACTGGACCGGCCAGGGCTTCGTGGCCGGCTTCGAGGGCACCGGCAACGCGCTCACCTTCGCGGCCACTCCCCCGGCCGCCGGCACCCGGCAGCTGACCGTCCGGTACGCCAACAGCCAGGGCGGCGACGGCCAGAACGTCGCCCGCACCCTGACCGTCACGGTCGACGGGGTCGCGGCCGGCACCCTGAACCTGCCGCCGACCGCGAACTGGGACACCTGGGGCCTCGCCTCGGTACCCGTGGAGCTGACCGCCGGGCGGCACGAGATCAGCCTGGTCCGCACCGCCACCGACTCCGGCAACGTGAACGTCGACAGCCTGGCCCTGCTCGCCCCCGGCGCCGGCTACCCGGCACCCACCCCGCCCGGTCCGCAGCCGTGCGCGTTCGGCGCGGTCTGCGAGGCGGAGACCGGCCTGCTGACCGGCGGGGCGAAACTCGCCGACGACCACAACGGCTACGCCGGCGACGGCTTCCTGGCCGGGCTGGAGAGCACCACGGCGGGCGCCGCCCTGACCGTCACCGGGGTCCCGAAGGCCGGCGACTACCAGGTGCAGGTGCGGTACGCCAACGGGCAGGCCGGCAGCCAGCCGGTGCAGCGCCGCACGATCACCGTGGCGGGCACCGCGCTCGACCTGCCGGCGACCAGCGGATGGGACTACTGGCGTACAAAATCGGTCGTGGTGTCGTTGCAGGAGGGCACGAACACCGTGACCCTGGGCTGCCCCACCGACCAGAGTTGCCACGTCAACGTGGACACCGTGGCGGTCACCGCGGCACACTCCCCGCTGCTCGCCCCGCACGCGCCGCTCGGCGGCTACCGGCGCGGCCTGGACGGCGTGAACGGCGGCGCGCGCACCTACGCCGGGCTGCTCTACCAGGACGGCTGGTCGCTGCTCGACGACTCGGCCTCGGCGCTCTACCGCCCGGCCACCCGGACCGTCACCCCGCGCCCGGCCGCCGGGCAGGACGGCTACGTCTTCGCCTACGGCCAGGACTACCGCCGCGCGCTGCGCGAACTGTCCACCCTGACCGGCCCGACCAAGCTGCTGCCCAAGTGGGCCTACGGCGTCTGGTACTCGGAGTACTACGACCGCACGGCCGCCGAGTTCGAGGCGATCGTGGCGCGCTTCAAGAGCGAAGGTGTACCGCTGGACTCGTTCGTGGTGGACACCGACTTCAAGGCGCCGGACCGGTGGAACGGCTGGGAGATCGACCCGACCCGGATCCCGGACTGGACGAGTTTCGCCGCCGCGCTGCGCAAGCAGGGTGTGCACACCGGGCTGAACATCCACCCGAGCATCCTCGGCACCGACCCGCACTTCGCCGGCGCGCAGGCGCTCGCCAAGGGCAAACTGCAGAAGACCGGCTGCAACAGTGGTCCGGACTGCTACGTCTTCGACTTCGGTGACGCCGACCAGCTCAAGGCCTACCTGTGGCTGCACGACCAGATGGGCGCCGAGGGCGTCGACTTCTGGTGGCTGGACTGGTGCTGCGACGCGGCCCGCTCCACCCTGGCCGGGGTCACGCCGGACGCGTGGATCAACCAGCAGTACGCCGACCTGACCGGTTTCGCCTTCTCCCGCGCCTACGGCTCGCTGCAGGCCGGCGGCTACGGCAACCCGGGCGCGGTGCCGACCGGGCCGTGGGCCGACAAGCGGACCACGCTGCACTTCACCGGTGACACCATCTCGAACTGGGAGACGCTGCGCTTCGAGGTCGGTTACACGCCGGGTGAGTCGGCGGCGACCGGGCTGGCCGCGGTCAGCCACGACATCGGCGGGCACACCGGCGGGCTCCAGGAGCCGGGCAGCGAACCGGGCAGCACCAAACTGCCCGACGACCTCTACGCCCGGTGGGTCCAGATGGGCACGTTCCAGCCGATCGACCGCCTGCACTCCAACCACAGCGACCGCCTGCCGTGGCAGTACGGCCCGGCCGCGAACGCCTCCGCGAAGAAGTTCCTCAATCTGCGCAAGAAACTGCAGAGCTATTCGTACGCGGCGGCAGCCGAGGCGACCCGCACCGGCACGCCGATGGTCCGCGCGATGTACCTGGCCTACCCGGGTGAACAGGACGCGTACGCGACCGCCGGCAGCCAGTACCTCTACGGCCCGGACCTGCTGGTCGCCCCGGTGACCACACCGGGCACGACGGCGACCACCACGGTGTGGTTCCCGCCCGGCACCACCTGGACGGACTACTTCACCGGCAAGCGCTACCCGGGCGGGACCACCGCCGAGGTCAGCACCACGCTGGACACCATGCCGGTCTTCGTCCGTTCGGGCGCCAAACGGCCGTAACACGGGATCCGTCGCGGCCGGACGGTTCCTGTGGGACCGTCCGGCTGCGAGAATCCGGTGATGAGCGACGTGACGAACAAGTCCGAGGCCGAGCCGGGCACGATGGGCCGGCGAGCCTTCTTCAGCCGGGCGTTGCTGCTGGCCGGTGCGGCCGCCGGCGTGCCACTACTGGCCGGATGTCCCGGCGGCAGCGGTGATGACGATGACGATGACGACGACGGGGATGACGACGACTAACTCTTGCCCAGCGCGGTGAGGAAGTCCTGGGCCCAGCGGTCGATGTCGTGGTCACGTACCTGCTCGCGCATCGGCCGCATCCGCTCGGCCTGCTCACCCGCGTCGGCGTTCAGCGCGTCCATCAGCGCGCGCTTGATGTCCTCCACGTCGTGCGGGTTCACCTGGAACGCGGTCGTCAGCTCCGCGGCGGCGCCGGCGAACTCGCTGAGCACCAGCGCACCCTGGTCGTCGTAGCGGGCCGCGACGTACTCCTTGGCGACCAGGTTCATCCCGTCGCGCAGCGGGGTGATCACCATGACGTCGGCGGCCAGGTAGAGCGCGACGAGCTCCGCGCGGTTCATCGACTGGAACAGGTAGTGCACCGGCGCCTGACCGACCGCGCCGAACTCGCCGTTGATCCGGCCCACCTGGTGTTCGACCCGGGCCCGCAGCTCCTGATATTCCTGGACCCGCATCCGGCTCGGCGTGGCCACCTGGACCAGCACCACGTCGTCGTTGGAGACCGTGCCGTCGGCGAGCAGTTCCCCGTACGCCTCGAGCCGCTGCTCGATGCCCTTGGTGTAGTCGAGCCGGTCCACGCCGAGCAGCAGCCGGCGGTCACCGCCGAGCTCGTGGCGCATCCGGCGGGCCTCGGCCTGCACGTCCGGGTCGGCGGCCAGCTTCTCCACCTCGGCGACGTCGATCGAGATCGGGAACGCGCGGGCGGTGACCGTGCGCCCGTCGTACTCGACGTGCTGCTCCTGCGGGTCCAGGCCCAGCAGGCGGCCGGTGAGCTGCAGGAAGTTCTGGGCGGCGAGCGGGCGCTGGAACCCGACCAGGTCCGCGCCGAGCAGCCCGCGCAGCAGCTCGGCCCGCCGCGGCAGCTGCATGAACAGCTCGACCGGCGGGAACGGGATGTGCAGGAAGAACCCGATCCGCAGGTCGGGGCGCAGCTCCCGGAGCATCGCCGGCACCAGCATCAGCTGATAGTCGTGCACCCACACGGTGCCATCGACCGCGGTCAGCTGCGCGGCCGCTTCGGCGAACCGTCGATTCACCGATTCGTACGCCTGGCGCCACGGCCGGCGGTGCGTCGGCTGCTCGACCGCGTCGTGGAACAGCGGCCAGATGGTGCCGTTGGACTGCCCCTCGTAGTACCTGTCGACGTCGTCCTCGCTGAGCCCCACCGGGTGCAGGTGCATGCCGTCGGTGTCGAACGGCTCCGGCGCGTCACCGGGCTGCCCGGTCCAGCCCACCCAGGCGCCACCGTGACCGCGGACGATCGGCTGCAACGCGCTGACCAGGCCACCGGGGCTGCGTGCCCAGCTGCGGCCGCCGTCGGCGCCGACCACCTCGTCGACCGGCAGACGGTTGGCGACCACCACGAACTCGTACGTCTCACTCACTTCGCTGTCCTCACGACATCGTGATACCGCTGCGCGGACCTGCTGAAACACTTCCGTCGCGGTCACGCGTGCGCCGACCCTAAACCCGTACCCCGGGGTGCGGGTCAACGCGACGCTCATCGCGGTGACAGCACGCCCGGCGAGCGGCCAGTCTGGTCCGGCACATCAGCGCGGATCAGGGAGCAGACGATGACGGCTATCAGCCGGGTGACCGGACGGCAGATCCTCGACAGCCGGGGCAACCCCACCGTCGAGGTGGACGTGGAGCTGACCGACGGGTCGATCGGCCGGGCGGCGGTGCCGTCCGGGGCGTCGACCGGGGCGAACGAGGCGGTCGAGCTGCGCGACGGCGACCCGCGGCGCTTCCACGGCAAGGGCGTGAGCCGGGCGGTCGCCGCGGTCAACGGCGAGATCGCCGCCGCGGTGACCGGGCTGGACGCCGAGGACCAGGCGCTGGTCGACACGACGATGGTGGAACTCGACGACACCTTGGACAAGGGGCGGCTGGGCGCCAACGCGATCCTCGGGGTGTCCCTGGCCGTGGTGAAGGCCGCGGCGAGCGCGCACCGGCTGCCGCTCTACCGCTACGTCGGCGGGGTCGGCGCCCGGCTGCTGCCGGTGCCGATGATGAACATCGTCAACGGCGGGGCGCACGCCGACAACCCGCTCGACTTCCAGGAATTCATGATCGCCCCGGTCGGCGCCGGGAGCTTCTTCGAGGCCGTACGCATGGGGTCGGAGGTGTTTCACACGCTGCGCCGGCAGCTGGCCGCGGCCGGGCACAGCACCAACGTCGGCGACGAGGGCGGGTTCGCGCCGACCTTCGGTGACGCCGACGAGGCCCTGCGGTTCGTGGTGCGCGCCATCGAGGAGTCCGGCTACCGCCCCGGTACGGACATCACCGTCTGCCTCGACCCGGCCAGCTCCGAGTTCTTCCGCGACGGCGCCTACGTCTACGCCGGGGAGGGCCGCACCCGCAGCGTCGACGAGCACATCGCCTACCTGCTGGAGCTGGCCGGCCGGTACCCGATCAGCTCGATCGAGGACCCGATGGCCGAGGACGACTTCACCGGCTGGCGCGCGCTGACCGCCCAGGCCGGCGACCGGCTCCAACTGGTCGGCGACGACGTGTTCTGCACCGACGCCGACCGCCTGCAGGCCGGCATCGACGGCGGCTACGCCAACGCGATCCTCGTCAAGGTCAACCAGATCGGCACGCTCACCGAGACGCTGCGCACCGTCGACACCGCCCGGCGGGCCGGGTACCGGGTGGTGCTGTCGCACCGCTCCGGCGAGACCGAGGACACCACGATCGCCGACCTGGCCGTCGCCACCGGCTGCGGGCAGATCAAGACCGGTTCGCTGTCGCGCAGCGACCGGACCGCCAAGTACAACCAGCTGATCCGGATCGAGGAGGAGCTGGGCGCGTCCGCCCGATACGCCGGGACCTCCTCATGAACGCGCTGTCCTTGCCGATGGACGGGTAGCCCGACCCCGCCTCGACGTAGGGAGCGTTTTGCCAGGGACCCGAGCCCGCTGGGTGCCGCGCTCGGTGCCGCGCTCGCTGACGCGCTCGGTGCCGCGCTCGCTCACGCGTGACCCCGTGCTGGCCGGGTTGCTCGTGCTCACCGGGCTGGTCCTGGTCGGCTACCTCACGCCGGTCGGTGGCAGCTGGGGCCGGCTGCTGGCGTTCTGGCCGATCCAGATCGCCCTGGACGTGGTCCTGCTGGCCGGTTCGTACCGGGTCGTCCGGTTGCCGGACATCCCGGCGGACACCCGGCGGTTCTGGCGGTCGATGACCCTGGCCGGCGCGCTGCTGACCCTCAGCGACGTCGTGCAGGCCGCGCAGAACCTGCGGCACATCACGCCGGCGCTGCTCAACTCCGGCAACCTGCAGCTGGCCCTGATCGCGGCCGGGATCGCCGGCCCGATCTGGACCATGCTCACCCACCCGATCCCCGGGCTGCGCCGGGAGAAGCTGCGGTTCTGGCTCGACGCCGGCGCCACGATCATCGCGGCCGCGGTGTTCATCTGGACGCTGCTGATGCCCGACCTCGACAGCCGCGGCGGCGCCGGGCTGCTGCTCTACACGGCCAGCTCCGCCGCGATGCTGGTCGCAGCGTTCGGCGTGGTGAAGCTGACCCTGGCGGACAATCCACCGTTCAACCGCGGCGCCGCGATCACCGGCGGCCTCGGTGCCTGCCTGGTCGGGGTCTGCACCATCGTGGCGCCGCCGGTCGAGGAGTCCTGGACCCTGCACCTGTTCATGGTCAGCCGGCTGGTGCCGTGCGTGCTGCTCGCCGCGTGCGCCCGGTTCCAGGAGATCGGGCTGCGCGCCGACGCCGCGGCCGGCGGCGGCACGCGTCCGGCGCGACGCCGGCACAGCCCGCTTCCGTACGTGGCGGCGATCGCGGCCCAGTTCCTGATGATCGTTTTGCTCTTCCGGGCCGGGCTGCCGCTGCAGCTGGCCGGCGGCGTGATCGGCGTGACCGTGGTGATCGGGCTGGTCATCGCCCGGCAACTGGTCACGTTCGCCGACGTCGACACGCTGGTGACCGAGGTCAGCCGCCAGGAGCAACGGTTCCGCGCGCTGGTCCGGCACGCCTCCGACGTGACCCTGGTGGTGGACCGGGCCGGATCGATCACGTACGCCAGCCCGGCACTGCACCGCGTGCTCGGCCTGCCCGCGGAGACCGTGACCGGCACCCGGCTGGCCGACATCCTGCACCCCGACGACGCCACCCAGCTCGACGACGTGGTGCTGCGCTCGGCGGCCGACCCGGACCGCGGCGTGCCGTGGCGCGCCCGGGCCCGGCACAGCGACGGCGGCTGGCGCTGGCTGGAGATCATCAGCACCAACCGGCTGGACGACCCCAGCGTCGACGGCATCATCTCCAACGCCCGCGACATCACCCTGGCCCGCGACCTGGAGCAGCAGCTGCGGCACCAGGCCAGCCACGACCAGCTCACCGGGCTCGCCAACCGGCTGCTGTTCACCGAGCGGCTGGACCGGATCGCCCGCGACCCGTTCCTCGGCAGCCCGCCCGGTGGCGACGCCGGGCCGGACCGGCTCGTCGGGATGCTGGCGATCGACCTCAACGACTTCAAACCGATCAACGACACCCTCGGCCACCAGGCCGGCGACACGGTCCTGATGATCGTCGCCCACCGCCTGAGCGCGTGCGCGGGCGACACCGCCACGGTCGCCCGGCTCGGCGGCGACGAGTTCGCCGTCATCCTGCACCCCACCTCGGTCGCCGAGACGGCGGCGCTGGCCGACCGGGTCCGCGCGGCCATCGCCGAGCCGATGCACGTGGCCGGCCAGGACCTGACCGTCAGCGCCAGCATCGGCGTCGCCACCGGCCCGCCGAACGCCGCCGAGGAGCTGCACGAGGCCGCCGACGCGGCGATGTACGAGACGAAGCGCGACGCCAAGGCGAGCCGCTGATCCGTACCCGATCGGGGTGGTGAAAATCGGTCATCCACCACCCCGTCGTCGGCCCTGCGGATGCCGGGTGACGCTCAGGGTCGCGTCGTGACCCGGCGCTTGCGGCGGATTCCGGTCACCGGCACCGCGATGATCGCCGGCAGCAGGCCCAGCCGGTTCCCCATGCCCGCGCGTGCCCTCGGGAACAGCACGACGGCCACCAGCGGGCCACCGGCCAGCGCAGCTCCCGCCGCCGGAATCCAGACCTCGTCCCAGAAGTAGATGGTCGCCCCCGGCGGATAGACGGCGACGATATCGCGCTGCCGCCATCCATCTCCGCCCCGCGGGGCGCCGGTCAGATCACGGCGTCGACAGCGTCGGCGCGTCGTACGAGCGGCACAGGAATCGGGTGGTCAACTGCTCGAGGACGTACCGCCCGGTCTCGCCGGAGTCGCTCACGTTCAGGAACCGCCGACGGCTGAGCTCCTGACGCTTGTGCGACAGCTGGGAACCGTCGACCTTCCAGTCGTACGTGTGGACCAGCGCGAGACGATCGTCCACCATCATGCCGAGGTCGTTCGGGATGGTCTGCTGCACGAACACCTGAACGCTCTGCACCCGGTGACTGGTGGCGAGTCCGATCCACTCCTCGCGGCGCATCTTGAGCTGGCTGGCCCGCTCGGCGCCCTTGGCGTCCTTGAACAGTGACCCGATGAGACTCTCGTCAGGCACGAAGATCTCCACAGCCAGTGCCGGGTGCGGATGATCCTCGAAGTACTGCGAAAGCCTCGAGCTGAAATTCAGTGAATATCCCCAGATCCGCAGCGTCCGGGGCCGCCGCTCGCCCGAGACCGCCGTGATGGCGAGTTTGATCCCGTCGTCCACGTCCACGATGGCCACCGAGGTGTCACCGGTCCCGGCCGTGGATCCGCCGGCGAAGAGCAGCCGGTTCACCAGCCGGTAGAAGGCCATGACCACGAGAAGCACGAACAGCACGGAGCCGAGGTGGAAGACCAGCCGCAACCGGCCCAGCATGGTCCCGGCGTCACCGGTGGCCGCCGGATCGAGGCCCAGCAGCGAGAACATCGTCGCGTCGGTCAGGGTGAGCACACCCCAGATGCCGAGCGCGCCGGCCAGGGCGAAGGCCAGGACGCGAAGCCGCTGGTCTGCCAGCGGGTTCATCGCCCGGCCACCGGCAGGTCGATCTCGGCGACGATCGGCAGGTGGTCGGAGGCGGTCAGGCCGGACTCGCCGCCGATCACCTCGAGGCCACGGAACCGTTCAGCGACCGGTGCGCTCGCGAACATGTAGTCCAACCGGACGATCGGATCTGCTTTCTCCCGGGACACCGGCGTCGGATACGTGGGTGTCGCGGCTTTCGCGCCCAGATCGGTGTACCCGTGGTTGAGCAGCACCGAGATCGCATCGGTGTCGATGCCACCGCCCGGTCCTCGCAGGCGCGTCGTCATGGTGCGCGGTGCGCCGGCGAGTTCCAGCCCCTCGGCGTCGCCGGGTGCCACGCTGTTCATGTCACCCATCACGATCGCCGCGTCGGCGGCGGCCGCCCGGGCGGCGACGATCTGCATCTCCCCGACCCGGAACACCGACGCGAACGGGTGAAGGTGGGTCGCCACCACGGCCACCGACCCGATCTCCGTCTGCAGGGTGATCCTGGTGTAACCGTTCTGCATGCTGACCGACTTGCCCGACCTCTCCACCACCGGGAGATCCGGCCGGAAGAGGATGGCGATGTGGTTGCCGCTGGCCGACCGGTTCAGCACACCCGTCATCCCGAGCTCGCGCTCGAACAGGCGAAGACGGGCCTCGTCGTCGTCCGCGAACCCCCGGCACTCGTTCAGGCCGAGAATGTCCGGCCCGGCCGTCCGGATGATGTCGATGAGCAGATCGGTGCGGTCACCCTTCGAGAGATTCCCGCCCTCGAGGATGTTATAGGACATGATTTTCATGAGACCCACCCACAAGATCGTCACCGGCCTGGCGGGCGGTGGGCAAGAATACTAACCAGAACACGGCATCCCCGCCGAGATCAGCTACTCATGATCGCCAATGCAAGATCACTATTGTGACATTTCCGCTGGTCGATCAGATACGCGAGGGTGATTCACTGCGGAATAGCGGCCACTCACCGCTCATGGTCCACCTGACCACGCTTGTCGTCATCCCGCCTATCGACTGTCTTGTAGCCTCACTGCTGAGAGCTCCCTCAGCAGTCGACGCG
This sequence comes from Actinoplanes awajinensis subsp. mycoplanecinus, assembly GCF_001509495.1. Lineage (NCBI taxonomy): Bacteria > Bacillati > Actinomycetota > Actinomycetes > Micromonosporales > Micromonosporaceae > Actinoplanes > Actinoplanes awajinensis. The sequence continues at coordinate 84,314 of NZ_LLZH01000122.1, read as the reverse complement.
GATCTCCTTCTGGCGGTGCGGGCTCCCGGGCACCTAGGATCACGGCCGTTGAGCGTGCCGTGGGGAAGCCACCCCGTGCGGCTCGGGCTCTCCGTGGCTGGGCGCATCCCCGGCCTTGACCAGCGCGGAATCAGAGAGGGCCCTGCCATTTCCCACGTCGCCTCGAACCCCGCGGACGGCGCGGTGGACGACACCCCAGCGCCGGAGACCACGGAACGCCCGGACGCCGGTGGGCGGCTGGCCCGGTTGCGCGCCTCGGCCCGCCTCGCGTCGCCCGCGATCGTGCTGTACCTGTTCCTGCGCTCGCTCAGCCTCGACGTCATGTACGTGCTGGCCGCCCACGCGCACGAGCAGGACCCGGACCGGAGCGTCTTCCCGGACGGCTCGATCGGCAACCAGTGGCGTGGCTTCACCTCGATGATGGACGCGCTGCTGTCCTGGGACGGCCGGTGGTACATCAAGATCGCCGGGCAGGGGCTGGGCGGGCCGGTCGGTGCGGTCGACGCCGAGGGTGTCCCGTACGCGCTGCGCCTGGCGTTCTTCCCGCTCTACCCGTGGCTGGCCCGGCCGCTGACGTTCGTGCCGTTCATCTCGCCGGTCGTCGCGTGCCTGATCGTCTCGTTCGTCTCGGCGGTCGCCGCCGCGTGGGGTCTGTACGCGATCGGCCGGCACCTGCACGGTCACCGGACCGGCATCATGCTCGCCGCCGCGTGGGCGGTGGTGCCGACCGCGATGACGCAGAACGGCGCGTTCACCGAGTCGCTGTTCACGGCGCTGGCCGCCTGGGCGCTGTACGCCGTGCTCAAGGAACGCTGGCTGATCGCCGGAGTCATCGCCGGGGTGAGTGGACTGAGCCGGCCGACCGCGGTCGCACTGATCGGCACCGTCGGGCTGGCCGCCCTGGTCGCGGCGATCTCCCGCAAGGGTGGCTGGCGGCCGTACGCGGCAATGGTCCTGGCCCCGGCGGGCCTGGTGGCGTACTTCGTGTTCGCGTCGGCCCGCCTCGGCGGCTTCAGCGAGTACGTCGAGATCCACAACAACACGTTCGGGGCGCGCTGGGACTACGGCGAGAACACCTGGAACATGGTCCGGGACATCCTGCTCGGGGTCGACGGCGACAACGCCGACAAACCGATCCGGGTGCTGTCGCTGCTGATCCTGGCCGGGTTCGTGCTGCTGCTCGGGCTGCTGGTGTTCCGCGCGCCGTGGCAGCTGACCGTCTACGCGCTGGCGATGCTGATCATGGCGATCGGGTCGCGGACGCACATGTCGATGATGGGGCGGCACCTGCTGCCGGCGTTCCCGGTGCTGCTGGTGCCGGCCGTGCTGATGGCCCGGTTGTCGAACCGGGATCTGGGCATCGTGCTGGGGCTGCTGGCGCTGTTGTCGGGCTGGTACGGAGGCTGGCTGCCGTTCATTTCCGGTCAGGCGATCTGATCGGGGCGGGCCGCCTCCGCGAACGGCAGGGCCAGCAGGGCGGGCGCGGCCACCGCGAGGCTCGACCCGTCGGTGAAGCGCAGGGCGAGCCGGCCTTCCGGGCCGCTGACGCCGACCGCGTGCAGGGCCGCCCGGTGGCAGCGCCAGACCGGCTCCAGCAGCGGCAAGGCGACGGGTTCGCCCTGGTCGAACAGGCGGCGGCCGATCCGCCCGAGGTGATCGAGAAACCCGGCCGGGCGGGCATCCGCGGCCGGCTCGCGCTCCGGCGGCAAAGCGTCGGAGACGGTCAGCAGCAGCAACCGGGCATCCGTCAGCGCGAGAACCGCAACCGCCGGGTGTTGCGGCAACCGCCGATCCAGGTCGGCGGCAGTGCTGCCCTCCGGCCCGTCCAGCCCGCTCTGCGGATTCGCGGACAGCACCGAACCGCCCATACCCGGCAACCCCTGCGGCGCGATCTTGACGATCATCGGCAGCCCGGCGTCGCGGGCCACCCACAGCGCCGCCCGCAGCGTCTCCCCGGCGTCCAGATGCGGCTCGACCCGCGCCCGCAGCTCGGCCTGCCGCCGGGCCACCAGGTCGGCCTGTTTCATCGCGGTGACTCCAGGAGATCTCGGGGCGAGGCTGCGGAAGGCATCGCCGCGCCAGCGGTGAGCGTACCGGGGTCAGGGGAGGGCCGACCGGCCGTCACGGCTCGGGCTATACGCGCTGACCGGCAATCCAGAGGCTCAGGCCGGCGAAGCCGAAGATGACGATCAGGCCGGCGACGAACAGCGCTTTCGCCCACGTCAATCCATCCATGGTCCAGCCGCTGAGCACTACCGGGCGTCGCAGCGAGAAGAAGAATCGTCCCTTCGTGTGCGGGTCCTTCTCGTTGACTTCCCCGAGCGTGAGCACCGTCATCAACGTGAAGACGAGCAGGAAACCACCGCCCGCGCTGAACGCCAGCAGGACCACGTTCTGCCCGCCCACAGGGGTGCCGGACAACACCAGGGGCGTCAGCGAGGCCACGAACAACGGGCTGACGAGCCGCCACTGCCAATGGATCGGCGGGTGGTCGCTCGGGTCACGAAAAATTCCCTGGTAGACCGTCCAGTATCCCAAGGCCGAAGCTAGATATGGAAGAATCCCGAGCAACACGGGCATTTCATCGGATCCCAATCGCCGTCACTTTCCAACTCGACGCGCCTGAGCGCCAGATTGTTGTTGCCCTTCCGCTTCAACTCCAGGCGGGTGTGGATACGACCCTGTCCCGCGGAGAGCCAACCGACCGGACCGTCCTCCCCCTCCTCCATGCGCCCGATGTCCCGGCCGCACCGGACGTGGAACTCGTACGGCTGGGCGAAGCGAAAATCGTACTTTCCCTGGTTGTTCGCGATCGCGATGTCGGCAGCCGACAACGTATAGATGACCGACTTAACGGAAAAGTTCTGATAGAAGAGGTAATGATCGAGTCGACCGAGACTGTTCGCGTTCTTCCTGGAACTTCGCTTACCGTTCTTGGCGTGCGGGCAGTAGAAATGCCCGATCGTGATGTTGGGCGCCGCGGACTGGTGACCTGCCCACTCGCCGCCCCTCTTGGACTCGCGCAGCACGGCGCTGGTCATTGATTCCGGACGGAACAAGCCCATCATGGCCTCCACTCGTCACGGGCCGCGTCGGCGAGCACCGCATCGAACCACGAGTCGAACAGGAAACGCTGCGCCGTCGCCTGGTAGAGCTCCCGGATGTGCAGGAAATCCAGCCCGGTCCCGCAGATACCGAGAACCGGATCCAGACCGGGCTGGGAAGGAAACAGGTCCGCGTAGAGATCGAAGGGCTCGGCGTTCATCCGGAGCCACAACGGTTTCCCGAGCCCGTCCCGGGCGAACCCGTCCTCAGCCTCCCGGATCCCGGCCTGGAACTCCTCCGGCGTCACCGGCAGTTCCGCGTCGAACTTGATCACGTCGCACTCCATACCCAGCAACAGGACGACATGCTTGATGCCGTGCCTGGCGAAGATGGCCGCGAAGGCGGCGAGCACGTTCTCCAGACTGGCCGAGCTGGGCCAGCGCACGATCGCGAAGTCCCGGTGCCGCTCCACCTCGAGGTACGGGACGCCGTCGGGTCCTTCGCCCCTGCGCTGGTAGGTCAGAGTCCACCAGTCCCCGGCGTGATCGGCACTGCGCTCGATCACGGATTGCCAGAACGAGGCCAGGTCGCTGAGGGGGCGGTCCTGCTGTCCGAGCACGCGCGACAAGCTGAGGATCACGTCGAACAGCCGCAGCGGGGACTCCACCGCCTGCCGGTCGCCGTACTGCGCCGACCAGATCGCCATCGCCCGCCGGCTGTTGTCGTACATCCGCTGTGTCTCGGCGATGACCGGGTCACCGACGAACCGCGACAACAGGCCGAGCTGCTGGATGAGTTCCGGCGTGACCCGGCCCTCGGCGGCGATGTCCTCCCAGCGGTCGTTGCCCATCGAGATCGGCCCGCGGTACCCCGCCGAGCTGCGCAGTTCCTTCTCGATTTTGGCCGCGTCGTACATGAGCCGCACCGTATTGTCCGCGACCTGGCCGGCCGCCGCGCCGTCCGAGGGCAGGACCAGGTGACTGTAGATGGCCGCGACCGGCGTCCGGGACACCGCCGAGGCATACCCCGTCCGGTCCATGTGCGGATCTCTGGCCCAGTTCCTTTCGTCGAGCAGCGGACGGGTATCGGTCAGCATGAAGCAGTATCCCGGATAAGCCCCTCTCTCGCTCATGCTCCGCAGGCCGGCCACGTCGGCGATGTTCATGGCATCAGCCGCGTTCGGATAAACGGATTTCCGGGACGGCCGGATGGAGCTCAGAACATCGAGTGCGTTCACATACGTGTTCTGATCCAGCAGCGTCTCGCCCGCGCTGGCCCCGAGGTCCCAGATGTATTCGATATTCTTGCGCTGCAGCACGTCGGCCAAGCGTTTTATGGCGCGGGCATGATGCCGATCCTTGCGTATCAGCGTGTCCAGCAGCTCGTGGAAGTCGTAGAACGACGACAACACCCCGAGCCGGTTCACGAAATGCTCATATGATTCGATGCCGGCGACGCGTGGCAAATGTATCTTCGTGCTCCGCTGCACCCGGTGCAGGACCTCGATGAACGTTCCGTGCCCGACGATCAGCGTGATGTCCTGCTGCTCGAGCAGGTACCAGAACTCGACCAGCGACTCGGGCGTCCGACCCTGGTCATAAATGAATCGGTGCAACAGCTGATAATCGATGAGGTAACACGGGTGGACACCATCGGTGGCCAGGCGTTTGGCGTCCTGGTGCGCAGCTTCCAGCAACGAACGGTGCAAACGCATGGTGTGCAGCAGTAATCTGACTTGATCGGACGGAAGCGAGTCCACCCTGGGACGCTCCTCGATCGGCAGCAGCGCCTTCATACTCGCGATGCTCGCAGGCACCATCGAGGCCTGACAAGAGGAGCTTCAATATCCACTCAGGCCAGTCGCCAAGGAGACAGTGAAACAAATGTTCACCGCCGCGACTCCCCCGACATCGCACGCTGCGGCAACCTCGCCCGGAACCGATACCCCCGGCATGGTCATATCAAATAAAGATCCACCGAAAGATCTGCACAGACCGTCACTCAGGGGCAAGTCTGCCCATATCAGGAATCATCCCCACGTCTGATATTCTTCTTTGGATTTGGCCTGCGATATTCTCCGGCGGCAGACCTCGATGAACACCATCCCACAGGCCGACGCAACCATCAAAATTGCACCGACGCCCTCACCGCGCAGAAGGACAGTTGCCCCGATGGCAATGCAGCACAGGAACAGAATCTGCGCGAGAGTCGCATACAGATCTGCAGCGACACGATGCTCGTTGGCATTCTCGGCGTAGTGTCGGCGGAATTCAGGCTTCACCCGCCCGCGGCGGTTAATTGCGGCCCGCTGACTCTCCATACCTCATTCTGCCTTGATCACGAAGACCACGCCAGGGACTATCGATGAGTGATTGCCCCCTGGCGCCATGGCATGGTGCATACTGGCAATCTGCCAGATAGCAGATGGCGAGCAGGACGATTGTGAATTCCGCTCTCGGCCATGGTGACGCCGACCGTTCGGCCGTGATAATCGCGGGCCGGGCCGTCACTGCTCGCGATACCGTGCGCCTCATGCTCACGACGACCGAGCGGTTCGTGCCCTCCGGCCCGCTGACGCTGTGGACCGAGCGCGCCGGTGATCCCACCCGCCCCGCCGTCCTGCTGATCGCGGGCGCCGCCGCGCAAGGCATCTCCTGGCCCGACCCGCTCGTCGCCCGGCTCGTCGGCCACGGGGTCCAGGCGATCCGCTTCGATCACCGGGACACCGGACGCTCCAGCACCGTCGATTTCGACCTTCATCCGTACGCGATGGCCGACCTCGCCACCGACTGCCTCGCCGTGCTCGACGGTCTCGGGCTGGACTCCGCCCACCTGGCCGGCGCGTCGATGGGCGGGATGCTCGCGCAGTGGCTGGCCGTGCACGCGCCGGCCCGGGTCCGTTCCCTGACCCTGATCAGCACCTCGCCGATGGGCCACGACCCCCGCCCGGCGTTGGCCCGGGTGAGCGCCGGCCAGTCACCCGACCCGGACGATCTGCCCCCGGCGGCGCCCGCGTTCCTCGCCCACCTGACCCGCCGCCTGCCGCCGGGCGTGGAGTCGGACGTGGCCCTGTTCCGCGTGTTCAACGGCCCGGTACGCCCGTTCGACGAGCCGGCCGCCCGCGCGATGCTCGAGCTGGCGCGATCCCGGGCCATGGACCCGGCCGCGGCCGCCCAGCACCACCGGGCCGCCCCGGTGTTCGCGCCGGACCGGCTCGCCCCGCTCTCCTCGATCACCGCACCGACCACGGTCGTGCACGGCGACCAGGATCCGGTCTTCCCGCTCGGTCACGGGCAGGCGCTGGCGGCCGCCATCCCGGGCGCCCGGCTGCACGTCGTGCCCGGTATGGGGCACACCTACTACTCCCCCGGCCTGCCCGAGGAGATCGCCGACCTGATCCGGCGGTGAGCCGCTAACGGCCGGTGTCGGGGCAGTTGTCGGGATCGCCCGGGCTGGCGACGACGGACTGTTTGCAGACCGGTTCCGAGCTGCCGGACGACGGGCACCCGGCCAGCGACAGCACCGCGGCGGTCGCCAGACCGGCGGCGATCAGGACTCGCCGAATTGCACTCCGTGTGGGCATGGTGACAGCAGTCTATGTCGCCGCCGCCCCGGGCCACAGTGCACCTCTTAGCGGCGGCTGGTGCTGGCGGCTTTCTCGAGAGCGCGGAGGCAGCCGTGACCACCAGCCGGAAACCTGCGCGAGGGCCCTCGGCGTGAGTGCCGTAGCCGGCCACCGAGGGGTGGCGTGTTCGTCCGGCGATGGACAGGGCGGCGGGGGTACTCGCTCTGCATCGGAGGGGCGGTGGGAGCACGTGCTCTGGGCTGATGGGGCGGTAGCGGCACGCGATCCGGGCCGGAGGGGCGGTGGGAGCACGCGCTCCGGACTGGCGGGGCGGTAGCGGCACGCGGTCGGTCGGGTTTGCGGGCGGTAGCGGTACGCGATCCGGTTGTGCGTGCGCTTGCCGCCCACCGGCGGGCGGTTCGCGCACGCGATGAGCCTTTGCGCACCCCCACCGCCCCTGCCGAGCGCTCGAAGGCGGAAGCCGGGGCGCGGCGCGAGCCGGAAAGGCGAAGCCGGGGCGAGGCGCGAGCCGGAAAGGCGAAGCCGGGGCGAGGCGCGAGCCGGAAAGGCGAAGCCGGGGCGAGGCGCGAGCCGGACGAGGCGCGAGCCGGACGAGGCGCGAGCCGGACGAGGCGCGAGCCGGACGAGGCGCGAGCCGGACGAGGCGCGAGCCGGACGAGGCGAAAGCTGGGGCGAGGCGAAAGCCGGCCGCGGCACGCATCCGGGTCACCGCTGGCTTTCAGGGGTGCCTCCCGGGGTTCGACACACCCCTGGGAGCCAGCCGCCGCGGGGCGGGAGGCGCGCTGCGGTCCGGAGCCGGGGCGGTGTCGCGTGAGACCACCACGGGACTCGGCTCGTAGCCTGCGGACGGGCGCTCCGTATACGTACCGCACAATGTCGGTCGTCAGCCGGGGACCACCGCGCGCCGAACGTCGGTCAGTTTGTGTTGTCCGGACGCGGAGTGGCCGTCTCCCATGCGTGACCGTTGTAACCGGCCGGCACCGCCGTCCCGCCTCCCCCGCGCTGCAGGGCGCCGTCGTCGTGGCGTGCTGGCTGGTGGTGCTGGCCGCCGCTCCGCGTGCCCGGACCGCCGGGGCGGTGCACGACGTCGCGCTGTTCGTGCACCTCGGTGCGATGGTCGCCGGTTTCGGCGCGGTGCTGCTCGTCGACTGGTTCGGGCTGCTCTGGCTGGCCGGGCGGCGGACGTTCGCCGACGTGCTGCGCACCGCGCAGGGCGCGCACGTCCCGATCTGGGCGGGGTTCGCCGGGCTGCTGGTCTCCGGGCTCTTCCTCGGCCTGCCCGCCGATCTGAAGTCCGTGGCCGTGCTGGTCGTCGGCCTGAACGGCGTGTACGCGGGCCGCCTGCTGCACGAGTTGAGCCGCCACCCCGAGCCACCGCGTGCCCTGCTGGCCCGGTCCGCGGCCGTCACGGTGCTCTCCCAGCTGGCGTGGTGGACAGCGCTCGTGCTCGGCTACCTCACCAGCCGCCCGGGGTAGGGCGTTTCAACCGCGGGTCAGCGCCCCTTCAGCGCCGGCTGCGAGCGTTCCGGGAACGTTTCCGAGAGCGTCCCTGGGGGGAACACATGTTCAGTCACGATCGACATCTGCGGGTACCGGGCCGGCTGTTCGCGGCGGTCGCCGGCCTCGCGATGGCCGGCGCCGGCCCACTCGCGCTGGCCCAGCCCGCGACCGCGGCACCGCCGGCGACCGCGGCACAACCCGCGACCGCGGCGGTGCCGGGCTGCTACGGCGACTGCCAGCCCGGTGTGGTGCGGTCCGCCGGAGTCCTCAAGTACGACACGCTGCCCGGCATCAAGGACCAGGTGACCGTCAGCGTCAGCGGCGGGTTCCTGACCGTCGACAATCCGATGTCCACTCTCACCGCCGGTGCCGGCTGCACGCTGGTGACCGCGCACCAGGCCCGCTGCCAAGCGGCCGGGACCGTCTTCAGCATCTCGGTGCGCGGCCTGGACGGCGACGACACGATCACCAACGCCACGGCCATCGCGTCGCTGCTGCGCGGCGGCGACGGCAACGACCGGCTGACCGGCGGCTCGGGCGCTGACACGCTCAACGGCGGGTTCGGCGGCGACACACTGCAGGGCGGCGCCGGGTCCGACACCGCCACCTACGACGAGGTGGGCAACCGGCTCGGGATCCGGGCCGACCTGGACGGCGCGACCGGCGACGACGGCAGCTCCGAGGACGGCGCGGCCGGTGCCCGGGACACCATCGCCGCGGACGTGGAGAACCTGACCGGCACCCACGCCGACGACGTGCTGATCGGCAACGCCGGCGCGAACGTCATCGACGGCTCCGGTGCCCACGACCAGGTCCAGGGTCTCGGCGGCGACGACCAGCTCACCGCGGACGGCGGCGGCACCCTCGACGGTGGCGCCGGCGCCGACCAGTGCACCTCCGACACCCGGCTGGTGCCGGGCACGCCGGACACGTTCGTGGGTTGCGAGCGCACCGCCGTGCTGACGCCGTGACCGGATAGTGCCGTACAAGATCCGACTGTTCGGTCGCACGGTCCCACCTACAGTGGGGCCGTGCGGGTGCGGGTTCTCGGACCGGTGGACATCGTGGTGGGCGGGCAGACCCGCCCGGTCAGTGGCTCGCGCCGCAAGGCGGTGCTGGCGATGCTCGCGCTGCACCGCGGCGAGATCGTCAGCACCGACCGGCTCGCCGACGCGCTGTGGGGCGACACCCCGCCGGCCACGCCGCTCAACACGCTGCAGAGCCACATCTCCCATCTGCGCCGGCTGCTCGGCGGCCGGCACACGATCGTGCCCCAGTCACCGGGATACCTGCTGGACCCGGCCCGGGTGGGCACCGACGTGGCCGACGTCGAGCGTCTGATCGGCGAGGCCGGGCAGGCGCCGGGCGAGACGCGGGCGGGGCTGCTGCACGAGGCCCTGTCGCTCTGGCGTGGACGGCCGCTGGCCGACGTGGCCCCCGGTCCCTGGCTGCAGGGGCAGGCCACCCGGCTGGACCACCTGCGCCGCCAGGCGCTGCGGATGCTGGCCGAGACGCAGCTGGCGCAGGACCGCAGCGCCGCGGCGGTGCCGCCGCTGGAGGAGCTGGTGGCCGCGCACCCGCTCGACGAGGAGGCCTGCGCCCTGCTGATCCTGGCGCTCTACCGCAGCGGCCGGCAGGCCGACGCGCTGGCCGCGTACCGCCGGATCCGCCAGGCGCTGCTGGACGAGCTGGCCGTCGACCCCTCGCCGGCGCTGCGCGAGCTCGAAACGGCGATCCTGCGTCAGGATCCGTCCCTGGACCTGCCGGTGGAGACGGCGGAACCGGCCGGTCCGCTGCTGGAACGCGAGGCGCCGCTGGCGACGCTGACCGCGCTGGCCGCCGAGGCCCGGCACGGCGAGGGCCGGGTCGCGCTGATCGCGGGCGAGGCCGGCGTGGGCAAAGCCGCCCTGGTCGAACGGCTGCGCCACGAGCTGCCCGACGCGCGCTGGCTGTGGAGCGCCTGCGACGGGCTGTTCACGCCACGCCCGCTCGGCCCGCTGCACGACCTGGCCGGCCAGCTCGGCGGCGAGCTGCTCGACGCCGGCGCCGACCGTGACCACCTGTTCCGCTCCCTGTTGAAACAGCTCACCGCCTCACCCGGGCTGGACGTCGTGGTGGTGGAGGACGTGCACTGGGCCGACGAGGCCACCCTGGACCTGCTCCGCTACCTGGCCCGGCGACTGCGCGACGCCGCGGTGCTGCTGGTCGTCACGTACCGCGACGACGGGATCGGGAGCGGCGACCGGCTCCGGGTCGCGCTCGGTGATCTCGCCTCGCACCGGACGACCCGGCGGGTCACGCTGGATCCGCTGTCGCCGGCCGCCGTGCGGACCATGGCCGCGGGCAGTGGCGTCGACCCGGCCGAACTGCACCGGCTGACCGGCGGCAACCCGTTCTACGTGACCGAGGTGCTGCGCGCGGGCAGCACCTCGCTCCCGGCCTGCGTGCTCGACGCGGTGCTGGCCCGGGCCGGCCGCCTCGAACCGGCCGCCCGCGAGGTGCTGGACGTCGCGGCGCTGATCGGGACACGGGTGGACCCGCGCCTGCTCGCGGCGGTCGCCGGAGCCTCGTCCCGGCTCACCGACGACCTGCTGGTCTCCGGGCTGCTGCGCACCGACGGGGGCTGGCTCCGGTTCCGGCACGAGATCGCCCGGCAGGCGGTGGCCGCCTCGGTGCCGCCGCATCACGCGGCGGCCGTGCACGGGCGCATCCTCGCCGCCCTGCGCGACGGCGGGTGTGACGACGACGCGCGGCTGGCGTTCCACGCCGAGGCGGCCGGCGACGCGGCGGCGGTGCTCGCGTACGCCCCGGCGGCCGCCCGGCACGCCCACGCCCTGGGCAGTCATCGGGAAGCCGCGGCCCAGCTGGAACGCGCGTCGCGGTTCGCCGGGCTCACCGCGGACGCCATCGGGCTGCGCGGCGAGCAGGCCACCGTCATGGTGCGCCGGGGCCGGTGGATCGACACGGTCATCGCCACCCGCGCGCTGCTCGCCGGCGCCGGCCCGTCCCCGGCCCACCGGCTCTACGGCCTGATCCGCATGGGTGTGATCGCGGCCCGGCGGGGTGAGCCGGACCGCTGGCGGATGCTCGGCGAGTCGGCCACGCTGGCGTCCGCGACGAACGAGCCGCAGCACCTCGTTCTCGCCCTGCTGGCCCGGGCCGAGGCGTACTGGCTCGAGGGCAGGTGGGCGGAGGCCGCCCGCGCCGCCGAGTCGGCCGACGACGCCGTCACCGGTGGCGACCCCTGGCTGCTCGGCGAGGTCGCGGCGTGGCTGCGACGCACCGGGTCGGCGCGCCCGCCGCGGGGGCCGCTCACCGAACCGTACAGCCTGCTGGCGGGCGGTGACCCGGCCAAGGCGGCCCGGCTGCTGGCCGACCTGGGGTGCGAGTACGACGCCGCGCTGGCGCTGCTCGACGTCGGCGACGAGGCGTCGCTGCGCGAGGCGCTGGGCGTGTTCACCGCCCTCGGCGCCACCCCGGCGGCGGATCTGGCCCGGCAGCGCCTGCTCGCCGCAGTGCCGGGTTGAACGGTTCCAGGCCGGCTTCAGCGCCGCGCCAGAGCCTGCGGCCAGGCTGATGGAGCTCCAGCACTGAAGGGAGATCCATGCAGATGCATACCGTCAATTCGCTGGCCCGCCGGGCGGCGGTGCTACTGCCCGCCGCCGGCGTCGCCGTGCTCCTCGCCGGTACCGCCTCGGCCGCACCCGCCTGGGTGATCACGCCGACGGTGGACCCGTCCCCGCTGAAGGCGGCGTTCTCCAACGTGCTCAACGCCGTGGACGCGCGGACCGGTACCGACGCCTGGGCGGTCGGCAACTTCCTCGGCCCGAACGACGACGACGGCCAGGTCATGCTCGCCGAACACTGGAACGGCACGGCCTGGTCCCGGACGCCCACACCGAACGTGGTGCGATTCGACGAGAAGCTGAACGCCGTCTCGGCGGCCGGCGCGAACGACGTCTGGGCGGTCGGCTCGACCAACCGGACCGGTTTCGCCCACACCGACCCGCTGGCGGCGCACTGGGACGGCAACGGCTGGACCGTCGTGCCGACCCCGGCGACGACCGGTGGCGCGAAATCGATCCTGTTCGGGGTCGAGAACCTGGGCGGCGGTGACGCCTGGGCGGTCGGCCGCAGTGAGGCCAATCGCGCGCTGATCGAGCACTGGACCGGATCGGCCTGGACGATCGTCCCGGCGCCGGACCCGGTGGCGCCGGCCGGCACCACGTTCACCGGCAGCACCCTGTCCGCGGTCTCGGCCCGGTCCGCGACCGACATCTGGGCGGTCGGCTTCTTCCAGTCCGCCAAAGGCACGGCGAGCAACAGCTACACGTTCACCCTGCACTTCAACGGTACGGCGTGGACGGTCGTACCGAGCCCGAACCCGGCCACGCCGAGCCCGCTCAACGGGGTCCGGCAGACCCTCAACGGCGTCACGGCGATCTCGGCGTCCGACGTCTGGGCGGTCGGCAACACCGTCGACACCGTCAGTGGCTCGTTCCAGCCCGACAAGCCGATCGCGATGCACTTCAACGGCAACGCGTGGTCGCTCGCCACCCTGCCGGACACCGGGAACGGTTCGCTGGCCGCCGTCACGGCGAGCGGGGCGGGCAGTGTCTGGGCCGCCGGACCGGCCGGCAGCGCGGCGGTCCTGCACTTCAACGGCACGGCGTGGACGGCCGAGACCACCCCGGTGGGCACTGACGGGCCACCGGTGCTGCGCGGCGTCAGCGCGGTGCCCGGCTCGGCGACCGAGGTCTGGGCGGACGGCTTCACCCTGCCCGACGGCGGCGGCTACCACACGTTCGCGGTGCACCATCCCTGACCGGCACCACCGGCACGGCGCCGGACACCGCCCGGTGTCCGGCGCTCCGGGGTCGGACCGGCACCTTGACATCGATAGTCATGGATTGAAAGGCTAGTCTGGCCGACGGGGTCACCGCGACGTCGCCGCGTCCTCGGACGCCGTCGCGTCCGGAAAGGATCTGCCGTGACCCGATCCCCGCGACCCTCGACCGTCCTGTTCGGCGTGGCCCTGCTGGTCCTGGCCGGCTGCGTACCGGACCGCGACGACAAGAACGACTCCGGCACCACCACGATCCCCGACACCATCGTGATCGGCTCGACGCTGCCGCTGACCGGCACCGAGTCGAAGACCGGCGGCCGGTTCAAGCAGGGCTACGAGCTCGCCGTCGAGCTGGAGAACGCCGACGGCGGCATCGACCTGGGCGGCAAGAAGGTCCCGGTCCGGCTGAACCTGCTGGACGACACGACCGACCAGGCCAAGGCGGTCAACCTCGCGCAACGCCTGATCACGCAGGACAAAGTCAACTTCTTCTTGGGTACGTACTCGACGGCCGTCGTCGAGGCGCAGAGCACCGTCGCCGAGCAGAACAAGATCCCGTACGTGAACGGCGGTGGCGCCGCGACCTCGATCTACGCCAAGGGCTTCACCTGGGTGTTCGGCACCCTGGCACCGGTGGCGAACCTGGCGAGCACCGAGATGTCCTGGATCGATCAGCAGCAGGCGGCCGGCAAGCTGCCCAAACCGGCCCGGGTCGCGATCGTCTGGGAGAACACCTCGCACGGCAAGGACTTCCGCAAGGGCGTGCAGGACTTCACCGCCGCGCACAGCGGCGGCTACCAGGTCGTCACGGACGAGTCGTTCGCGCTGGACGGCAAGGACTTCTCGGCGATCCTCAGCCGGGTCCGCGCCGCCCACGCCGACCTGCTGATGGTCGACGCGCACCTGCCCGACTTCATCACCATGCAACGGCAGTACCTCAGCTCGGACATGTGCTCCAAGGTGCTCACCTACGGCGCCCGGGGCACCGAGTCGGACGCCCGCAGCGCGCTCGGCGCCGACGGGGTGAACTACATCCTGTCCGCGGTGTGGTGGAACAAGCAGCTGGGCAACGCCGGGCTCAACAAGGAGTTCGTCGACACGTTCACCGCCAAGTACGGCACCGACCCGGAGTGGTACCAGGCGCTGGGCTACGAGGCGGCCCGGTCGCTGTTCACCGCGATCGCCCAGGCCGGCACGGTCGACAAGGAGCAGGTCCGCGCGAAGCTCTCCGCGCTGAGCATGGACTCGATCCTGCCCGGCGGCACGCTCAGCTATCCCGCGGACAAGGGCGGTCAGGCCGACTACCCGTTCGTGGTGCAGCAGAACCTGCCGGACGGCTCGTCGCCGATCATCTACCCGGCGGACGTGGCGACCGGCACCGGCGTCGCGCCGAACCCGGCCTGCAAGGGCTGATCCGCGCATGGGAGAGGTGGCCGTCCTCGCCGTCTCGGCGGTGCTGCTCGCCGGGTTCTACGCGGCCATGGCGTACGGTCTCGGACTGATCTACGGGGTGCTGCGCATCGTCAACCTGGCGCACGGCGGCATCATCATGGCCTCGGCGTACGTGACGTGGCAGCTGTTCGACCGCTTCGCCGTCGACCCGTTCGCCGCCATTCCGGTCGTACTGATGCTGTTCTTCGTCCTCGGGATGGGCATCTACCGGGGCCTGGTCCGGTTCCTGCCGCGCGGACCGGCCGGCGCGGTGCAGTCGCTGCTGCTGCTGTTCGGCGTCTGGCTGGTCATCCGCAACGTGGTGTACCTGCTGTTCACCGGCAACGAGCAGGTCATCCACACCGCTTACGCGACCTCGTCGGTGCGGATCCTGGGCGGGAGCTTCTCGGCCACCCGGTTCGCCGTGTTCGGCGTGGCGGTGATCGCCCTGATCGCGCTGCACCTGCTGCTCACCCGCACCTACCTGGGCAAGGCGATCCGCGCGGTGGCGCAGAACCCGGACAGCTGCACCCTGGCCGGCATCAACGTGGAACGGGTCTACCTGCTCACTTTCGGACTCGGCACCGCGCTCGCCGGGCTGGCCGGCGTCCTCGCGTCGACGCTGTTCGCGATCAACCCGTCGTTCGGCGCGGGTGAGCTGCTGAAGAGCTTCGTGATCATCGTGCTGGGTGGGCTGGGCAGCATCCTGGGCATTGCGCTGGGCGCGCTGGTGCTCGCGTTCGCCGAGGTGTTCGCGGTCTACGCGGTGCCGCCGTACCTGACCACCGCGGTCGGCTTCGTGCTGCTGGTCGTGGTGCTGGTGCTGCGGCCGGGCGGGCTGTTCGGCCAGCGGGTGCTCCGGTGAGCCGCTGGCGGTCCCTGGTGGTCTTCGCGGCTGTCATGGTGCTGCTGTGGATCGCGCCGCTGGTGCTGCCGCTCGGCGACTACACCCACGACGTGGTCGGGCTGACCTTCATGTTCATGGCGGCGGCGCTGGCCTGGAACTGGCTCGGCGGCTATGTCGGCCAGATCAGTTTCGGGCACGCGGCCATGTTCGGAGTCGGCGGTTTCGTGGCCGCGCGGCTGATGCTGTCGTCCGGGCTGCCGTTCGTCGGCGCCTGGCTGGCCGGCGGGCTGGTCGCCGGGGTCTTCGGGCTGCTCTGGGGCCATCCGACGCTGCGGCTGCGCGGGCCGTACTTCTCCATCGCGACCATCGGCGTCGGCGAGGCCACCCGGCTGGTCGCCACGTACTGGTCCGATTTCACCGGCGGGTCGTCCGGACTGTCCCTGCCGCTGGCCGGCAACCCCACCAAATACCAGCTTTACTGGTACGGCCTGTACCTGCTCGGCGCCGCGGTGCTGATCTCGTACGGGCTGCGGCGGTCACGGCTCGGGCTGGGGCTGGCCGCGATCAAGGAGGACGTCGACGCGGCCGGCGACGTCGGCGTGAACCCGACGGTGTACCAGGACCTCGTGTTGTTCCTGTCCGGCACGATGGTCGGGATCTGCGGCGGCTTCTACGCCTCGTACCAGGCGTTCATCGACCCGCAGGACATGTTCAGCTTCGACCGGTCGATCGGGCTGATCCTGATGGCCGTGATCGGCGGCATCGGCACCGTGCTGGGCCCGATCTGGGGCGCCGTCGTCTTCGTGATCATCCAGGAGTTCCTGCTGGCCACGTACTCCGAGCTCTACCTGGGCCTGTACGGCGCCCTGCTGATCCTGATCATCCTGTTCGAACCGCTCGGGCTGACCGGCCTGGTCCAGCGGATCCACCGGCTGCTGCTGCGCCGGCCGGCGCCCGCGGCGCGGGGTGTGCCGTGACTGCGCTGCTGGTCGGCGAGTCCGTCAGCCGGCACTTCGGCGGGCTGCGCGCCGTCGACGAGGTCGACTTCCACCTCGACGAGGGCGAGATCCTCGGCCTGATCGGCCCGAACGGCGCCGGCAAGACCACCCTGTTCTCGGTCGCGGCCGGGTCGATCCGGCCCACCGGCGGCCGGGTGCTGCTCGACGGAAAACCGGTCAGCGGCAAACGCGCCCACCGCTCGGTGCACCTCGGCGTCTGCCGCACCCACCAGATCGTCCGGCCGTTCGCCCGGCTCACCGTGCTGGAGAACGTCCTGGTCGGGCACCACTACGGCCGGCCCGGCGGCACCCGGCGCGACCCGCGGGCGGCGGCCCTGGAGATCCTGGAATTCATCGGGCTGGCCGACCGCGCGGACCGGCTGCCCGGGGAGCTGACCCTGGCCGGCCGCAAGCGCCTCGAGGTCGCCCGGGCGCTGGCGACCGGGCCGCGCGTGCTGCTGCTCGACGAGGTCGTCGCCGGGCTCAACCCGGTCGAGGCCGGCCGGTTCGTCGCGCTGATCCGGCAGATCCGCGACCGCGGCACCGCGATCATCATGATCGAGCACGTGATGCACGCCCTGATGAGCCTCTCCGACCGGGTCGTCGTGCTCGACCACGGCCGCAAGATCGCCGAGGGGCTGCCCGCCGAGGTGGCGAACGATCCGCTGGTCATCGAGGCGTACCTCGGCACCGGGGACGCCGATGCTTGAGATCCGCGACATCGACGTCTTCTACGGCGACGCCCAGGCCCTCTACCAGGTCAGCTGCACCGTCGGCGCGGGTGAGCTGGTCACCCTGGTCGGCGCGAACGGCGCCGGCAAGACCACGATCCTGCGGGCCGTCGCCGGGATCCGCCCGGTCGCCCGCGGCGACCTGCTCTTCGAGGGCGAGTCGCTGCGCAAGGTCCCGGCGCACCGCCGGCCCGGCCTGGGCATCGCCCTGGTCCCGGAGGGCCGCGAGCTCTGGCCCCAGCTGACCGTCCGGGAGAACCTCGAACTGGGCGCCTACGACCGGGCCGCCCGGGCCCGCCGCGGCGAGTCGTTCGCCCACGTCCACGAGCTGTTCCCCACGCTGAAGCACCGGGCCGGTCAGCTCGCCGGCAGCATGTCCGGCGGCGAGCAGCAGATGGTCGCGATCGGCCGGGCCCTGATGAGCCGCCCCCGGCTGCTGATGATGGACGAACCGAGCCTGGGCCTGGCCCCGCTCGTGGTCGGCCAGATGTTCGCCGCGATCCGCCGCCTGCACGCGGACGGGCTCACCATCCTGCTCGTCGAGCAGAACCTGGCCCGGGCGCTGCGGGTGGCGGATCGCGGCTACGTCATCGAGACCGGCCGGGTGTCACTGAGCGGCACCAGCGACCAGTTGCTGTCCGATCCGGCCGTCCGCGCCGCCTACCTCGGCATGTGACGGGTCCTCAGCGGATCAGGCGTTGACCTTCACCGAGCTCTTGGCCTGGGCGTATCCGGCCAGCACGGCCGGGTCGTCGCGCTCCAGGCCGCCGAGCTCCACGACCACCGCGCCCTTCGGGGTCGGCACCGCGAACGCCTGCCGGTCGCTCCACTCCTCCAGGAGCTTGGAGTACGTCTGGTACTTCAACTCCACCCCGGGCTTCCCGTCGAACTCGACCGGCGCGTAGGTGACCTTGCGGGTCGTCTCGCCGGTCTGGAACGCCTTCAGCGCCGCGCGGGGGTCCTGAACGGACTTCGGCCCGGCCCACACCCGCAGGAACCCGATCGGCCCGGCCGGCCGGGAGTCGACCTCGCAGGCCATCTTGAGCGAGCCCTTGCGGCCCAGCTCGGCCAGCGGGCTGTCGTCCTCCAGGTCGATGGCCTTCATCGTCCACTTCGCCGGGATGGCGAAGCTCACCGGAAGCACGCAGGGGCTGCCCTTGGCGCCGACGACACCGGCCGCGGCGGGAGCGCCGGACGCACCGGGTGCGGCGGAGGCCGCCGGCGTGCTGCTCGGGCAGAACGTCTCGAGCTTGTCCAGGGACGCCTCGAGCCCGTCCGTCCCGACCGTCTCCGGCTCACCGGCCGTCGCGATCTTGTTGGCCTCGGTGGCGATCTCGGTCAGCACCGCGGCGAGCTTCGGGTCGGTCGCCTTGCCGCTCTCGACGGTCAGGGTGTCCCGCAGCGAGCTGAACGTGGTCGCGTAGATCTTGTTCAGGTCGACGTCCGCGGCGTCGCTGCCGCTCTTCATCACGTCGGCCAGCTGCTTGAACAGGTCGACCACGACGGTCCGGGCCGCTTCGCCACCGGACTTGCAGATCTCCGCGGTGTTGTCGGCCGCGGCACTGGCCGCAGCGCCGCTGGGCGTACCGGCGGCACCGGCGGCGTCCTCCGACGTTTCGCAGGCACCGGCAAAGAGAAGGGTGGCGCCGAGCGCAAACACCCGAAGAGTGCGTTGAGGAGACTTGATCATGATCGACGACCGTACGTGATCCCCCACATTCGCGCAGCCCGATATCGACGTGCCGATCCCCACCCTCGCGCACGACCGTTCTGCGGATCTCCGCCAAAGATCACATTCAAGATCGTGATGTCGTGCGTCCGCCGGGGTACAGACCGCCGCTCCCGCCGGGACCCCTGCGGGCTTCGCTGGCCGCTGGCGCGTCCATACCGCGAAGCCCGCCGGGACCCCTGCGGGCTTCGCTGGCCGCTGGCGCGTCCATACCGCGAAGCCCTCCGGGGCGACGCCCGTGGGTGGTCACGGAAAACCCCCGGCGGCGCCCCTCCCGATCCGGAACTCTTCATCCGGCAGGCCGCCGTCTCGGCCCCACCCGCCGGGCCGCGACCCTAGGCCCGGGCCGGGCGGTCCCGGTAGGCGGCAGTCAGCGGCAGGCCACAAAACGCCTGCTCCGCCGCCGCGTCCAGCGCCGCGCGCGCCACGCCCCCGCGGTCCGCTGTCCGCGAACACCGGGCCGGCGCCGGGGAGGGGGTGATGGACTCGGGTTTTCGGCGTGACGAGAGGGACGAGTTCATGAACATGCTGGCACGAGCGGCGACCGCGGCCGTAGGCGTGATCGCCGGCACGGCGTTCGGTGCATGCCCGGCCTCGGCCACCATCGAACCGCCTCGCGATCCGGTCCCCTACCTTCTGGTCGGCGTACACCGGAAACTGTGTGGAGCCCTGTCCTCGCAGCAGATCGACCAGACCGAGATCCTGCTGAGCGTCGCCAACCGCAGCCGCAAACCGGCCATCCTGTATTGGCACAACACGAGCGGGGGCCGGGAATCGGGCCGCCTCATCCCGGCGAACGGCACCGCCAACTACACCACCTACCGGGGGCACGTCTGGGAGGTCGCTTCCGGCGACGGAACGTGCCTTTCGCAATACGTCATCGCGGATGATTCCACCAGGTCCCACATCGGCCTCAGCTGACGGTGCCTGACTAGACTCCGCCAGGTGATCGTGCGGAGGGCAGGTGCGGCGGACGCGGCGGCGCTCGCGGAGCTGCGGGACATCGCACCCGGCGAGCTCGCCGCGTTCACCACCTGGGTCACCGCTCACGCGCAGACCCACCTGCCGTTCGTCGCCGAGATCGACGGCCGGGTGATCGGCGCCGCCTGGCTGCTCGTCGCGGACCGGGTGCCCGGCAACGGCGCGCTGGACCGGCAATACGGCGACATCCAGTCGGTGATGGTCCGCGAGGAGCACCGCAAACAGGGCGTCGGCGCCGCGCTGATGGCCGCGATCCTGGCCGAGGCGCAGGCCCGCCACCTGCTGCACGTCACCGTCCACTCCGGCCGCCGCGCCGTCGACTTCTACCTGCGCACCGGTTTCCGCCACCACCGCCAGATCCTGCTGTGGGAACCGGCCGCTCCCCAGTGACAACATCCGATTTCCAAAAATCACAATCCCTGGTGTACGACCAGATCGGCGTCGCCTGCACCCACCCGGCACCGGAACCGGAGAGCGCGGAGTACTGCGCGCACTCGTTCCTGCTGAACGACCGGCCCGTCCGCTTCCGCGCGGCCAAGACGACACCCACGAAGGCCGGCCAGTTCGTCACGCTGTGGGCCCGGTCGGCGAGCGGCCCGATCCGCCCGCTGGACACCGCCGACGCCGTCGACCTGGTGGTGATCAGCAGCCGGGACGCGGAGCACTTCGGCCACTTCGTCTTCCCGGCCGCGACCCTGGTCGCGCGAGGCATCGTCTCGCGCGACGGCGTGGGCGGCAAACGCGGCTTCCGTGTCTATCCCCCTTGGTCCACCCCGGCGAACCGCCAGGCCACCAGCACCCAGACCTGGCAGCTGGATCACTACTTGCCCGTCGGCGACGGCTCCCGGCTGGACCTCACCCGGGCCCGGAGGCTGTACCGCGTTTAGCCGCCGGTCCGCAGGTCCGCGAGGACCTCGGCGGCTTCGGCGCGCAGCTGGGCCGGGCAGCCCCAGTAGTCGTAGATGCCGCCGCGGTCGCTGTTCTGGCCGCAGATGACGAACACGCCGGTGCCCAGCCGGCGCTTGAACTCGGTGGCCAGCCACCCGACGAACCCGCTGTTGTCCACCCCGGGCGGGAAGTGGAACGAGAAGACGGCGAACCGCTCGCCCTCGCTCGCCCCGGACGGCGCCAGCCAGGACCACCGGTCGTCGTCGCGGACCACGGCCAGCAGCTCGGCCGTCAGCACCGGCGGCCGATCCAGCGGCGCCTCGAAGAACGACCACTCGCCGTCGAACGTGACCAGGTCCGCCGCCGCGACGACCCGGCGCAACCGCCGATCAGTCTCCCCGACCGACTCCTGACTGATACTGACCATCCCCCGACCATGCCCGACCCGACGCTTGACCCGGGAGCGGGCGGTGGGCGGGATTCGCAGTGCCGGCACCGTGCACTGTTCCGGTGCCCGGCCGGCCGCCGCTTGACATGATGCAGGGATGTCACGATCGCGGATGGCGACCGCGCTTCTCGCCTTGCTGGCAGGTGTCGCCGGATGCACGGACCACCCCGCGCCGCGGCAGCCGTCCGCCGCGGGACAGGAATACTGGATGCACGCTGCTTGCACCTCGACGGCACCGGGCACGACGCTGTCCGTCGAGGTGGCCAGCGGCGAACTCGACGCCTCCAGTGAGGCCCTGGTCACCGCCGGTGTTCCCTGCGACGGCGGGGTGACGGTCAACGACATCGGCCCGCTGCCGGCGGAGACGATCGCCGTCTACCTGCGAGGCGACCGGTCCGACATACTCGCCGCCTACGCCGTCATCGCGCCGGTGTCATCCCTGCCGAAGGGTTAGGCGGCGACTGCCGCGAGGTCCGGGAGCGGACGGCGAGGACCACGACCGGAACCAGCATGATCAGCCAACCCTGCCAGCCGCTGAGCCCGGTGAGCCAGCCGTCGATCCGCGGTTCGGCCGCCTTGTCCGCGACCACCACCTGCACGAACCCGAAAACGACGGTGTTGTTGACCGCATGTCCCACCACAGCCGGCCAGATCGACCCGGCGGCCAGGCGTAACCACCCGAGCACCATGCCGAAGAACACGCAGAAGACCGTGAACGGCAGCAGTGACAGCAGCGCGTCCCCGCTCAGCGAGAATCCCGGTCCGGCGAAGAACGGTAGATGCCAGACCCCGCAGATCACGCCGATCAGGACCAGCGCCGGCCAGGTGCCCATCCGGTCACGCAGCCGGTTCAGCAGATAGCCGCGCCAGCCCCACTCCTCGCAGAACGCCAGCGGCAGGATGATCACGAACTGGACCAGGTTGGCGACGAGCGCCTGCCCGATCAGATCCCACGGGACACCGGTCTGGCCGGCGGTCTCCGGGCCGTAGGCGTCGCGCAACGCGGAGAACCCGCCCAGGTCGACCGGGTAGATGCCGGTCACCGCGTTGAGGCCGACGGCCAGCGCCGACATCACCAGGAACAGGACGAAGGCGAGCAGGCAGTACCCGATGGTCCGCCGGCTCGGACGGACCGGAACCAGCGATGTCGCCTCGGCAATCCTTTCCGGACGCCACACATAGCGGGCCGCCATCCAGGTCGCGACCGCGACCGACAGCATCGCCGCGAAGTAGAGGATCCGCACCCCGGTCACCTGCTCGACCACCCACAGTATCCACGGCAGTCCGAACGCGATGCCTAGAAACACCCGGACGTCGGCGCTCTCTCTGGTGGCCCCCATCGGCCAATCATGCCGACCGCCACAGCCGGGCGCTGCCCCTGACGGGGGACGCGGGCGGCGGCGAGGTTCGCGGTCAGCTCGGCGTAGCTCTGGTGGCCCGGCACGACCCGGCCGTCGCGGGGCGCGCCGCCGAGACGATGACAGCGCTGCGGGCTTCACTTCGTACCCCAATCGTCCTTGCACAGCGCCAACGGCGACCTCGACGGGAACGCGGACCCGGACCGGCTCGCGGCCCTGCTCTTGAGGGTCCTGCCCCGGCCTGGAAAAGCAGAACCGGCCGGCGGTGGCTGAGCAGCCACCGCCGGCCGGCGGGGTGGAACGCGATCAGTTGGTGATCAGAGCAGGCCGGCCTCGGTGAGGAAGGCCTTCGCGACCGTGGCGCTGTCCTGCTTGTCCACCTGGACCTTGGCCAGGTAGGTGGTCAGGTTCTCGGTGGTCAGCTTGGCCGAGAGGGCGTTCAGCGCGCCCGACACCGTGGTGTTGTTCGCCGCGGTGCGGATCAGCGGGATGACGTTCTGCGAGGTGTAGAGGTTC
This sequence comes from Actinoplanes awajinensis subsp. mycoplanecinus, assembly GCF_001509495.1. Classification (NCBI taxonomy): domain Bacteria; kingdom Bacillati; phylum Actinomycetota; class Actinomycetes; order Micromonosporales; family Micromonosporaceae; genus Actinoplanes; species Actinoplanes awajinensis. Next base: position 61,410 of record NZ_LLZH01000122.1, on the reverse strand, counting down.
TTCGGGTCCTGCAGGACGACCAGCTTGTTGGTCGCGATGCCGGAGTCGGTGGAGAAGATGTTGCCGACGTCGATGTCGCCGTCGACCAGGGCCTTCATGGTGAGCGGGCCACCGGCGTCGAGCGCCTTGAACTCCTTGAACTTCACGCCGTAGACCGACTCGAGGCCCTTGAGGCCCTGGTGGCGCTCCTGGAACTCGGGACCGGCGCCGACCTTCAGCGTCGGCGCGACGGCCTTGAGGTCCTCGATGCTGGCCAGCTTGTACTTGGTGGCCGTCGCCGAGGTGACGGTCAGGGTGTCCTTGTCCTCGGCGGCCGACTGCTCCAGCACCTCGGTGCCGGCGGGCAGGACCTTCTTCAGCGCGGCGAGCACGTCGGTCGGGCTGCTGACGCCCTCGGGCACCCCGCCGGTGGAGAGCGACGCCAGCAGCGCGCCGTTGTACTCCGGCAGCAGGTCGATCGAGCCGTCCTGCAGCGCCTTCAGGTACAGCTCACGGGCGCCGATGTTGAACTGGCGCTTGACCGTGACGCCCTTGGCTTCCAGGGTCTGCGAGTAGATCTCGGCGAGCAGCTCGCTCTCGGCGAAGTTGGCCGAGCCGACCGTGACGGTGCCGGCCGTGGGCTTGGTGGTGTCCTCGGCGAGCGGGTCGCTGTCAGCGCCGCACGCGGCGACGGAGAGGGCGAGGCTGATGCCGGCGATCGCGGCGCCGATGGTACGTATGCGGGACATGTTCGACCTTCCGATGGTTTCAGGTGGTGGCGCGGCGCGAACGGGTCTGGTCCCGTCCGGTCAGGCCGGGTGAGACGATCCAGCGCTGTACGAGCGCGAGGAACAGGTCGAGCAGGACGGCGAGGACGGCGACGACGATGGCGCCGGCCAGGACACGGGAATAGTCGTTGACGGCCAGGCCGTCGATCAGCAGGCGGCCCAGGCCGCTGAGGCCCACCGCGGCCGCCACGGTCGCGGTCGCGACCACCTGCAGGGCCGCGCTGCGGAACCCGCTCATCAGCACGGGCAGGGCCATCGGCACTTCGACCTTGAACAGCACCTGCCAGGGGCGCATTCCCATCCCCCTCGCGGCGTCGATCACACCGCGGTCGAGGGTGCGCATCCCGGCGTACGCCGAGGTCAGGATCGGCGGGATGACCAGCACGGTCAGCGCGATCAGCACCGGGGTGAGCCCGAGCCCGAGCAGGGTGACCATCAGCATCAGCAGGCCCAGGGTGGGCAGCGACCGGCCGGCGTTGCCCGAGTTGATCGCGATGAACGAGCCGCGCCCGGTGTGCCCGATGAACAGCCCGACCGGCAGCGCGATGATCGTGCCGATCAGCAGGGCCAGGGCGACGTACCCGAGGTGGGCGAGGATCAGCTGCGGGATGCCGCCGGTGGCGCTGAGGTCCCAGTGCGCGGCGTCGAAGAGGTAGGAGAGGTTCACGCGGCGCCTCCACCGTGCTGGTGCCGGGTCCACGGGGTGAGTGCCCGCTGGACGAGCACGATGATCAGGTCGGCCAGGCCGGCGAGCAGCACCGACAGGATGATGCCGATGATGATCGGTTCCAGGTAGAACAGCTGGAAGCCGCGGGTGAACAGCTGCCCGAGCCCGCCGACGCCGATCAGGGCACCGACACTGACCAGGCTGATGTTGGAGACGGTGGCGACCCGCAGACCGGCCAGGATCACCGGCAGCGCGACCGGCAGCTCGACGTCGAACAGCCGGCGCAGGCGGCGGTAGCCCATCGCGGTGGCCGACTGGGTGATCACCGGGTCGACCGAGCGCAGGCCGTCGGCGACCGTCCGGGCCAGCAGCGCCACCGTGTAGATCGTCAGCGCCACCACGATGTTGACCGGCGCCAGGATCTTGGTGCCGAGCAGGACCGGCAGGAAGACGAACAGGGCCAGCGACGGGATCGAGTAGAGCACGCCGCAGACGTTCACCAGCGGGTGGTAGAACCAGGGGAAGCGCACCCCGAGGTAGCCGATCGGCAGGGCCACCACCAGGCCGATCAGGATCGGCAGCAGCGCGAGGTAGATGTGCTGCTGCAGCGCGGCGAGCACGACCTCGTGGTTGTTGGTCAGGTATTGGATCATGCGCTGCGCTCCGCCGCCCGCCGGTCTCGCCGGGCGGCCAGGAAGTCGACCAGGTCGTGGTGGCGGACCAGACCCTCCGCCTTGCCGTCCGCCCCGACGCGCACCGCGGCACCGACCGGTGAGGTGATCGCCAGGTCGGTGACCATCCGCAGCGAGTCGCCGGTGGTGAACACCCCGGCGGTCGGCTCGATCGTGCCGCCGTCGCGCCGCCAGCCCAGCGGACGGCCGGCGTCGTCGAGCACCAGCTCCGCCCCGTCGAACGAACCCACCGGCTGGACCGGCAGGTCGGCCGCGGTGTCGAAGGAGAGGCTGCGCAGACCACGGTCGCGGCCCACGAACTCGGCCACGAAGTCGTCGACCGGCTGCTCCAGCAGCTCCTGCGGTGTGCCGAACTGGGCCAGGTGCCCGCCCTGCCGGAAGACCGCGACCATGTCACCGAGCTTGATCGCCTCGTCGATGTCGTGGGTGACCATCGCGATCGTCTTGCCCAGGTCCTGCTGCAGCCGGAGGAACTCGCGGTGCAGGCCCTCGCGGACCACCGGGTCGACCGCGCTGAACGGCTCGTCCATCAGCATCACCGGCGGGTCGGCCGCGAGCGCCCGGGCCACACCCACCCGCTGCTGCTGCCCGCCGGAGAGCTGCGCCGGGTAACGCTTGGCGAACTCGGCGGTCAGCCCGACCCGCTCCAGCAGCTCCATCGCCGCCGACCGGGCCTCGCGGCGGGTCTTGCCGAGCAGCAGCGGCACCGTGGCCACGTTGTCCAGCACGGTCCGGTGCGGAAAGAGCCCGGCGTGCTGGATGACGTAGCCGATGCCGCGGCGCAGCACCGCCTCGTCCTGGCCCGAGACGTCCTTGCCGTCGATCAGGATGCGGCCCGACGTCGGGATGACCATCCGGTTGATCATGCGGAGCGAGGTGGTCTTGCCACAGCCGGACGGACCGACGAGAACCGTCATCTTCCCGGTGGGCAACTCCATCGAGAGGTGGTCCACCGCGGTGCTCCCACCGGGGTAGACCTTGACGACGTCCTCAAATGTGATCATGGCGCTCCTGGCGGTGGCAGACGTTCTCGTGAATACTGGTATTCATACTTGTGGTGTAGTGAATAACAAGTCAACGGCCTGGTAAGAGCCGTTACGTCTCCTTAATACGCCCGCAGGAGGGTACATGCAGGCGGCCACCGGCGTTCCCCTCGACGGGCGGACCTTGACCATCTCCGGTCTGCTCGCGATCGCCTCCGGGCGGGCCGTGGCCGAGGTCGGCCCGGCCGCGCTGCAGCTGGTCGAGGCCCGGCACGCCCGCCTGCACGCCGCCCGGGAGCGCGGCGCGGTCTACGGCGCCAACACCGGTGTCGGCGCGAACCGGCACGAGAAGTCCGACGACGCCGCCGAGCACGGGCTGCGGATGCTGCGCAGCCACTGCGCGGCGGTCGGGCCCGAGGAGGACGACGTCACCGCGCGGGCCGCCATGGCCGTACGCCTCAATCAGATCCTGGCCGGCGGCTCCGGGGTGTCCCGGCGCGTCGCCGAGGCCCTGGCCACCGCGCTGCGCGACGGCGCCGTCCCGAGCCTGCACCCGTGGGGCGCGATCGGCACCGCCGACCTGTCCGCCCTCGCCGAGCTGGGCCTGACCCTGGCCGGCGAACGCCCGTGGCGCTCCGGCAACGGCCCGGTCATCCCGATCGACGGCACCGACGCGCTGCCGATGATCAGCTCGAGCGCGCTCACCGTCGCGACCGCGATCCTCGCCCTGGCCCAGGTGGAGGAGCTGATCCGGGCCTCCGTGGTGGTGGCCGCGCTCTCGTTCCTGGCCCTGCGCGGCAATCCCGAGGCCTACCACCCGGCCGTCCACCAGGCTCGCGCCCACCCCGGCCAGGTCGAGGTGGCCACCCTGCTCAACACGCTGGTGGCCGGGTGCGCGCCGCCGCTACGCATCCAGGACCCGTTCGGCCTGCGGGTGGTGCCGCAGGTCACCGCTCCGGCGATCCACGCGGCCCGGTCCCTGCACGACGTGCTCACCGCCGAACTCAACGCCGCGGTGGAGAACCCGCTGGTCACCGACGACGGCGTCCTGCATCACGGACAGTTCCACACCGCGACCCTAGCCGCCGGTCTCGACGCCGTGCGCAGCGCGTTCCTTCCTGTGCTGTCGCTCTCCTCGGCCCGGGTCGGCCTGCTGATGCGTCCCGACATGACCGGTCTGCGGGCGTTCCTCGCCGACGGCCCGGCCGGCAGTTCCGGCCTGATGATCGGCGAGTACGTGGTCCAGGACGTCCTCACCGAGATCCGCGTCGGCATGCAGCCGATCGCGGCCGGCACCCTGACCATCTCGCTCGGCCTGGAGGAGCACGCCAGCTTCGCCACCCAGGGCGCGCGCTCCCTGCGCCGGATGACCGAGCTCGCGCCGACCCTGCTCGCCGCCGAGCTGGTCGCGGCGGTCCGGGCGCTGCGGATGGCGCCGGGCCGCCTGCCGGACGGCATCGCCCGGGACGCGTTCGACATGGCCGCCAAGAACCTGGTGCCGGGGTTCGACGACCGCCCGCTCGGCACCGACCTGGAGAACGCGGTCGCGGTGCTGCCCGCCATCGCCGCGCTTCTCTGACGGAGCTCCGCGACAGAGCGGACCCCCGCCAAGGAGCGGACCGCCGCGAAAGAGCGGACCGCCCCGTAAAGATCGTCTGCCACGGGAGACTGCCTGCCCCGAAAAATTGAAAGGACACAATCCGATACCAACTCAAGACGTTGATCATCGTGAATGGTTAGGGTCGCGCCAGCGGTGACCAGCGGTCATCGCGTTTGTCCGTACTAATAGGACGGAGTGAACACGATGCGCGCACCAGGAAGGCAGCCGGACCGGCTCCGGGCCCTCATCGCCGCCGGCGTTCTGGCGGTCATGACGATCGGCGCGGCCGGCTGCGCGGAGAGCGACCGGGACAACGGCGCCGACAAGGGCGCCGGCGGCGGCACCTTCATCCTCGCGGGCGCCGGCGACCCGAAGAACTTCGACCCGATCTTCAACGATGACGGTGAGTCGTTCCGGCCGATCCGGCAGATGTACGACACGCTCATCACCCACAAGCCCGGCACCGCCGAGTTGGTCGGTGGCCTCGCCGAGAGCTGGTCCAACGACCCGACCGGCAAGATCTGGACGTTCAAGCTGCGCCAGGGTGTCACGTTCCACGACGGCACCGCGTTCGACGCCGCGGCCGTCTGCGCGAACTTCGACCGCTGGTCCGCCATGAAGGGCGAGGCCGCCCAGTCCCAGATGATCTACTACGCCGACGTCTTCGGCGGGTTCGCCGGCAGCCCGGACGCCGTCTACGACAACTGCAAGGCGCCCGACGCCGGCACCGCGGTCGTGACGATGAAGAAGTACAAGGGCGCGTTCCCGGGCGCGTTCGCGCTCACCGCGTTCTCCATCGCGAGCCCGGCCGCGATGAAGCAGTACGGCGCCGACACCGTGACGCAGAGCGGCGACTCGTTCTCCTACAGCGCGTTCGCGAACGAGCACCCGACCGGCACCGGCGCGTTCACGTTCGGCGGCTGGAACAAGGCGACCGGCGAGCTCACCCTGAACAAGAACCCGAACTACTGGGGTGACAAGGCCAAGGTCGACAAGATGATCATCAAGGTGATCAAGGACGAGAACACCCGGAAGCAGGAGCTGCGCGCCGGCACGGTCCAGGCGATCGACTTCCCGGCGCCGGCCGACCGCAAGGCCCTCGCCGCCGAGGGCTACGAGGTGCTCGAACGGCCCGCCTTCAACATCCTCTACCTGGGCATCAACCAGAAGAACAACCCGAAGCTCAAGGACCTGCGGGTCCGGCAGGCGATCGCGTACGCGCTCAACCGCGCCCAGCTGGTGCAGACCAAGGGCCCGGGCGGCGCCGCGGTGGCCGACCAGTTCCTGCCCAGCACCGTGCTCGGCTACGCGCCGGACGTGCAGAAGTACGAGTACAGCGTCGACAAGGCCAAGCAGCTGCTGGCCGACGCCGGCGCGACCGGTCTCACGCTGAACTTCTACTACCCGACCGAGGTCTCCCGGCCGTACATGCCGAACCCGCAGGAGATCTTCACGGTGCTGGCCAACGACCTGCAGGCGGCCGGTATCAAGGTCAACGGTGTTCCGCGGCCGTGGAACGGCGGCTTCAAGGACGACGTGCAGCAGTTCGGCAAGCAGGACCTGCACATCCTCGGCTGGACCGGCGACTACAACGACCCGGGCAACTTTGTCGGCACGTTCTTCGGCCGGGCCAAGCCCGAGTTCGGCGACCAGTCGATGACCGAGATGTTCTCCGCCATCGCCAAGGCCGACGCGACCGTCGACCAGGCGGCCAAGAAGACCGCGTGGGAGCAGGTCAACCGGGACATGGCCACCAAGTGGCTGCCCGCCGTGCCGATCTGGCACGCCCCGCCGGCCCTGGTCACCACGAAGAACGTCCAGGGTCTGGTGCCGAGCCCGCTCACCGCCGAGACGTTCAACACGGTCTCGATCACCAAGTAAGCGCCGGGTGCCGCCGTGACCCGGCCACCGGGCCACGGCGGCGCGATTCTGACAGGAGTCGCCGTTCCATGGTGAGAATCGTCCTACGCCGCCTGTCCCAGTTGAGCGTCACCCTGATCGCCCTGATGACCCTGGTCTTCTTCTGGCTGCGCAGTCTTCCCGGCGGACCCGTCGACGCGTTGCTGGGCGAACGCGCGACCCCGCAGACCCGCGAGACGCTGACCCGGGCGCTCGGCTACGACAAACCGATCTGGGTCCAGTACGGCCGCTTCGTCGAGAACGTGGTGACCGGCGACTTCGGCAACTCCATCCGTACCGGAGAGCCGGTCACCGCGGTGATCGGCCGGGCCTTCCCGGCGACCGTCGAACTGGCCATCGCGGCGATCATCGTCGCGGTCGGGCTGGGCATCCCGCTGGGCTATCTCGCGGCCCGGTACCGCGGCCGGCTGCTCGACAACGCGACGATCGTCGTCACCCTGATCGGCATCTCGATCCCGATCTTCTTCCTCGGTTACCTGCTCAAGGACTGGCTGACCCAGGACATCCACGTCTTCCCGCCGTCCGGCCGGATCAGCACCGGCGCCGACAACACCGACGTGACCGGCTTCTTCGTGCTGGACGGGCTGCTGACCCGGGAGTTGGACGCCTCCGCCGACGCGCTCTGGCACCTGGTGCTGCCCGCGCTCACACTGGCCACGATCCCGCTGGCGATCATCGTCCGGATCACCCGGGCGAGTGTGCTGGACGTCCTGGACGAGGACTACATCCGGACCGCGGACGCCAAGGGCCTGCGTGACGCCACCATCCGCCGGCGGCACGTGCTGCGCAACGCGCTGCTGCCCGTGGTCACCACCATCGGGCTGCAGACCGGGGCGCTGCTGGCCGGGGCGGTGCTGACCGAGAAGGTCTACAACTGGGGCGGCCTGGGCACGGTGATCACCGACTCGATCAGCGGTAGCCGTGACTATCCGGTGCTGCAGGCGCTGATCCTGCTCGCCGCGGTCGTCTTCATCGTGGTCAACCTGCTGGTCGACCTCTCGTACGCGGTCATCGACCCGAGGGTGCGTGTGCCATGAGCCGAACCGGGGGGATCACGACGCTCAGCGACCACAAGCGCCGCCGCATCGACGAGTTGACCGCGCGGACGTCCACGGCCGCCGGGGTCAGCCTGATCCGCGACGCCGGGCGGCGGCTGCGGCGCGACCCGGCCGCGATCGTCGGCGCGGCCATCATCCTGCTGTTCCTGATCATCGCGATCTTCGCGCCGCTGGTGGCGCCGCACGATCCGGTGCAGCGGTTCCCGGAGCTGACCCGGGACCTGACCGTCGACTCGGTGCCGGGCGCCAGCGCGGGACACCCGCTCGGCAGCGACCCGCTGGGCCGCGACTTCGCCTCCCGGATGATCTACGGCGCCCGGCAGACCCTGTTCGTCGGTGTCCTGGCCACGCTGATCGGCCTGCTGTTCGGGGTGCTGCTCGGCGCGGTCGCCGGCGCGGTCGGCGGCTGGGTGGACGTCGTGATCATGCGGATCACCGACGTGATGCTGGCGCTGCCCAGCCTGCTGCTGGCGATCACCCTGGTCGCCCTGGCCCGGCAGTCGACGCAGTGGACGGTGATCGTCGCCGTCGCGGTGGTGAACGTGCCGATCTTCGCCCGGCTGCTCCGCGGGTCGATGCTGGCGCAACGCGAGAGCGATCACGTGCTCGCGGCCCGCGCGCTCGGCGTGAAGCGGCACGACATCGTGACCCGGCACATGCTGCCGAACTCGCTCACCGCGGTCATCGTGCAGGCCACCCTGACCTTCGCGGTGGCGATCCTGGACGCGGCCGCGCTGTCGTTCCTGGGCCTCGGCGACCCGGACATCAACCGGGCCGAGTGGGGTCTGATGCTGGGTGTGGACGGCGTCCGATACCTCGAGGTGCGCCCGGAGCTGGCCTACTACCCGGCGATCGCGATCGTCCTGGTGGCCCTCGGCTTCACGCTGCTCGGCGAGAGCATGCGGGCGGCACTCGACCCGAAGAACCGGCGGTGATCTGTCATGGCCCTGCTCGACGTTCGTGATCTGTCGGTGGTCTTCCGGCGCAAGGGCGCGGAGCCCTTCACCGCGGTGGACGGTGTCGGCTTCACGGTGGAACCCGGCCAGACCGTCGGGCTGGTCGGCGAGTCCGGCTGCGGCAAGTCGGTGACCAGCCTGGCGATCATGGGGTTGCTGCCGCGGCGCGGCAACCAGGTCACCGGCGAGGTCCGGTTCGAGGACACCGACCTGCTGACACTGCGCCCGCAGGACCTGCGGGACCGGCGCGGCCGGGACATCGGCATGATCTTCCAGGATCCGCTGTCCTCGCTGAACCCGGTGATCCCGCTCGGCCTGCAGGTGGCCGAGGTGCTGGAACGCCACCAGGGCAAGACCCGGCAGGCGGCGCTGCGCCAGGCCGGTGGGCTGCTCGACGCGGTCGGCATCCCGGATCCGGCGCGGCGGCTCAAGGAGTTCCCGCACCAGCTCTCCGGCGGCATGCGGCAGCGGGCGCTGATCGCGATCGCGCTGGCCTGCAAACCGCGGCTGCTGATCGCCGACGAGCCGACCACGGCGCTGGACGTGACCATCCAGGCACAGATCCTCGCCCTGCTCAAGGAGCTGGTCGACCAGTCCGGCACGGCCCTCGTGATGATCACCCATGACCTCGGTGTGGTGGCCGGGCTCTGCGACACGGTGAACGTCCTGTACGCCGGCAAGGTCGTCGAGCGGGCCGGGCGCCACGACCTGTTCGCGGATCCGCGGCATCCGTACACCCACGGGCTGCTGCAGTCCGTACCCCGGCTGGATGTCGATCGCGGCGGGCGCCTGCACCAGATCCGCGGCTCGGTCAGCGACAACATCCCCTGGCCGGAGGGCTGTGCGTTCGCGCCGCGCTGCGATCGGGTGATCGACGACTGCGTCGGTGCGACGGTGCCCCTGGAACCCACCCGCCGCGACGGCGCGCTGCGGTGCACGAACCCCGTACCGCAGGAGGTGCCGGCATGAGCGACGTGCTCGTCGAGATCGACGACCTCAAGGTCCACTTCCCGATCAAGAGCGGACTGCTCTTCGACCGTACGATCGCTCATGTCCTCGCCGTCGACGGCGTGTCACTGAAGATCGCGCGGGGTGAGACCTACGGTCTGGTCGGCGAGTCCGGGTGCGGCAAGTCGACGCTCGGCCGCGGGCTGCTGCGGCTGGTCGAGCCGACCCACGGCCGGATCATCGTGGACGGCACCGACGTGCGCGCGCTCCAGGGCGAGCAGATGCGGCTGTTCCGGCGGCGCATCCAGATGGTGTTCCAGGACCCGATGTCCAGCCTCGATCCCCGGCAGTCGGTGGAGTCCCTGCTCGTCGAGGGTCTCAAGGCGCACGACATGCATCAAGACAAGGCAGCGGTACGACAGCGGCTGCGCTCGACCCTCGACTCGGTCGGCCTGCCCGCGTCGACACTGAACAAGTACCCCCACGAGTTCTCCGGCGGGCAGCGCCAGCGCATCGGCATCGCCCGGGCCCTGATCCTCGGACCGGAACTGATCGTGGCCGACGAGCCGGTGTCCGCGCTGGACGTGTCGATCCAGGCGCAGGTGGTCAACCTGCTCGGCGACCTGCAGGAGTCCCTCGGCCTGACCTACCTGGTGATCGCCCACGACCTGGCGGTGGTGCGGCACATCTCGGACACGATCGGCGTGATGTACCTGGGCGCGCTGGTCGAGGAGGCGGACGGCGACCGGCTGTACCAGCGACCGCTGCACCCGTACACCCGGGCGCTGCTCTCGGCGGTGCCGATCCCCGACCCGTGGACCGAGGACCGGCGCGAGCGGATCCTGCTGGCCGGCGACCTGCCGTCCCCGGTCAACCCACCGAGCGGGTGCCGGTTCCGTACCCGTTGCCCCTGGTCACAGCCCCGCTGCGCCGAGGACCGGCCGGAGCTTCGGGTGTTCGACGACTCCGGACAGCGGGTCGCCTGCCACTTCGCCGAACAGATCCACAGCGGCGAGCTGCGGATGCACGAGGTGCACACCGAACTCGTCCGCCCGGCGCAGGCCGCGGCGCCCGACGTGGGCTCGGGCCTCATCCAGACGCGGAACGACCTGCCCTGACGCCGCTGACCACGGCGGTGCCGACCAGCCAGCTCACCGCGACCACGAGCAGCACCCGTTCCAGCACGGCGCTCGTCGCGCCCCGCCCGGCGAACAGCATCATCAGCCCCAGGGCCGCACCCAGCGGCACGGTCAGCGCCAGAGCGGCCGCCGCGAGCCGCCGCATCGCCGGTCGCGCGCTCGTCCACCAGGTCATCGCCATCGCGGCGGCCAGCACGGCCAGACCCAGGATGCTGACCGCGGTGTGCACGACATCGGCGAGCGTCGTCGTCTCATAGGGCGGCAGCGGGCACCCCGCGCTGCACGACACCACACCGGACGTGCCCGCGAGCACCGCCGCGACCAGCAGCAACACCCCGATCCGCGGCACCTCCCGGCTCAACAGCGCCACACCACACGCCAGCAAGATCAAACCAAAGCGATAACCCATGGCGTACGGCTGGCCGGCCGCCCCGGCCTCGCTCACGTAGCCCCGCCACCACGACCCCGGCCCGGCGACGAGCGCCACCAGCATCACGCTGGCTCCCCCGGCGACCGCGAGCCCAGCCCCCACGGCAAACCGGTTCCGAACCATCCCGCCATCATGATCGCTACCGCCCTGATGATCCAATCAAGCCATGCCTCGAACAGTGGTGGTGACGGGCGCAAGCTCGGGAATCGGCCTGGCCGCGGCGGTGGCCCTGGCCCGCTCCGGCGACGACGTGGTGCTGCTCGGCCGGGATCCGCACCGCCTGACCGACGCGGTGTCCCGGGTCCGCGAGGCCGGCGGCCGCACCCCGGCGTCCTACCGCGCCGACTTCGCGGTCCTGGACGAGGTCCGCACGGCCGGCACCGCCATCGCGGCCGAGCACGAGCACATCCACGTGCTGGCGAACAACGCCGGCCTGCTGACCTCGGTCCGCCACCCCACCGTCGACGGCCACGACCCCACCATGCAGATCAACCACCTGGCCGGTTTCCTGTTCACCCACCTGCTGCTGGACCGCCTGCGGGCCGCCGCCACACCGGAGACCCCGGCCCGGATCGTGACCACGTCCTCGGTCGCGGAGGCGTGGGGCACGCTGGACGTGGATCGCCCGGGCCGCCGCCAGTGGAGTCGCTGGCTGGCCTACGGCGCCAGCAAGCAGGCCAACATCCTGATGACGGTCGAGGCCGCCCGGCGCTGGACCGCCGACGGCATCGTGGCAACGTGCTTCTTCCCCGGCCTGATCCGCAGCGGCTTCGGCAGCAGGAGCCCCGCCTTCAGCCTGGCCCGCTTCACCCCCGGCCTGTTCCGCTCCCCCGACCAGGGCGCCGACACTCTCGTCTGGCTGGCCACCGCCCCCGAGTCCCTGCTCCCCGGCGCGTACGTCGCCAACCGCTCCCCGTTCACAGCAACCACCCGCTCCACTTCCCCGGCCCGGGCCCAGCGCCTATGGCAGTCAAGCCTCGCAGCAACCGGCCAAAACTGAGAAACGCCAGCCACGACCCGACCACCCCCAACGCCCTCACAATGACCCAAACCTGAAATCCCACCGCCCGCACGCAACTGCCGATGAGAGCGCGTCCGGATAGCCATTTGCTCGATTCAGCTCCGGAACCGCGCCAACCCTCGAGCCGCTGCAGTCCCCGAGCGGGTGGATGGCTCGCCACGGGGCGGCCGTGCCTTCCAAATCAAGCATCACTCGCAGGAGGTGGCCTGCGCAAATATATTCCCGGCAAGTCAGCCTGCAAATTGGTGAAGCCAATCAGGATGAGTGCGATGCATTCTCTCACCAGCTGACGTCGCACCTTCGGCGGCATGTCTTGAATTGTGTCATGTGCCCCCTTAAGGCCGCCTCGATTGAGTGCGTCGACGGCGCGGCTTGAATCAACGAAGGATATTGACAAGCCGGTCATGGCAGTCGGTGACCTGCTCGAAAGCATGGCAGCTGCAAGTAAGTATGTCGTCAGAACTGTGTCGTCGGAGAGCTTAAATTCATGTTCCTCGCGGCATGGGGCATCCCAGATTGACGCCGCTATCGCGCGCCACATCAGAGAAGGGTCGACGTCTGTGGAGTACGGACCGATCTCCGATCGCTGGCTCGCTGCGCCAAAATCTAAAGAATTTTGCCAAGCGCCGCTCGGGGGCGCGGGAAATGGATGCTGAGCGTCGCATGGCATTCCAATGAGGTGCTCGCGCATGAGGTTCCTCACTCGGTCTTGGGTGCACGCCTAAGGGAAGACTACGGGGAAGCTGGCCGAACATCCACATTCGTTCATGCGTTTTAGCTGCTCTGGCACAGACCGCGCGCATAACCAGCCGAGTGGCCCGAGGCCCAGATCTTGCTCTCACGCAGCCGAGACCTCAGCGATGGCGATTCGCGCGCTGTTGCGCTGAGCTGTCATGCCGAAGTGAGTGCTCCTGGCGGCAGCGTGCGATGGTTTGGCGACCCCTCGGCGGCGCCGGTACCGGAGTTGAACAATGGACCCGAACCATGCACGGGACCGCGTTCAGGCCGTCCCGTCAGAATCGTTCGTAAGTGTGTGGGAGATCGGAGAAGTACTCATCGAACACGTAATGACGTATGCGCCGGTGCAGGAGATCGTAGATAACTTCCGTCGCAGACTTGTCAAATTCGAGCCAATCATCAATATCTGCATTGACAAACAGTACCGCCGACTCATCCTCCAACCTGCCGGACAGGGCGATCCAGTAGAAGACGTTCTGCTCTGAAAGAGCAAAGGGTATGAGGCGGACGTTCTTGTTGAAATACTTCTCAGGAAGCTCCGTGCGCCCTCGGTCTTTGAGGTACTGCCAGACGGCATCACGCTCTGCAACCAGATTGGCGAGATCCCATCCAGTCAGGCGGCTGTCCGGCTCAAAAAGACACAAGCACTCATCGAACTCACCGGCTCCGCCGAGCCCTGCAAGCAAAGCCTTGTAGTCACTGGGAATGCGTGCACCAATCTCGGCTTCCGCGCGTTCCCACCGCAATTCAGAAGGTGTCGGCGGCGGCGAGATCAGTTCGATGATCTCCTCCGACAGATCACGCATCAAAACCGCCTCTTAAACAGCTCGTTGAAGATGACATCACGGTCCCAATCACACGCGCCGACGACAGCACCGAACGGCGAATCTCCGCCTGCTCCGTCCCCGGCCAGAGTCCCGATAAACACTTCCAGCGCAGCGGCTTCGATCTCCACAGGTCACGAGCCTAAAGGGCGAGTGCGGGAGAGCCAAGGATCCCGACCCGTACTTACATGCCGCGATCCGCGCGGCCGCTGGCGCGGGCTGCGAACTCAGAGACCGGAGCTGAAGGTCATCACCGGATGGGGGTTGGGCTTGCGTTCAGCGCGTGGCGGGCCTCGAGCCATCGGTCGATGAATTCTCTGCCAGTGATCGGTGTCGGCTCGTGCTCGGCCTCGGGAGCAGACTCCGCCTCCTGCGCGACGCCATAGGTTCGCTCGCAGGCGGCGACCGCGGCGGCCCTGCCTGACTCGCGAGCGGCGAGTGTCTCGGACGACGCGGTCGCGGCCAGATAGCGGCCATCTGGTGCGGCCTCGATGTGGCGGCTCACCTCGCCGTTCGGTCCTACCTCGTCCCAGGCGCTCACGTTCTCGAACTGCCGGTGCACATACCGGTATGCCACGCCTACCAGGACCTGCCAGCGGTCGGCACCAGCAGGCTGGGCGTCCCAGCGGGCGATGCCGGTGTGGTCCTCGGCCCAGGCGACCCCGGTTCCCCAGCGTTCGATGTCGGCGCGGCTGTCGCCCTCGTGTTCGACGTCCGTGTCGACAAGGTGGCCGTTGCGGAACAGCCGCAGGATGTCCGGCGCGTGGCGCTCGATCCGGTAGACCACGGGCGGGTCGCTCAACGGCATCACCCAAGCCTATTCGGGACGTGAACACCGGCGGGCCGCCCGCAGCGGCCGGGGCCACAGCGACACCATGACGGGCACGGCGTCCGCGAGGGCGAGGCCGGAACCGCCAAGCCCGTGCCCGGAGCCTGCCACGCGTACCAAAAACGGGGTGACAGTGACCAGCGACGGTCCGGCGGCGATGGTCAGCCGTCGATCGGGCGCAGTTCGTCGGCATAGCTGACCGACATGCGGCGCAGGACGCCGTCGCCGCTGATCGAATACTGGCCCATCCGCCACAGCGGCGGTGAATAGGCGTGCAGCGACACCGAGCCGTCCACCGCGCCGCCCATCCGGTGGATGTGGTCCGGGCCGAAGGCGAACGTCCGGCCCGCCGCGACCACCCGCCCCGACGGATCGCCGCCGATGCGCGGGGTCGCCTCGCTGACCGCGCCCCGGACGACCGCGACCGCGCCCGAGGACACGTCGTGATCGTGCCAGCCGGTGTCGTCCTCGAGGTTCCAGCACAGCACCCAGACGTCGATGTCGCCGTCGCGGTAGAGCGACACATAATGCCGCTTGCCGGTGTCGTGGCGGACCAGCTCCTCCCACAGCTCCGGGCGGGCGGCCAGCTCGGCGACCCAGAGTTGCAGTTCCTCGGGGGTAAGGGCACGGCCGGGAAGGGCGGGAAGCACGCCGGGGCCGGCGACCGTCGTCATCGATTTTCTCCTGTCAACAGGTGGCGGGGGTTCGCCGTGAACATCGCGTGGGTGAAGGCCGCGCCCAGGCCCGGGTCGGTCGGTTCGGCGTACGGGCGGTCCGACCCGTGCACGATCGGGTCGACGCCGACCACCCGGACCAGCGCGTCGATCGCCCGGGTGCCGTACGACGAGGTCTCGTAGTACACGTACGGATCCAGCGGCCCCAGCGCGCCCCCGCGCGCGGCCAGCCGTTCGTGGTGCAGCGGCGCGAGCCCGGCGAGCGCGACGAAGGCGATCCGCAGCCGCGGGTGCTGCTCCCGTCCGGCGATGTGCCAGGCCAGCCACGCCCGGTGCTGCTGGGCCACGTAGGGCACCAGGGCCGGCCACCACGACGGCAGGTCGGGGGCGCAGGCCGGCGCCGGCCCGGGGTGCACCAGCACCGGCTTGTTCGCGTTCTCCGCCTCGGCGAGCAGCGGCCCCATCCGGGTGATGTCGGCCGGCTCGGCCAGCACGGTCGCGGGCAGTTGCAGCCCGGCGACCCGGTCCTCGCCGAGCACCTTGGCCAGCGCCACCGGGTCCGGGTCGGTGACCGGCGCGGCGGCCCAGATCCGGTACGGCTCGGGCAACTCCAGCGCGCTCTCGTGCCAGATCGCGACGAGCTCGGCCGCGTCGTCGCCGGGCAGGTGCTCGATGCCGAGCGGGCTGGAGAGCGAGAGCAGCACCTGCTCCCGGCCCTCGGCGAGCTCACGGTCCCGGCGCAGCCCGACGTCGTGCGCGGCCGGGTCGACCTGGTACGGCGCCTCGCCGGGCAGGTGCAGCGTCCAGTCCCGCAGGTACGGGTACGCGTCCCGGCGGCGCAGCGCCTCGATCAGGCGCGCGGGCCACAGGTGCTGATGGCAGTCGATGAGCACCGGTGGCCTCCGATCCGTTCCCGTCCCGCGGAAGTGAAGCGCTTCACTCCACCGCTAAGTGAAGCGCTTCACACGCCGTAGCGCAAGGTGATCTCAGCGACCGGTATCTCCACGCGGTGTTACCCTCGGTCGATGCAACGAGGCCCGACGCCACGAGGGCAGTCCCGGCGCACCCTGCAGGACCTCGCGACCGCCGCCGGCCTCTCGCTCGCCGCCACCTCGTATGCGCTGCGCGGCGTCCGCGGCTCCCCCGCCACCATCGACCGGGTGCGGGCCCTCGCCACCGAGCTGGGCTACACGGTCGACCCGATCGCCCGGGCGCTGGCCAGCGGACGAACCGGCTCGGTCGGCGTCAGCGGCTCGCTGCGCGACCTGTGGCAGCAGGACCTCTCGGTGATGCTGACCCGCGCGCTGCGGCACCGCGGGCGCTACGCGACGATCGCCGACGCCGACGCCGACCCGGAGCAGGAACGCCTGATCGTCGAGCAGTTCGCCGCGCAGCGGGTGGACGGCGCGCTGGTCTCCCCGGTCGACCCGGCCGCCGACTACTGGCGGCTGCTCGGCCCGGAGGTCGCGGTCGTCTCGATCGGCGACGCCCTGATCGCCCGGCCCGGCTCCGGCAGCGTGCTGTTCGACAACGCCTATGGCGTGCACACCGCGCTGGCCCACCTGACCGCTTTGGGTCACCAGCGGATCGGGCTGCTCGCTCCGTCGCTGCCCACCACGCCGGGCCGCCCGGCCGAGGTCCTCGCCGGTGAGGTCGCCGCCGGTCTGGGCATCGAGCTGTCCGTGGTCGCCGCGCCGGCCGCCACCACCGACGCCGTCACCGTGGTGGCCGCGATGCTGGCCGGCTCCGACCGCCCGACCGCGGTCTTCTGCCTGACCGATTCGCTCGCGTTCGCGGTCTACCGGGCCGCCCGCGAGGCCGGCCTGCGCATCCCGGCCGACCTGTCGGTGGTCGGCTATGACGATCATCAGCTGGCCGCGCTCGTCGACCCGGGCCTGACCACGATGGCCTGGGACGAGGACGCCATCGTCGAGGCCGCGGTCGCCCAGCTCGACAAGCCGGCCGACGCCCCGATGTTCCGCCCGGAACTGATCGTCCGCAGCTCGACAAGCCCGCGCACCGAAGCCCGCTGACCCACCGCGCGAAGCGAAACCAGCCCGCTCACTCACCGACCGCGGTTGGTCCAGACCGATCAAAACCAGCCAACCCTTACGGTACGACGATCAGCCGCCCCGACCGTCAAGATCCCTAGCTGACCGAACTCGCCCACCCCGCCCGCAGCAGCTCGACGAGCACGTCCAGATCCCGCCCGAACGGCCGGTCCGCAGTGCCACCGGGCAGCACACCGGCCGGCAGGATCGGGGCGACCGCACCGGACAACAGTCCCGCCTGGTGCACCGCCAGCAGCTCACAGGCCAGCACGTCCCGCAGCCCGTCCACCGTCTCACCCAGGCACTCCGCGGCCTCGAACCCGAAGCTCTGCACGTCCTCCTGACCCCCGGACGTCTCCATCGCCCCGATCAGCGCCGGCATCGCGAACCGCCGCATCCGATGCGCCACCCCGGCCGCCCGCTTGTGCACCGCCACCATCCCGGCGTGCACCCCGGGCGCGTCGGAGAGCTGTTTCGGCAGGCCGGTGACCGCCGGGTCGAGCAGCCGGTGCAGCCGGGCCGCGCCGATCTCGGCCAGGTGGGTGAGCGCGGTGGTCAGCGCTGCGCAGGCCGCGGCCAGGTCGGTGCCGGCGAAGCCCGCGGTGCCGTAGAACCGGCCGTCCAGGTGCGCGGGCGAGTCGGTCACGCCGGTCAGCGCCCGCTCGACGGCCGCCTCCAGTGCCGCGACGGCCCGCACCACCACGGCCAGGGCCGGCCCGGTCACCCGGAACGACACCGGTGCCTGCAGCGCGCGGGCCGGTCCGTCGCCGCGCGCGGCCAGCAGGGCGGCGTTGACCGTACCCAAATCGTCGTCACCGAAAGCCAACTGCGGCCGCAACGGATCAGCGCTCGCCCCGACCACCGCCTGGGCCGCACCGGCCACCGCGACGACCTGGCCGACCAGCACCCGGACCTCGTCCGTGGCGAGCAGCGCGAGCCCGGTCAGGCCGGGCACACCCTCCAGGAACGCGACACCCTCCTTCGCCCCGAACGACCCCGGACGCAGCCCGGCCGCGGCCAGCACCGGCCCGGCATCGACCGCGCTCCCGGCGGCGTCGAGCACCTGACCGGTTCCGATCAGCACAGCACCGGCGTGCGCGAGCGGGATGATCTCGCCGGCCGCGCCACCGCCGCGCGCCGGGATGGCCGGCACCACGTCGGCGTTCAGCAGGTCGGCGAGCCGCACGCACAGCTCCGGCGAGACGCCTGCGGCCGGGTGCAGCAAGGTCCGCAGCCGCACCGCGAGCACCGCGCGGGCCTGCTCACGCCGCAGCCACGGCGCCGACCCGACCGCCCGGCCGGCCATCAGGGTGTCCTGGTGCCGCGCGCGGGACTCCGCGTCGAGGCGGATCCCGGCGAGCGCGCCCATCCCGGTGTTGACCCCGTAGACCGCGTGGTCGCCATCGAGCGCCGTCAACACCGACGCCCGGTTGGCGGCGACGTGCGCGAGCAGCGCGGGTTCCAGCACGACGCGGGTCGCGGTGCGAGCGACAAGGCCCATTTTCGTACGATCGAAGTCCGCCGCCGAACGCACCCGCAGCACGCCGGTCATCGGTACCGGAGCATGGTTCCGGTGTCGGCCGCCTCGGCTCTGGTCAGGATGAGGTGGGCCAGGGCCACGTCGAGGATCGACAGTCCGCGGTGCCAGAACAGGATCCGCTCGTCGGGGCGCTCGCGGCCGGGCTTGGCGCCACTGACGATCTCGCCGATCTGGGCGTAGAGCGACTGCTCGGTCAGCCGGCCGGTGTCGACGTGCGCGCGCAGGGCGCCGAACCGGCCGGACCGCGACTCGCGCCAGTCGTCGACGACCACCTTGTCCATCACGTCGAGCAGGTCCAGTTCGACGGCGCTGACCGTGCCGTAGGGGACCACGAACGCTCCGGGTTTGACCGCCGCGGTGCGCAGCAGCGGGGTCGGCTGTTCCAACCGGGACGCCTCGACCAGGATGTCGGCGTCCGCATACGCCTCGTCCGCGGTGGCGACGGCGCGGACCGGAGTGTCGGT
This sequence comes from Actinoplanes awajinensis subsp. mycoplanecinus, assembly GCF_001509495.1. NCBI lineage: Bacteria > Bacillati > Actinomycetota > Actinomycetes > Micromonosporales > Micromonosporaceae > Actinoplanes > Actinoplanes awajinensis. Next base: position 42,109 of record NZ_LLZH01000122.1, on the reverse strand, counting down.
GACCGTGCGCAACCGCTCGGCGAACGCCTCCCGCGACTCCGGCCGGCGGCTGGTCACCCGGATCTCCTCGAGCGGGAAGAGCCGGTCGAGCATGGTGACGTTGGCGAACGCGGTGCCCCGGGCGCCGACGTGCCCGAGGATCTTCGAGTCCGGGCGGGCCAGGTGCTTCGCGCCGACCGCGGTCATCGCACCGGTACGCACCTCGGTGATCAGGGTGGCATCCATGATCGCCAGCGGGACGCCGGTGGCCGGGTCGAACAGGGTCATCATGGCCAGCTCGCTCGGCAGGCCCTGCAGGTAGTTCGGGACGAAGTCGCCGACCACCTTCACCCCGCTGAGGCCGTGGTCACCCAGCGTGGAGACGTGCCCGCGAAGGATGTTGAAGTGCCCGGCGCCGCCGTTGTCCGGCACCAGGTGGGTCCGTGGCTCGAAGACCGTCCGGCCCCGGCCGTGCGCGTCGACGACCCCTTCGACCGCGGCGATCACCTCGTCCGTGCCGATGTTCAGCTCGTCGATGTCGAAGCCGGAAAGGAACCGCAGCCAGATCGCCCGTTCGGTCATCAGCCCATCACACCTTCGCCCGGCCCGCCTGAATCGTCGAATGCACCATATCTCCCGTGTGTTTTAGAGTATTCACGGAGAGCAGCGCGACGAAGGGCATCGATGGAACACGACGGGGCCGTGGATTGGCTGCTGAATCTGGCGCAGGCGCACCGGCTCTCGCCCGCGCAACGACAGATCGTCCGGCGGATGCTGGGCATGTTCCCGGACGTCGCGTTCCTGTCGACCATCGAGATCGCCGAGCGCACCGGGGTCAGCCAGCCGACCGTCACCCGGCTCGCGACGGCGCTGGGTTTCGCCGGTTTCCCGGAGTTCCGAGCCGCCCTCCGCGACGCCGTCCTGGCCCGCATCCCGGAGCAGCGCGGCGCCGGCACCGGCACTGACCAGCCCGGCGGCGGCGACCAGCAGGACCTCGAGCAGCCCGGCGGCAACCAGCAGCGCTTCGACCGCCCCAGCGGCGACCACCGCGGCCCCGAGCGGCCCGGCAGCGACCAGCAGGGCCTCGGCCAGCGCGGCGGCGACCGGCAGGGTGTCAGCCAGCACGGTGTCGGGCGGCACGGCCTCGGGCAGCGCGCGGACCTCGGCGGCGCCGCGATCGAGCAGGAACGCGCGAACCTCGCGCGCCTTCATCGGGTGGTCTCCGGAGACCTGATGAGCCGGGCCGTGCACCTGCTCGCCGGCACCACCCCGCTCGGCGTCGTCGGCCTGCGCGCCTCGGCCGCCCTGGCCCAATATTTCGGATATTTCGCCCGCCGGGTGCTGCCCGCGGTCAGCGTCTGCACCGACGCCGGCGAGGTCGACGACGCCGTGCTGCAACTGAGCCAGCAGGGCGCGACCGCGCTGCTGGTCTTCGCCATGCCGCGCTACCCGGCCGGCACAGTCGCCGCCGTCCGGCTGGCCCGCAGCCTCGGCCTGGCCACCGTGGTGATCGCCGACACCGCGCTGGTCCCGTTCGCCGACGACGCCGACGTGCTGCTGGTCGCCCCGGTCGGCACCGGCCTGGTCTTCGACTCACACGCCGCCGTGGTCACCCTGGCAATCAGCCTCTTGGACGCCATCACCAAAACCGACCCGCAGCGAACCCAGCAACGCCTGGAAGCCCACGAGTCCCTGGTCCCCCGCTGGTCCCACGACACCTGACCCGCCGCCACCGGGCGACGAGAGGTTAGGCCCCGGCGGCGGCTTTTGCCGCCGCCGACGCACGACGCCCCCGAGAACCTACTGAACCTTGAACCAGTCCGACCACTCGTACATCTCATTATTGTTGCTGATCTTCCAGGCGTTCTGACGCACCCAGAGAATGGACGACTCGTAGTAGTCCTTGTTGCAGACACCCCAGTGGTTGAAGCCAAGGCGGTTGCTGCAGATGCCGGTGCGGTAGAGCGCTCCGTCCTTGTAGTTCTCCCACCGGATGAAGGGGCGCCCGCCGTCATCCAGCCGGTCGAGGATGTACCACTTGTCGCCGGCGGCGACATAGCAGGTCTTCGCCCAGTACTGGGTGACACAGTGTGAGGTGTCCGACGGCGCCCCGGAGGCTTCCGCGTAGTCCAACTCCGAACTGGGCGCTGCCGCAGCCGGCGACGGGACCGATATCACGGCGACGACGGTGAGAAACAACGTCGCGAGAACTGTCTTGATCTTTTTCACGTTACTCCCCGTAACTGACTGGGCGAATCTCGCGTAAAGTTAGACGGTGCTCGATGTAAAGCCAAGATCAATTTCGGGTTGCTGAATATTTCTTGACTCCCGAATGGCGGCCGGATAAACAGGGCGACGCATCAGGAGACATAGACCTCGGCCATCGCGGTGACGACACCGTTCCGAGTGGTCACGCGCACCATGAAGAAACCCTCCCCCTGGACCACACGTTCGGTGAATTTCTTGCTGCTGATCGCGCACGTGCCGACGGTCACCGGGTCGTCGGCGCAGCGTTCCGTATCGTCGAGGACCGAAGTGAGCTTCGGGGTGGCCGCGACCGGCAGGGTCACCACCATCCGGCTGTCCTCGGTCACCCACTCCCGCTCGCACGGGGCGTCGGCCGAGGGCTTCACGGCGAACGTCTTGCAGTACTCGTCGCCGGTCATGAACAGCACCGGCTCGACCACCACCGAGTGGTACTTCGGGTAGTACCCGCGCACCTTCACGATCGACGTCGTGCTGCCCTTCCGCACGTCGGTGAACTTCGGCGACGCCGCGGCGGGCGCGGCGGTCGTGGTTTCGATCGGCCTTATCTCGGTACGGGCGACGAGCGCCCCGATCGCCACATCGTCGGCATCGCTCCGGGTGACCGGGGTGAGGCCGAAGCCGACCTTGCCGGCCAGCAGGCTCGGATCGGCCATCGTGGCCTCGAGGATCCGCGCGCCGTCGACGGCCACGATCGCCTGCGTGCCGAGCAGGATCAGCCCGACGGTACGGCGCTGTTTCGGGGCGAACAGGGTGGACGGGGTCTCGCTCAGCGTCTCGGTGGTGTTCACGCCCTGGTGCCGGATCCGCACGGTCGTCGGGCAGAGGTCCAGCCAGTACGCGCTGTCGGCCACCGCCCGGAACGACACGGTCACGCAGGACAGCGCCGAGTCCAGGGTGACGTCGGCGCTGATCGACTGGTCGCCGGCGAACGACTCGGTGGTGCCCGGGCACTCCAGCGCGAAGCTGGTCGTCGCCATGACCAGGCCCTTGTCGAACCGGCAGGTGCCGTAGCCGGACGGGTCGTCGTAGTTCTTCCACTGGCCGGGGCGGTCGAGCGCGTCGGCCACCCACGGGCCGCGGACGGCGTCCGGCACCGGCATGGCGGGCTGCGTGACGAGCGCGACGGCGGTGTCCGGTCCCGGCGACGGGCCCGCGGCGGCATCCTCCCGGCTACGGCCGTAGACGCCGGCCGCTGCCGCCAGCACGGTGGCCACGGCGGTGACTGCTATGACCGTACGAAATCTGCTTCGTCGGCCCGGAGCCGGCGGGATGACCGCGCCCAGACGCTTGCTGCTGCCGGAGGCGTGACGGCCGGAGAGCTGAGCGGCCTCGGCGGCCTCGCGCAGCCCCGGGTCGAGCGTCGGCGACCGGCCGAACGAGTGCTCGCCGGTGTGCTGGGCCAGCAGCAGGTTGAGCAGCTCGTGCGCGGTCGGCCGGTCCTCGGGGTTCTTGGCGAGGGTGAGCGCGACCAGGTCGGCGAGCGGGCCGGTCAGCCCGGTCAGGTCCGGCGGCTGGGTCAGGATGCGGGCCGCGGTCGCGACCGGCGAGTCCGCGCGGAACGGGGTGCGGCCGGTTCCGGCGTACGCGATGACCGCGCCCCACGCGAACACGTCCGCGGCCGGCGTGATGTCGCGGTGATCGCCGTCGAAGCGCTCCGGCGCCATGTAGGACACCGTTCCCACCATCTGGTCGGGCCGGGTGTGCTGGCTGGTCACCTCGAGCGCTCGGGCGATACCGAAGTCGATCACCTTCGGCGAGCCCAGCGCGAGCAGCACGTTGCGCGGCTTGAGATCCCGGTGGATCACGCCCGCGCCGTGGATGGCGGTGAGCGCGGTGGCCACCCCGACCGCGACGCTGTGCAGCCGGCTGTCCAGCAGCGGGCCGCCGCTCTGCACCACCTCGTCCAGGCTCGGCCCGTCGACGTACTCGACGACCAGGTACGGCGTGCGGTGCTCCGGGTCGGCGTCGAGCACCGCGGCGGTGCAGAACGGCGGCACCTGCCGGGCGCGCTTGACCTCGCTGCGGAACCGCCCGCGGAACTCTTCCTCGTGGGCGTACTCGGACTTGATGACCTTGATGGCGACCAGTGGCCCGTCGGCGCGCCGGCCGAGGAACACCGAGCCCATGCCGCCCTCACCGAGCCGGGCCAGCAGCTCGTAGCCGCCCAGGGAGGTCGGATCGCCGGGACGCAGCGGGGTCCTCATCAGTCAACCCATCTACGATCATGTACAGGACCGGGCATACAGTACGCGCGGTATGAACACTCGTGACGACGCCGCCCTCGCCGGCCTGCTGCAGCAGCTCGTGACCGCTGTGCTCGACTGGCTGGCCGACGCGGAACAGCACGGCGGGCGCCGGCATCAGTTGCGGCTGTTCCCGTTCGAGATGGGGTTCGTCGACGGATGAGCCGGGTCAGGGCTTACGGGCGACCGCGCCGAACTCGTCGACCTCGCGCAGGTCCTCGCCGGCCGCGTCCGGCGACGGCCGCCAGCGTGAGCACGGGACCAGGCCGGGCTCGAGGATCTCGAGGCCGTCGAGGAAGCGGGCGATCTCGTCCGGGTGCCGCAGGTGGTAGCTGAGCGGCGCGTTCGCGTTCCACACCGCGATCGCCTCCTCGAACGCCGGCCCGTCGAGCACGTTGGTGCCGTCGGCGGTGATCAGGTAGCTGCCCGCGGGCAGGCCGGCCATCAACTCCCGGACGATCCGGATCGCCTGGTCGGCGTCGGGCACGTGACCGAGGATGTTCATCAGGATCAGGCCGACCGGCCGGTTCAGGTCGAGCGTCGCGCCGGCCGCCGTGAGGATCCGCTCCGGCGCGTGCAGGTCGGCGTCGAGGTAGTCGGTGCGTCCCTCCGGCGTGCTGGTCAGCAGCGCCCGGGCGTGCGCCAGCACCAGCGGGTCGTTGTCGACATAGACGATCTTCGCGTCCGGGGCCGCGGCCTGCGCCACCTGGTGGGTGTTCTCCGCGGTCGGCATGCCGGTGCCGACGTCCAGGAACTGCCGGATGCCGGCCTCGGTCACCAGGAACGTGACGGCCCGCCGCAGGAACGCCCACGAGTGCCGCGCCACCACGGTGATGTCCGGGTAGAGCTTCGCGAAGTCGTCGCCGACCGCCCGGTCCACCGGGAAGTTGTCCGTGCCGCCCAGCCAGTAGTTCCACACCCGCGCCGAGTGCGGCACGCTGGTGTCCAGTTTGGCGGCAGCGTCACTCTCGGTCATCGCGGTGTCTCCCGTCGCGGCGGTTTCCGACGAGGATACGCCGTCGTCCGATCAAGTCCACTCTGGACCAGTCCGTCGATCTTGCTGAATCCGGGCCGTCGCCACCAGGAGCATCCTGTCCCCCACCAGGCACTCCGGCAGACCCCCGTCACCGATGGCCGCGACAACCGGAACCGGCGGTCCCGGTCGCCCTAACCTGAGGGCATGTCCTACGTCGCCACCCGTGACGGCCGCCGGAATCGCAGCGCCGCACACCGAGCCCCAGCCGTCCCCGACCGGATCGACGACCTGCACGGCCACAGCCTCGGCGTCCTCGAGGTGCCACACCACATGAGCTGCGGGCACGCCAGCCGCCGCCGCTACGACCTGCAGGACCCCGCCCAGCTGCGCCACGCCTACGAGCAGGTGCTCTGCGAGGCGGCCGGCTGCGGCGAGGTCGAGGATCTGATCAACCCGGCGATGCTGCGCCGGGTCTGGCGCGATCTGCACCTGCCTGTCCGGGTCCGCGAGGCGTGGGAGACCCGTCATCCGGGCCTGCGCCGCACGGTGAACCGCACCAATCCGGGCTCGACCGGCGGCGAGACCGCGGGCCGCCTCCCGGGCACCGGTCCGGCGTCGCAGGGCTTCGCACGACGCGGCCGGGCCCAGGTGTCCAGGACCTCGACGGTCCGCTCCGGGGCGGTCCGCTGATCAGTCACGACCGCGGCACACCGCGAGAAATTCAAGATCAAGATCCGTGGGTACGACGGAGCCGGCACCTGGCGCCGCCGCATCGAGCAGCTCGGTCAACGGACGGTCGGCGGCCAGGGTGGCCGCTGCCCGTACTGAGGCGGGCAGCATGCCGCTCCGGCGGACGACCTCGCGCACCGCGGCGGTCTCCTCCTCGGCCGCCGGTCGGCCGCGCACGGTGGTGAACATGGTGATCGCCTCGGGCTCGGTGAGGCCGCCCAGCTCGATCCGGTGCGCGCCGTCCAGGCCCGGCAACCGCCGGCGGCTGGTGACGATCGCGGCGCAGTCGGCGGTGCTCGGCAGCAGGGCGCGGATCTGTGCCTCGCCGGCCGCGTTGTCCAGCAGCACCAGGACCCGCCGGTCGGCCAACTCGCTACGGAGCATCCCGGTCCGCTCGGCCGGATCCTCGGGTACGCATGTCGCCGGCACCCCGAGCGCGCCGAGGAAACGACGGATCACGACGGCGGGATCCACCGGCGCCCCGCACTCGTCGTGCAGGTCCGCGTAGAGCTGGCCACCCGGGTAGTCACCGCGTACCCGATGGGCCAGCGTCGTCGCCACAGCGGTCTTGCCGGTGCCCGCGGGCCCGGAGACGGCCACCAGCGGCAGCGCGCCCTGAAGGTCGGCGGTGAGCACCCGGATCCCCTGGGTCAGCTCGGCCTGCCGGCCCACGAAGCCGGCGGCGGCCGGCGGCAGCAGGCACGGCGCGCCCCGCAGCCACGGGGTGGGGCCGGCGGGCCGTCCGGTCAGGATCGCGCGGTGCAGGTCGGTCAGTTGCGGGCCGGGTTCGATGCCGAGGTCGGCGGTCAGCGCCGCGCGGGCGGCCCGGAACACCTCGAGCGCCGCCGACGCGTCGCCGTTGAGGTACAGGGCGCGCATCAGCTGCGCGTACGCCTGCTCGCGCAACGGCTCGGCCCGGATGCTCCCGCGCAGCCCCGGGATCACCTCGGCCGGCTGGCCCAGCATCAGCCGGCATTCGACGAGTTCCGCGGCGACCTGCGCCCGGTCCTCCTCCAGGTGCGAGGCGAACGTGTTGAGCACCGCGCCGGCACGCAGGTCCTCCAGCGCCGGACCGCGCCACATCGCCAGCGCCCGGTCGAAGTGGTCGGCCGCCGCGAGGGGCAAACCGTTGTTCATCTTGGCGCGGCCGAGCCGCACCTCCTGCCGGAACTCGTCCAGGTCCAGCCGGTGACCGTCACCGGTCAGCGCGAGCGTGTAGGCGCCGGGCCGGGCCACCACATCCACCGAGGACGGCCAGAATCGCAGGGTGCGACGCAGAGCGCCGACATAGGTACGGACATTGGCCACCGCCGACGCCGGCGGGGTGGCGCCCCACAGCTCCTCGACCAGCTCGCCGATCGGCACCGTACGGTTCGCGTGCACCAGCAGGTAGGCCAGCAGCACCCGTGGCTTGGTGCCGCCCAGCCGCATCGCCCGCGTCCCGTTCTGGATCTCCAGTGGACCGAGCACCCGCAGGACCAGCGTCACGACTATCCTCCCTACGATCAACTCGCTGGGGAAAGGGTCTGGCCGGACGCTTACCGCAGGCTTACCTCGGTGACGTCTCCCACAGCTCAGAGCTGGTTGATGTGATCTTGACAAGGCTTGGGGAGTGAGTGGTCTGACAACCGCATTTCACGTGCTCGGCACGGTCGGGGTGACCGTCGACGGTGAGCCGGTCCCGCTGGGCGGCCAGCAACGCACGGCGCTGCTGGCCATGCTGCTGCTGCACGCCAACCGGGTGGTGAGCGCGAAACGGCTCGCCGAGGTGCTGTGGGACGACCGGCAACCCCGCACCGCCCAGTCCGCCCTGCACGTACGGGTCTCCCAGCTGCGCCGGGCCCTGTCGGACGCGCACGCCGGCGACGACCGCCTGCTGCACCGGCCACCCGGCTATCTGCTGCGGGTGGACGCCGGCGAACTCGACCTGCAGCGCTTCACCGAGCTCGCCGACCGCGGCCGCGAAGCCCTGTCCGCCGGTGACGCCGAGCAGGCCGCCGGACTGCTGGGCGAGGCGCTGGCACTGTTCCGGGGACAGCCGTTCGAGGACGTCACGGCGCCGGCGCTGGACGAGCAGCGCGATCGGCTCCGGCAGCGGCGGCTGGCGGCCCGTACCGATCGGATCGAGGCCGACCTCCGGCTGGGGCGGCACGCGGCGGTCGTCGACGAACTCGTCGCGCTGGCCGGCGAGCACCCGCACGACGAGGGACTGCGCGGACGGCTGATGCTGGCCCTGCACCGGTGCGGGCGCCGCGGTGATGCCCTCGCCACCTACCGGGACCTGCGGCAGACGATGGCCGGCCAGCTCGGCCTGGAACCGGGCGAGGAGTTGCAGCGCCTGCACAAGGCGATCCTCACCGCGGACCCGTCGCTGAGCCTGACCGCCGTCGCGGTGGCCGCGCCGGCGATGACCCCGGCACAGCTGCCGGCCGACCACCCGCACTTCACCGGCCGTGCGCAGAGCCTGCGCCACCTGGACGCACTGCTCCCCGGCCGGGCCGCCCCGGTGGTCATCTCGGCGATCGCCGGACTGCCCGGGGTCGGCAAGACCACCCTGGCGGTGCACTGGGCACACCGGGTCCGCACCCGGTTCCCGGACGGTCAGCTCTACGTCAACCTGCGCGGCTTCGACCCGGTCGCCCCGCCGGTGACACCCAGCGACGCGCTGCGGGTGCTGCTCGACGGGCTGGGTGTCGCGCCGCAGCGCATCCCGTTCCGGCTGGACGCGCAGGCCGGCCTCTACCGCAGTCTGCTGACCGGCAAGCGGATGCTGATCCTGCTCGACAACGCCCACGACGCGGAACAGGTGCGCCCGCTGCTGCCCGCCACCCCGGGCAGCCTCGCCGTGATCACCAGCCGCAACCAGCTGACCGGGCTCGTCGCGATCGACGGCGCGGACGTGCTCGCCCTCGACGTGCTCAGCCCGGCCGAGGCGCGCGAGATGCTGGCCGGCCGGGTCGGCGCCGACCGGGTGGCGGCCGAACCGGAAGCCGCCGACGAGATCGTCAAGCGGTGCGCGGGGCTGCCCCTCGCGCTGTCGGTCGCCGGCGCCCGGGCCGCCGCGGACCCCCGCCTGGCCCTGGCCGACCTGGCCGCCGAGCTGCGCGACAGCGAGTTGGACGCGCTGACCGTCGGCGACGCGGCCAGCGACGTGCGCGCGGTCTTCTCGTCGTCGTACCGGATCCTCGACGCCGGCGCGCAACGGCTGATCCGGCTGCTCGGGATCCACCCCGGGCCGGACATCACGGTGCCGGCCGCCGCCAGCCTGGCCGGCGGCACCCACGCCGAGGCCGGCCGCGACCTGCAGGAGCTGTGCCGGGCCGCGTTCGTCACCGAGACCGAACCCGGCCGGTACACGATGCACGACCTGGTGCGGGCGTATGCCGTCGAGAGGGCCGGGCGCGACGACGCCGAGCCGGACCGGCAGGCAGCGGTCGTCCGCACCACCGAGCACTACCTGCACACCGTGTGCGCCGCGGCGCACCTGCTCGTCCCGCACGGTGATCGCTCCGACCCCGGAGAACCCGCTTCCGGGGTACGACCGGAAGCGCTCGCGGACGCCACTGCCGCGAAAGCCTGGTTCGCCCACGAGCAGGCGGTGCTGCTCGGCGTGTTCCGGGCAGCGGCCGCCGCCGGACTCGACCGGCAGGTGACCGAGTTCGCCTGGGCCCTGGCCCGGTTCTTCGATCTGCGCAGCCGCTACCACGACATGGCCGCCACCCAGCGGGTCGCGCTGGCCGCCGCCGAGCGCCTCGACGACCCGGCCCGGCAGGCCCGCGCGCACCGGCTCATCGGCCTGGCCGCCAGCCGCGAGGCCCGCTACGACGAGGCCCGCGACCACCTCGCACGCGCCCTGGAGATGAACCGGGAACTGGGTGATCACGTCGCGCAGGGGCACACCGCCATGACGCTGGGCCAGCTGCACGCCCGGACCGGTTCGTACGAGCTGGCCCTCGCGCACGCCGAGGCGGCCTACGCCGCGTTCCAGGCCGGTGGCCAGCGCTACGGCCAGGCCAACGCGCTGAACTCGGTCGGCTGGTACCACGCCCAGCTCGGCCACTACGACCAGACCCTGATCCACTGCACCCGTGCGGTCGAGCTGGCCCGCGAGCTCGGCGACACCCGGAGTGCCGCGGCCGCCTGGGACAGCCTGGCCTACGCCCACCTGCGGCGGGACGACCGACGACAGGCCGCGGACTGCTACCGGCGGGCCGTCGAACTGTTCGCCGAGCACGGCGACCACTACTTCGAGGCGGACACCCTGCTGCACCTCGCCGACGCCCTCGACCCGCACGAGCAGACCGGCGAGGCGATCGCCGCTGCCGAGCGCGCTCTGGAACTGCTGGAAGCGCTCGGCCACGCGGACGCCGCGCGCGCCCGGGAGAAGCTACAAGCGCTGACCGCCGATTTGTAGATCGGCTGTAGCCGGCCTTCCTAAGGTCATCCCATCATCCACGGCGGCCCGGCGCCGGTCCATGATCACCGCCACGGGGGCGGTGATCAGCGGTCCGCGCGGCGGGCCTCCCCGCATTCCCGGGGCAGGATTGGCGATCATGGCAGGATCCGGGGCTCGACGAGGTGGGTGGTGTGGTGCAGAAGGTCGCGGTGATCGAGGCGGCGCGGGAGGGTGACCTGCTCACCCTGCGACAGTTGCTCGACGAGGACGCGGCCGCGGTGGGCGCCCGCGGGTGGATGGATGAGACCGCGCTCCACGTGGCGGCCAAGGTCGGATCGGCCGGCGCGGTCCGGATGCTGCTCGACGCGGGTGCGGATCCGCTGGCCCGCCGCACCAACCAGGACACGCCGTTGCACTGGGCGACCACCGGGGCGGTCGCCGCGCTGCTGCTCCAGGCCGTGCACAGCCCCGATCACCTGAACGAATTCGGGCAGACGCCGCTGCACCGGGCCCGGGACCCCGAGGTCGTCACCGTGCTGCTGCGCGGTGGCGCGTCCCTCACCGCCCGGGATTTTCAAGGAGACACCCCACTGCACAAAGCCGGTGCGGCCAAGGCCAGGCTGCTGCTGGACGCCGGGGCGGAACTCGAAGCCCGGAACGGCCGCGGCGAGACGCCGCTGCACCGTGCGGTCTGGGAAGGCGACGACGTTCTGGTCGCGCTGCTGCTCGCGGAGGGCGCAAATCCCGTCGTACGCGATAGAAGCGGCAGTAGCCCGCACCACCTGGCGCGCAGCCGCGGTCCGGAGGAGGTTCGGGTAAGGCTGGCCGCCGCGGGCGGATCGCTGCTCGAACCCACCGACCCGGTGATCGTTATCGGTAGCGCGCAGAGTGCTTTGTGGACGGGTCGGCGCGCCGTCAGCGTGGCCGGGCACGCGACCCTGGTCCGCTGGCGGCTCGACCGGACGCCACAGCCCGAGGTGATCATGCCGACCGAGCACACCGCGATCCACGACCTCGCCGTCCATCCGCGGCGGCCGTTGATCGCTGTCGCGCCGGTCGACGCCCCCGTCGAGCTCCGCGGCGACGACCTCGCCGACCCCGAACTGCTCGGCGAGCTGACGAACGTCTCCGCGCTGGCCTTCTCCCCGGACGGCCGGTGGCTGGCCGCCGCCCTGGACCCGGAACGTGTGGTCCTGCTCGACCTGGACACCCGGACGATCACCGCCGACGTCGAGGCCGGCGAGCGGATCGGCTGCGTGGACTTCTCCCCCGACGGCACGTTGCTCGCCACGACCTGCTCGTTCCAGGCCGGCGCCCACGTCCGCGTCGACCGGGTCACCGCCCGCGGCGGGCTCGAGCCGGTCACCGAGATCAAGCGGGCGGCGCGCGACACCATCCCAGCGGCCGTGTTCGCCCCGGACAACCGCTACCTGGTGGTCTGGGAGACCTCGGGCATCGACCACAGCCGTCCCCCGGGCTGGCGCGCCGACATCCTGCTGACCGATACCGACGGTTTCGTGATCTGGCAGCGCTCGGTCGACGCCGAGATCACCGGCGTGGCCACGCCGCAGCTCGACTGGTTCACCCGGCCGTGCTTCTCCGCGGACGGTGCGATGATCGCGATCGGCTTCGACGGGGTGGTCGTGCTGCTCAGGACGAACGACGGCGCGACGCTCGCGGTGGTGCCGGTCGGCGGTGATGCCCGCTCGGTAGCGGTCTGCCCGGTCACCGGCGGCCTGGTCGCCGCCACCGATCGGGGTCTGCGGAGGATCGAGGTGACATCGAGGCTCGGACGCGCGATGCGGCGCCTGCTCCGCGGGGGAACCACCGCCGGCCGCTGATGACCTACGATCCGACCGAGTTGATGAACATCATCTGAACGACGGGGGTCCACATTGTCCAGAACCATCTGGCTGACCAGAGTCGGTGTGGCTCTGCTCTCCACCACCGCCGCGGTCGGCGTGTTCACCGCGCCCGCCGAGGCCGCCGCCACCGGCACGGTCTACCTGGACACCAGCGGTGAGCGGGGCGACCCGATCAGCGTCGTGTTCAAGGCCGGCTCGGGCAAGAAGAACACCGTGGTGGTCACCCGCTCCGGGCGTACCGTGACGATCGACGACCGGGTCGCGATGAAACCCGGCAAGGGCTGCAAGGCGGTCAAGGGCGACAAGACCAAGGTCCGCTGCACCACCTCGCTCGAGATCGGCCAGGTCGTGACGTATCTCGGCTCCGGCAACGACAAGGTCACCAACCGGACCGGCCTGACGCTCTTCGCCAACGGCGGTTCCGGTGCGGACACGCTGATCGGCGGTCCGGGCGACGACCTGCTGCGGGGCGAATCGGGCGCGGACCGCCTCTACGGTCTGGCCGGCGCCGACTTCCTGACCGGCGGGGACGGCAACGACGCGCTCTCCGGCGGCGACGGCAAGGACCACCTGCAGGGCGGCAAGGGCAACGACCGGGAGTACGGCGGCGCCGGCGACGACACCATGGCGCAGGATGCCGACACCTCCGGTCCGGACGCGGACCTGCTCTCCGGCGGCGCCGGGACCGACATGGTCTCCTACGCCAGCCGGAAGAAGGCGCTCACCGCCGACTCCGACGGGGTGAAGGGCGACGACGGCCGCAAGGGCGAGGGCGACACCATCCTCAGCGCCGAGTACATCGTCGGTGGCCTCGGCAACGACCACCTCTACGGCACCAACGGCCCCGACCGGCTGTCCGGGCTGGCCGGCAACGACGTGATCATCGGCAACGGTGGCAACGACGTGCTGGAGGACTACGCGGGCACCAACCGCCTCGAAGGCGGCGCCGGCGACGACGTGCTCGAGTCCGGCACCGGCGACGACCTGCTGCTCGGTGGCGCCGGCAGCGACACCGTCGACTACAACTGGCGGTTCGTGCCGGTCACCGTCGACCTGGACGGCGCCATCGCCGACGACGGCCAGGCCGGCGAGAAGGACACCATCGGTACCGACATCGAGAACATCCACGGTGGCCAGGCCGCCGACACGCTCACCGGCAACGACGGCACCAACCGGCTCGACGGCTCGGAGGGCGACGACATCATCCGTGGTGGTGGCGGCCCCGACACGCTGATCGGCGGCGGCGGCACCGACCACCTCTACGGCGACGCCGGCGACGACCACCTCGACGGCACCAAGGACGGCACGGTCGACACTCTCGACGGCGGCGCCGACCACGACACCTGCGCCCCGAACACCGACCCCGACACCGCGGTCAACTGCGAGTCCTGAACGGTCAGGCCGGGCGCTCCGGAGGAGGGCGACGCACTGTCACCTTCTCCGGAGCAGTTCGGCCGAACCGGCGCGCTCAGGAATGGACGGTGCTGAACCACACGTAGATGGCGAGCAATGCTGGCACCAGCAGCCCGTAGGCCGCCGGCCGGTCCAGCAACGGTTTGCCGGGCTTCAGCGTCCGATCGTTGGCGGGCCGCTCCGATTCCGGCAGCACCCGGATCCGCGCCCAGCGCACCGCGTTCAGCACCAGCACCCCGGCGGTGATGAACAACGACGCGAAACCCCACCAACCCCGCATGAGCGTGTGCGCGCTGATGTGAGCCAGGCGTGACGACGACGATGAATACGGGCCGCGGAATACTATTTCCCCGCCGAACGCCACCGCTCACCGGGTCGCGTTCAGACTCGCGCCGTCCGCTCTGCATTCGTACGAAAAATGGCCTCCTGCCGCGAAAGCGGCCCGGCACCCTCCGGCGAACTCAGTAGCAGCCGTGCCGGACCACGACGCCGTCGATCAGGGCCAGCAAGGCGCTCACCGCTCGCGTCGGCTCCGGGGTGCTGAGCCGCGCCACGGCCAAGGTCCACGGGCGGGCCGGAGGATCCAGTTCGATCGGTACGACGCCGGCCGCCGCCTCGGTCGCCAGCGGCGGCACCAGCGCCACCCCGATCCCGGACTCCACATAGCTCGGAATCGTCGTCACGTCGCTCACCTCGACCGCCACCGTGCGGGTCAGATCCGCGTCGCGGAAGTCGGCGTCGGTGCGGGCCCGGTTGCAGAACCCGACCGGCAGATCGATGAACGGCTCGTCGGCCAGCTCGGCGCGCGTCACCCGGGACCGGCCGGCCAGGGGGTGGCCGGCGGGCACGATCAGCCGCGGCTGGAACGTCGCGATCGGGTCCAGGTGCAGGCCGGGAATCGTCGTCGACTGCACACCCACGAACGCGACGTCGAGTGTCCGAGCCCGCAGCCCGGCCAGCAGCCCGTCGCTCCCCGCGGCGTCCACCCGCATGTTCAGCTGCACGCCGGGGTGCCGCTGCCGGAAGTCGCGGACCAGCCGGCGCATGTCGACAGCGGTCAGCCCGGACAGCGTCCCGATCCGCAGGCTGCCGGTGATCCCGGCGCGGAGCCCGTCGACCGCGGCGCGGGCCTGGTCGAGCGAGTCGAGGGAGCGCCGGGCCTCGGGCAGCAGCGCCCGGCCGGCCTCGGTGAGCTCGACCCGGGTGGTGCTCCGCGCGAACAGCGGTGTGCCGAGGTCACGTTCCAGGGCGCGGATGCTCGACGAGACGGTCGACTGCACGGCGTGCGTCCGGCGGGCGGCCCGGGTGAAGTTGAGCTCCTCGGCCACCGCGACGAAGAATTCGAGCTGACGCTGTTCCACCGGCTCAGCTTATCGCCGTGGGCGATCAGGTGAATCGAGAGTATTCGTTTCTCCCGAACACCGCCGGCGGGTAGATCTTGACGTGCACACAGTCCCCGTTACGAGGAGCACAGCGTTCATGAACGTCTTCCTGACCGGCGCGACCGGCTACATCGGCTCGGCCCTGCTGCCCGCCCTGATCTCGGCCGGTCACACCGTGACGGCCCTGGTCCGCGACGGCGCCAAGGCCGAGCGGGTCCGCGGCCTCGGCGCCGTACCGGTGATCGGCAGCATCGACGACCACGATCTCGTCCGTCGCCTCGCGGCCGGGACCGACGCGGTCATCGCGACCGCGTCCCCCGGTGACCAGAGCAGTTCCACCGTCGAGACCGCGTTCGCCGACGCCGTCCTCGACGGGCTCCGCCCCGGCGGCACGTTCGTCCGCACGGGTGGTGTGTGGGTGCACGGCTCCGGCGCGGAGATCACCGAGCGGACGCCCCGCAACGCTCCGGACCTGGTCGCCTGGCGCGAGGCCCTGGACACCCGCGTGCTGTCCGCGCCGGGCATCCGGTCGCTGCTGGTCGAGCCAGGCCTCGTCTACGGTCACGGCAAGGGCATCATCACCTACGTCGTCGGCGCCGAGAAAACCGGCGGAGAGCAGGCCGGCGCCGAGCAGGCCGGCGAGCCCGCCGCGCTGAGACTGGTCGGCCCCGGCACCCAGCACTGGACCAGCGTGCACGTCGACGACCTCGCCGAGCTCTACCTCGCGACCCTCACGCACGGCGCGACCGGCGAGGTCTTCCTCGGTGTCAGCGGCGACAACCCGACCGTCCGCGAGCTCGGCGAGGCCGCCAGCCACCGCCTCGGCCTGCAGGGCCGCGTGGTGCCGGAGACCCCGGACGCGCTTGTCGACCGGCTCGGCGGCTTCGGCGCGGCACTGCTGCTCGACCAGCAGGCCACCGGCGAGAAGGCCCGCACCGTTCTCGGCTGGAAGCCGTCCCGCCCGTCGCTGCTGGAGGACATCGCCGGCGGCGGCTACGACCCTCGATAGAAGAAAGGCCTCAGGAAAAGACAAGCCGGGCGAGAGCGGGCCAGACACTCCACAACTGGGGTGTCGGCCCCTCGACGCCGGACACCGCGGCCACCACGACGAGCCCCGTCACCGGGACCAGGATCAGCGCCGGCGGGATCAAGGCCGCGAGCAGGACCACCGGCCGACGGCTCAGCGGCCGGAACACCGCGACACCGGCCAGGATCCCGCCCAGCGCACCGATCAACGCACCGATCGTGGACCTCGTCGTGGACCGGTAGAACGTCACCTCGGTGCCGGACCCCTGGTGCGCATAGGCCATCACCAGGTCGCCGCGCCGGAAGTTCCAGCTCGAGCACTGCCGGCCGGTTATCGCACCGGCCTCCTCCCAGCCGTGCTTCGCCGCGTTCTGCCAGGCGAGCCGGTCCAGGTCGCAATCAACCCCTTTTTGGTACGAGATCTGCACATACCCCGGCCCGTACTCCTCGTCGCCGAGGTGCGCGCCGTACAGGAAGTCGTGCCGGTCGATCTCCTCGGCCACCGCCGCACCCGGCAGGATCTCCTGCGCCAGGCGCACCGCCTCGACGTCGTCCGGCAGCGCCCCGAACTCCCGCCCGGCCACCCACGACCCCGCGGTGGCGCCCACGACACCGAGCAGCAGCGCCCCGAGCACCACCGCCGCGACCCGGGTCCACTGTCCAAAAAAGATCAAGCGCACGCCATACAGTGGCGGGCGAACGGCCGCGCGGCAAGCCGCTCCCCCGCGATCACCTGCCCGCATCGCTCGCAGACGCCGTAGGTCCCCGCGTCCACCCGGCCCAGCGCGTCGTCCACCTCGGCGATCCGCTCCCGCGAGGCGGCCAGCAGCGCGGTCAGCTGAGCCCGCTCGAAGCCGATCGTCGCGCCCTCCGGATCGTGCTCGTCGTCGGCGTTCGAGTCCCGCGACGCCGCGAACAGCGCCTCCAGATCCCGGGCCAGCGTCACCGCCTCGGCCTCCGCGCGCTCCCGCAACCGCATCAGCTCATCCCGGACCATCCCCGCAGCCTAGCGAGAACCGGGTTGAGCGGTCGCTCAATCCGGCGTAGGCTCCGACTTGAGCGACCGCTCAAAACCGGCCCGGAAGAGGGAAGGCACCCTGATGAGAGCCCCTCGATTGGTGAGCGTCATCGAGCGCCGCCTGCTCGTGAACTACCGCACCGACCCGGAGACCACCGCGCGACTGCTGCCCGCACCGCTGCGCCCGCAGGTCGTCAACGGGTGGGCGGTGGCCGGCATCTGCCTGATCCGGCTGGCCGGTGTGCGCCCGCCCGGGCTGCCCGCACCGATCGGCCTGCGCAGCGAGAACGGCGCGCACCGGATCGCCGTCGAGTGGGACACCCCCGGCGGGGTCGCCCACGGCGTCTACATCCCGCGCCGCGACACCGGTTCCCGGCTCAACGCCTGGGCCGGCGGCCGCGTCTTCCCGGGGCATCACCGGCTGAGCCGCTTCGACGTACAGGAAAATCCCGACGCCTTGCGGATCGCTTTCCGCGACGCCGACGTCTGCGTGCGCACGACAGCAGCCCTGACCGGCAGTCACCTCTTCGACAACCTGGACCAGGCGTCGGAGTTCTTCCGGCGCGGAGCGGCCGGCTTCTCCAGCACGCCGGACCCGACCCGGCTCGACGGCATGGAGCTGCGCACCCCGGACTGGCGGGTCACCGCGGTCGAGCTGACCTCGGTGCGCTCCACGTTCTTCGACAACCCGGTCCGGTTCCCGCCCGGCTCCGCGCTCCCGGACTGCGGGCTGCTGATGCGCGACGTCACCGCCAGCTGGCACCCGCTGCCCCCGATGACCGTGCGGCCCGTCGCCCTGAGCCGATGAAGGCCGGTGGCTCGGGCGCGCCCGGGACCCGACCGCGATCGTGCGCCGCTGCCTGCCCCCGCCGTCGCCGACCTGCTCGGCCTACCCGCCGACAAAGGGTTGCGTGGTCCACTGCGCACTGATCGTCTCCGGCGCGGTGTCCACGGCCAGCACCCACTCGTCGCCGAGCGAACCGATCACCAGGTCACCCCGGTCGAAGCGCAGCACCAGCCCAGCGCACACCGCCCCGCCGTCGTGGCCGAGAATGATCGCGCCGTCGACGAGCCGCCCGCCGACGAATCCGGCCAGCACGTCCGGCCGTGACGCCGGCCCGACCCGGGTCTCGTCGTACGCCGGGTACGGATACTCCTTCGCCAGCAGCAACGTGTCGCCACGGCCGTGCAGCCCGACCGTGATGGCATGCTCGAAGTGCAGCCAGGCGTGCAGCAGGCCTGCTCCCCGGTGCCGCGCCTCGGTCACGTCGAGCAGACGCTGGCCGGCCATGTCGCCCAGCCACGTGGTCACCATCAGCGGATCGCTGAACCCGACGTGCGGCACCTGGTGCTCGACACCCAGCGCCTGCCACACCGCACGGGCGGTGGCCTCGTAGACGTCCCCGATCCCGGTGTCGATCTCGGTGGTGACCACGTCGGCCACGGTCACCTTCGCCGGGGCGGCGCCGCGCAGGGCCCATCGGGCACCCAGCACGGCCTCCCGCCGCCGGTCCTCGTCGACGGTGGCGGTCACGTCCACCTCGGTCTCGCCCGCCGGCGCGACCTCGACGGTGACCTTCGCGAATCGGCAGGAGCGGCTCGTCTGTCGCAGCAACCGGTAGGTGACCATGCTCGGGATCATGCCCGACCGGCCCGGGGAACCGACACCGATATCGACGGCGGTGACCTGACATGATCATCAACATGTCCACCGCATCGACGAACACCCCCACCGGCCCGGCGGTCTTCCCGCCGCAGCGCTCGGCCTGGCTCCCCGCCTCACGGAACGCGACGATCGCGCTCTGGGTGGCGATCGTCGTCGCGGCCCTGCCGGTGATCTACTTCCTCTTCGCCGCCGTGATCTCGCTGGCCTGCTTCAGCGACTCGTGCTCCGACCAGAACATGATCTATGCGGTGCCCGCGGCGGCCCTCGCGTTTCTGATGGCCCTGTCACCGTTCGCCGCGGTCCGGGCCCTCCAGCAACCGGGCACGGCCCCCTCCGGCGCCCGCACCACCGCGGTCGTCCTCGGCCAGGTCACCCTGGTCTGGGGCGTCACCGGAGCGGTGCTCGCGCTGCTCGCACACCTGGTCGGGGAGTAACCGCCGGCCGGACCCGCGCGACGCCGCAGCCGGTCCGGGCCGCAGCGCGCCGCCCTTCTCCGGCTGGTGCTCGGGGGTGTCTCGCGGGCCGCGAGACACCCCCGAGCACCAGCCCACGCCCGGCGCCGGGTAGCAGCCGGGGTTCAGGCCGAAACATTTTCTCGTGGCCGCCGGAGTGATGCCGATCATCGGGCCGTGACCGAACAGGTAGACCGCTTCACGCTGACGATCGGCCCCGACGGGCGGGGGCTGCTCCACCTGGCGCTACGGCGTCATCCCCGGGCCAACGGCGACGGTTTCGCCCGGGCGCAACGCTACTGGGCGTGCGCGCCCGGCGGCGCCCAGCCGCGGTGGCTCGCGCTGACCCGGAACCCGGGTGCGCTGCAGCGCCCGGGTGAGCACACCGAGGACCCGCGGGAGGCGGCCGACGCGCACGCCGCCGCCGAGGCCTACCTGCCGGGTGTCGCCTGCTCCTGGTGCGGGCAGCGCTCCTGGAAGCCGGTGAACCGGGTGGCGGTGACCAAGTACGTCCTCACCGGCACCACCGGCGGCTGCCTGATCTGCCACGACCCCGCGCCCGAGGCCAAGGCCGCGCCGGCCACCGTGCCCCGGCCCGCGCCGGCCACCATCGACCTCGGCCCCCCGATCGTGGCCGAGGCGCGCCTCCTGCCCGCCGTGACGGTACGCATCGACGGCGCGGCCGCCGCCATGCTGTGGACCGCCACCGGCGGCGACACCCAGACGATGTCGTCACTGGTGACCGACCTGGTGGCCCGCAACTTCGGCATCCAGCGGGCCGGCAGCGCCCTGCCGTGAACGACAGGCAGAATCGTCCGATGACAAACCGGAAACCCTCGTTTCACGCAAGGCCGCTTCCGCTCATCATCACCCCTTTCTGGTACGAATAGCGGGCGCACGTCCGTAGGCTACGAGCCACGTCCCGCGGTGGTCTCGCGCGAGGTCCGCGCGGATTTCCGGCCCGGCCGCGCCACCGGCCGACGCGCGCCGGGACGGCGAATAACACTTTCTGGATAGCGTCCGGAAACTGCGTACGAATGGGCAGTTCTTCTTTTGTTTTGCTTTAAGTGCCTGTGCGGCGCGCAACTGGCCTGCCTACCATTCCGGCGGCCGCTCGATCCCGGCCATGTCGTCTGCGCCGCCTGCTGGGGAGTTAGTTGTGCCGTCTTCCACGTTCCGCGAGCCCGACCCGACGCCGGCGCGTCCCGGCCGGCACGCCCGGCGCCCGCGGGCCCTGGCCATCGCCGCCGCCGGTGTGGCCGTCGCCCTGATCGCCGGAGCGGCCGTGTGGGCGAGCCGGCCCGACGCCGCCACCGAGCAGCAACCGCAGCAGGCGAGCGCGGACCGCCCGCCGGCCACCCCGCCGGCCGGTCAGGCAGCCGCACCGGCGTCCGCATCCGCACCCACATCCGCCGCCGTCTCCGCCTCCACAAAAGCCGCACCCGCGTCGAAGGCGGCCACGCAGCAGGCCGCCGCCGCACCCAAGGGCGGCTGGATCCCGGTCGACCAGGCCGCCTGGAACACCCAGCTCGCCAAGTACCAGGCCACCAAGGCCCAGGCCCCCGGCGACGCGGGCAACCTGCCGGAGTTCCGGGCCGACTGCAAGTACAGCCACCGCAAGGCCGACGACCCGATCGTCTTCCCGGGCCTGCCGGGCGCCTCGCACATGCACTCGTTCGTCGGCAACAAGGCCGTCGACGCCGGCACCACGGCCGGTGACCTGACGAAGTTCACCGCCACCACCTGCAAGCCGACCGTCGACCACTCCGCCTACTGGGTGCCGACGCTCTACGAGGCCGCGACGAAGAAGCCGGTCGAGACCACCGGGTTCCGGGTCTACTACCGCTCGATCCGCACCAATTCGACGGGCATCGTGCCGATCCCGAACGGCCTGCGGATGATCGCCGGTGACGCCAAAAAGAAGAAGCCGACCCCGCGCGGCACGCAGGGCCAGTTCTACTGCGCCTTCTACGGCCCCGGCAACATCGACGGCGACACCCGCAGCACGAACGGCAACTGGCCGATCTGCGGCAACCCGGCCACCCTGCACTACCAGCTGCAGTTCCCGGACTGCTGGGACGGCAAGAACCTGGACAGCCCGAACCACAAGGACCACGTCGCGTTCGGCACCAACGACGGCTGCCCGGCCGCCCACCCGGTCCGCATCCCGGCCCTGACGTTCGACATCGCGTACGGCGCGAAGGGCACGAAGGCCGGCTACTACCTCTCCTCGGACCCGGACGGCAAGAGCGCCTCGTCGATGCACGGCGACGCGTTCCTGATGTGGGACGCCGCCGCGATGAACCAGCGCGTGCGCAACTGCATCGCCCAGCGCCGCACCTGCAACAACACCGGCTACGACCCGTTCTCGTACTGATCGGATTCGGCCGGCCAGGGGGTGCCGGTCCAGGCATCCCAGCGGAACACGCCCAGCGACGTCGCGGCGTAGAGCGTAGGGCGGCCACCGACCGAGGCCACCGCGATGCCGGTGATCTCCTCGGGGTGGCCGTCCAGCAGCGGACCGGCCGGTTCACCGGTCTCGGCGTCGAGCCGGTGGATCTGCCGGTGCGCGCCGACGGCCAGGATCGGGCGGCCGTCCTGCTGATAGGCACAGACCGCCGGCGGCAGGTCACCGTCGCCGAAGGCGAGTTCCGGGCCGATCTCCTCGCCGGTGGTCGCGTCGAAACGACGCAACGCGCCGCTGACGCCGATCGCCACGCAGGGCCGCCCGGCACTCTCGAAGGGGACGCGCGCCCCCTTCATCCGGTCGAGAGGCGAGCCGGCCCGCGAGAACAGCCGGAACCAGGAGCGCCACCGGCTGGGACGGGCGTGACCGGCCGCCCTCAACAGAGCCCGTGACTCCGTCTCGGGGAGTCCACGGCTCGCGGCCGCCACCTCCGCCTCGGTGAGGACGAGCGACCGGCCGCCGTCGCCGTCGGCGTGCGCCCGGCTGCCGTAGCCGTCGTGCGGCCGCGCCGGACCGGCCCGTTCCCCGGTGGCCGGGTCCCAGAGCGCCGCCGGTCCACCCGATCCGCTGAGGAGCAGCAACGACCGTCCGGCGACGGTCACCGCCCACACCCGAGACGCATCCCGCTCGATGAACGCGCGGGCCACGCCACGCCACCGCGGATCCCACACCCCGCCCGGCAGCACTCCGGTGCTGATCTGCTCGACCTGCCGCAACGCCTGCCGCCGTACCCCCGGCACCACCCGGGCCGCCTCCCGCAGCGCCGGCACGCTGCTCACCAGCACGGTGCGCAGCTCCGCCCGGCGGGCCTGCCGCTCCTCGTCGGTCGCACCGTCGGTCCAGCCGAAGGCGATCCCGTCGATGAGCCGCAGCGCTTGCTCACTCGCCTCGTCACACGGGTGCGCGGCCGCGATCCGGGCCAGGACGCCCACCGCGGGCACCGCCGCCGGCTGGTAGATGTTGCAGTGCTCCAGCAGCTGATCGATGTCGTCGGCGATCGGCCCGGCCTGCTCCGGCGTCGCCCGGGCCAGGCTCGCGAGCGCCGCCGCGACCGCGACACCCCGCTCGAACTCGCCCCACGCGACGTCCTCAATGCCGTCGAGCGGCCGCGACCAATCCACAACCTGATCTTGGCATGAGTGAAAAGGCCGTCACGGTTCCAGGTCGACCGACGCCCGCAGGGAGCCGTCCATCTCGAACGGCACCGACTGGTGCTCGTGGGTGATCAGCCAGCGCCCGTCGATCCGGCGCAGCCCGGTCGTCACCCGGTACCACATCCGGAAGCCCTCGCTCGCCCCGCGCGGCGTCGCCGCCATGCTGTCGATGCTGGTCGCGAACGCGACGTCGCCGTCCGTGGTGATCTCCAGCTGGGTGACCTCGCGGCGCGGCGGCGCCTCGAACCCGGCGATCCACGCCGCCAGCCCGGCCGGGTCCATCCCGGCCGGCTGACGCAGCGGCGGCGCCAGGGTGAACTGGACCACCTGCGGCGCGTAGTACGCCACAATGGCGTCGACGTCGCCCTTCTCCAGCAGCGCGGCCCGGGCCTCGATGACCTTGCGGATCTCTTCCACGGCGGTTCCTCTCTCGCACGAACGGCTTTCGTGGGTATGTCGAAGCCGTCGACCGCGGTTTCGACACCACCGTGACGATAAAACGAGGGAGTGCACCGATGAAGTACGTGATCCTGGTCCAGTCCAACCCGCGGACCCTGGAGATCTGGGAAACCCTGTCCGAGCAGCAGCGCTTCGACTTCGGCGTCGGGCACCTGAAGCTGACCGAGCAGCTGCGTGAGGCCGGGGTCCTGGTCGCCAGCGAGGGGCTCGCCGACCCGCAACTGGCCACCCAGGTCTCGGTCCGCGACGGCCGCACGATCACCTCGGACGGGCCGTACCCGGAGGTCAAGGAGCACCTGGCCGGCTTCTACCTGATCGACTGCGCGAGCCGGGACGAGGCGATCGGCTGGGCCGCCCAGGTGCCGGACGCCGGATACACCCAGGTCGAGGTGCGACCGGTGCTGGACCTGAGCGAATGGGACATCTGACCGGCCTGGAGGACCTGCTGCGCGAGTGCGCGCCGCAGGTCCTGGCCGCGCTGACCCGCCGCTACGGCGACTTCGACACCTGCGAGGACGCCGTGCAGGAGGCGCTGCTCGCGGCCGCCCGGCAGTGGCCGGCCGAGGGGATCCCGGCGTCGCCGCGCGGGTGGCTGGTCACCGTCGCCACGCGCCGGCGGGTGGAGGCGCTGCGCAACGACACGGCGCGCCGTAAGCGCGAGGAGGCGGTCGCTGTCGAGCCGCTCCCCGAGGTACGCGACGACGAGCTGACCGTGCTGTTCCTCTGCTGCCATCCGGCGCTGTCCACGCCGTCGCAGGTGACGCTCACCCTGCGGGCGGTCGGCGGGCTCACCACCGCGGAGATCGCCCGCGCCCTGCTGATCCCGGAACCGACCGTGGGCCAGCGGATCAGCCGGGCCAAGCAGCGCATCCGGGCGGCCGGCGGGCGTTTCGAGATGCCCGCGCCGGAGCAGCTCGGCGACCGTCTCGACGCGGTGCTGCACGTGCTCTACCTGATCTTCAACGAGGGCTACACGGCCAGCTCCGGCCCGAGCCTGCACCGGGTGGAGCTGACCCGCGAGGCGATCCGGCTCACCCGGCAGCTGCACCGGCAACTGCCGGACGAGGGCGAGGTGGCCGGGCTGCTCGCGCTGATGCTGCTCACCGACGCGCGCCGGCCGGCCCGTACACAATCGGACGGTGCCTTGGTCCCGCTCGCCGAACAGGACCGGCGGCGCTGGGATGCCGCGGCGATCGCCGAAGGCGTCGCGATCCTGACCGCGACGCTCCCCCGGGCCCGTCTCGGCCCCTTCCAGCTGCAGGCCGCGATCGCCGCGGTGCACGACGAGGCGACGCGCGCCGAGGCCACCGATTGGCCGCAGATCCTTGTTCTGTACGGCATGCTGCACGCGATCGCGCCCAGCCCGATGGTCACGCTGAACCGGATCGTGGCGCGGGCCATGGTCGAGGGCCCGGCGGTCGCGCTCGCCGACCTGGACGCCGCAGCGACCGACCCGGTGCTGGCCGAGCACTACCGGCTCGCCGCGGTCCGCGCCCACCTGCTCGAGCTGGCCGGTGACCCGGCCGCGGCACGCGAGCACTACCGAGCCGCCGCCCGCCGCACCCTGAGCCTGCCGGAACAGCGCTACCTGGAGTCCCGCGCGGCCCGCACCGGCACCTGATCCCGCCGCGGGAATCACCTTGCCGCGCCGGGACGGTCCACCGGAAGATCGCAGACGTGTCGATCGTGGATGGGGATGCCGAGGTGCCGCCCGGCGCCGTCGTCGTGGTCGTCGATGTGATCCGTGCCTTCACCACGGCGGCGGTGGCCTTCGAGCGCGGCGCGACGGACATCGTCTGTGTGCCCTCGGTGGAGGCCGGCCGCGCCTTTCGACGATCGCACCCGGATCGGCTGCTGGCCGGTGAGAAGAACGGGCTGCGGCCGGCGGATTTCGACTTCGGCAACTCACCGGCCGAGATGGCGACGGCCCGGCTCGACGGCCGCGGGCTGATCCAGGCCACCACGAACGGCACGCGCGGGCTGGCGCGGCACCGGAACCCGGCGGCCCTGCTCGCGGTGTCCGCGGCGAACGTCGGCGCCACCGCACGCTGGATCGCCCGCCGTCACCCCGGCGCCCGGTACGCGATCGTCTGCACCGGGTCGACCGCCGAGGACCGGGCCTGCGCGACCTATCTGAGCGCTCTGCTCCACGGATCCGAGCCGAGCCGGGCCGACCTGGTCGCCGGCATCGTGGCCGGCGCGGCCGAGCACGCCCGGTCCTACGCCCGGAAACCCGCGGCCGACCGCGTCGACCTGTCCAGCGATCTGCCGTTCTGCTGCGACGTCGACCGATCCGGCTTCGCCCTGGTCGGCGCGGCCCGCGACGGCCAGGTCACCCTCACCCCGGTGCCCAGCTGACCCTCAGGCGACGGTGCGGACGAGCTTGATCCGGAGCGGGGTCAGGTCTGGCTGAGATCGATCTCGACGGCAAAGGGTGCGACCAGCTTCACGACGCCGGCGAAGACGTCCCCGTCGCGGTAGCGGCCGGTCGCCGGGTCGAGAACATACGTATAAACCAGCGGTGCACCGGTAGCCGCCTGCTCGACACGCCAATAGAACTGAATGCCAGCCCTCGCATACTGATCCGCCTTGACGATCCGGTCGGTCGTCTCCGAACCGGGTGAGACCACCTCGACCACCAGAAGCACATGCTCGGGCCGTGTCGGCGTGACGTCGATGGTCTCCGCCCGGTACACCGTCACGTCAGGACGACGGTTGTTCAACGGCACGTCCTGCAGCCGGACGTCGAAGTCGGTGTCAGCGTTCCAATCAGGTCCGGCCGCAGCGTCCAAGGCGTTCGCCAGAAGCCGGGCCAGGCGGTTGTGGCGCTTGGACGCACTCGGACTCACGAGAACCATCCCATCCACGATCTCGATGCCCGCACACTGCTCTTCGGTCCACGACGCGTACTGCTCGGCGGTGACCTGTTCATGCATCCAGGCCGGCGCGACCATCTCTGCAGTCATGGACACCTCCCGGAAGTCGATGGGCCAGCGGCCTCAAGATACCGCGGGTCCTGGCCACGAGCTGTCCGACGGCAGGTCACCACGCGCCGCACGGCTGAACCCGCACCGTCAGGCCAGCTCCCGTGTCAGCCGGGCCAGTCCGTCTCTGATCAGGCGGCCGTAGTCGTCGTCGGCGAGCGCACCGATCCCGTTCCGGGCTCGCCGCAGATGCTCGCGCGCCTGGTCGAGGTCACCGAGCTTGCGATAGCAGTCGGCCAGGTTGAGGTGCAGCGACGGATAGAGCCCGCCCGCGGTCAGGGTCAGCCCGGCCGCCGCCATCCTGGCGTCGGTGAGCAGGTCGGCCGCCGCGAGCGCGCGTCGATCCCAGGCCAGTTCCTCGCGCACGTCGTCCTGCACGTCGGCGATCGCGTGGGCCAGGACGCAGACGTGCAGCGGATCTCCCCGCTCACCACCGATCTCCGCCCAGATCTCGGCGAACAGCACCCGAGCGGCCTCCCGCTCACCCCGGTGATGGTGCAGGTCAACACCCTGAGCGATCCGGGCGAGCGTGTCATCGGCAGTCATCAGCGGCCCCTTCCGCGGCGACGGCGTCCTGCGGCGTCGACCTCATAGCGGCCCTCAGAGCCAACCGGGCCGCAGGTGGGTGTAGTGCACCCTGTCACGATTGCGGGTGCTCGGACAGCATCAGGGCATGGAAACGATCACTGCGGCCGCCGTCGCGGCCTGGGTCGGGCGGTATGAGCACGCCTGGCGCACCAACGACCCCGCCGACATCGCCGCCCTCTTCGCCGCGGACGGCGAGTATCACGAGGAGCCCTACCCGACCCACTGGCTCGGGCGGGACGCGATCGTCGAGGGCTGGCGCGGCCGGTGGGCCTGGCAGCAGGGCGGCTGGGAGTTCACCTGGACGCTCCGCGCGATCGACGGCGCCACCGCGACGATCGACGGCACCGGGACCTACGCGGAGCTGGGCGTGTTCGACAACCAGTGGACCGTCACGTTCGACGGCGAGGGCCGCTGCACCCACTTCCACATGGTCAACAATGAGCGTGCCGAGTAGGTCAGCTCGCGCGCGGGTCCAGCGAGCGCGCGATCTGCCCGGTGATCCCGCCGAGCTGCCGGGCCTGCTCGTCGGTCAGCCGGCCGAACAGATGCTCGCGGAGCGTCGCGTAGTACCCGGGCGCCGCCTCGGCGTACTTCCGCGAGCCCGCCGCCGTGAGCGACGCGATCGTGTACCGGGCGTCGGCCGGGTCCGGCTCGCGGACCAGCAGGCCCTGCTTCTCCAGCCGGGCGGCGATCCGGGACAGGTGTGACGGGGTGACCCGGGACAGTTCGGCGAGCGAGCTCATCGTGTGCGGCCGGTCCTGATGCTGGGTCAGGCACCACAGGATCAGGAACTCGGCGTGGCTCAGCCCCTGCCGCTTGAGCCGGGTCTCCAGGGTCGCGGGCAGCCAGAGCAGCACCGCCAGCAGCGACTCCCAGGTCTCCGCCTGGGCCGGCGCCAACTCATGATCCGCCCCCATGGGCGCGACCGTAGCACCCGGACACTTGCCGCGGAAAGTGATCCGGGAAACGCTTGCCGCGGAAAGTAATCAACCGTAAGTTACTTTCCAGAGAAAGTGATCACCTACCGAGGAGTTCTCATGCGTGCAGCCCGCTACCACGACTACGGCACCCCTGCCGGCGATCCCCGGCCGGGACGCCGCCGGCATCGTCGACGAGGTCGGTGACGGCGTGACGGGAGTGACCGTCGGTGACCGGGTGTTCGGCCTCGGCGGCGTTCTCGGCGCCTCCGCGGAGTACGCCGTGCTGTCCGCCTGGGCGCCGGTGCCGCAGCAGTGGACCCTGGAGCAGGCCGCCGGGGCGGGACTGGCCGTCGCCACGGCCGGGCGGGCACTCAACGCCCTCGGCGACCTGGCCGGCCGCACACTGCTGATCGAGGGTGCCGCGGGTGGCGTCGGCAGCGCCGCCGTGGCGATGGCCGTGGCCCGCGGCGCGACGGTCATCGGCACCGCGAGCGCCGGCAAGCACGACTTCCTGCGCAGCCTGGGCGCGCTGCCCACGACGTACGGTGAAGGGCTTGCCGATCGCGTCCGCGGTCTGGCGCCGTCCGGAGTGGACGCCGTGCTCGACGCGGCCGCCTCCGGGTCGCTGGCCGACCTCGTCGCGATCGCCGGCGGGCCGGACACCGTGGTGACCGTCGCCGACGCTGCCGGCGCCCTCGAGCTCGGGGTGCGGCACCTCTACGCGGAGAACGACTCCGCGGTGCTCGCCGAGGGGGCCGCCCTGGGGGAAAAGGGCGGATACACGCCGCACCTGGCCGCGACGTACCCGATCGACAAGATCGCCGAGGCGCACCGGGACGCCGAACGCGGCCACACCCAAGGCAAACTCGTCGTCGTCCTCTGATTGCGGGGCGTCACCGGTTCACCGCTCAGGCTGTGACGCGCGTCGCTTCCTCGCCTCTCGAGTACACGAAATGCGATCGGCATGCGTCTAATCATGCGTGAGTTACGCGCGTATCCGGGCCTACCTAGTCATCGGCTTCCTAGCCGTCGCAGCGATCATCGTGGTGGTGGTCTCGCTGGTGCGCGACACCCAGGGGACGGCGGCAGCGGACGACTGCCCGGCCGGTGCGGTGCGGGTGAACCTCACGCTTCCCGACGAGCCGTCCGAGGTGAAGATCCGGGTGCTCAACGGGACCAAGACCGCCGGTCTGGCCGATCAGGTGACCGCCGACTTCAAGGGCCGGGGCTTCGTGGTGCAGAAGCCCGGGAAGTCCAAGACCAAGGTCAAGCAGGTCGCGGTGATCCAGTTCGGCCCGAAGACGGTCGGCGCCGCCCAGTGGATCCGGGCGTTCTTCCTCGGTCAGGCCGAGCCGGTCTTCGTGCCCACCCGCACCACCGACGTGATCGACGTCCTGGTCGGCGACCAGTACCGCCAGCTCGCCACGTTCACCGAGGTCAACCAGTCGATGGCGCAGATCAGCTCACCCTCGCTGCCGCCGGGCACCTGCACGGTCTGACCTCAGCCGCCCGCCGCGCACAGTGTGCCTTCGACGAGGGCGTCGGCGGCGTGTTGCTGGCGGACGTAGTCGTCCGGCCCGGTGCCGAGCACGCTGCTGACCGACAGAACGACGCTGCGCCGGCCGTCCGCGGTGACACCGTTGTCGGTGAGGTAGCCGCCCCAGCCGCCGGGATGGCTCCAGTACGTGCCGCCGCAGGGCAGCGGGCGCTGGAAGATGCCGAGGCCGTACCGGGCGCCGGGCAGCAGGGCCGCCAGCTCGGGGGCGACCGGCACGATACGGGTCATCTCGGCGAGCTGCGCCGGGGGCAACAACCGGCCGCTGAACAGCGTACGGAAAAAGGTGTTGAGGTCCTGGGTCGTGGAGATGATCGCTGAGCCGGGGTCGGGGATGATCTGCTCGGTGACGTCGATCGGCGGGCCCGCCTCGAACGGCTGGTACGCCCGGGCGTGCGGGCCCGGTATCGCGGGCGAGTCCCCCGGCCAGGACGTCCCGGTGAGCCCAAGCGGCCCGACGATCCGCCGCCGCACCTCGTCCCACCAGTGCCGGCCGGTGACCCGCTCGATGATCATGTCGAGCAGGACGTACCCGGTGTTCGAGTAGTGCCACCCGGCGGCGGGCGGGTTCGCCAGCGCCCGCGCCACCAGCTGTTCCGGCGAGTAGACGTCGTAGCGATGGCGCTGGAAGTCGGCCTCGGTGGCGTAGTCCGGGATGTCGTCCTGCAGGCCGCTGGTGTGCTGCAGCAATTGGCGCACGGTGATGCGCCGGCCGTCGTTGCCGTTGCCGCGGACGACACCGGGCAGCCAGCGCTCCACCGGATCGCCGAGCCGCAGCCGTCCCTCGCCGGCGAGTTGGAGGACGACGACGGCGGTGAAGGTCTTGCCGGCGCTGGCGATCCGGAACCGGCCGTCCGGCGGCACCGGCCGCCCGGTGCTCAGGTCGGCGACACCGCTGGTGGCCACGTGGTAGCGGCCGTCGGCACCGACAGCGCGGGCCTGCACACCGATGGCGCCGAGCGCATGAATGGCGTCGGTAGACCGCTGCAGTCCACCACCGGGTGGCGACGCGGCGGCGGTCGTTCCGGTCAGGACGATCAGGGCGGTGACCACGGAAATACGGCGCATGGCGTCACGCTAGGGCGAATACGGCAACCGTTCCGATCCGGCCAGCCACCGAACAAAAGGTACCGCCAGCCACAGTTGACAGCGGGCTCAGAGCAGCTCGACGTAGCCGTCGGTGCCGTGCACCCTGATCTGCTGACCGTCGCTGATCAGGGTGGTGGCGTTCTCGACGCCGACCACGGCGGGCAGGCCGTACTCGCGGGCGATCACCGCGCCGTGGGTCATCTGGCCGCCGACCTCGGTCACCAGGCCACTGACCGCGACGAAGGCCGGCGTCCAGCTCGGATCGGTGTACGCGGTGACCAGGATGTCGCCCGGCGCCAGGTCGGCGTCGGCCAGGTCGTGCAGCACCCGGGCCCGGCCCTCGACGACGCCGGCCGAGACCGCCAGCCCGGCCAGCGCGCCGGACGGCAGGTCGGCGCGCCGGTACGCGCCGGTGACCGCCTCGCCCTCCGAGGTGAGCACCCGGGGCGGGACGAGAATGCGGAACGACGCGAACGCCGCCTTGCGCTCGTCGATCAGCCGGTCGTCGGCACGCTGGGTACGTACCAAATCTTGCAGCTCTTCCAAGGTCAGGAAGTAGATGTCCTCGGCGTCGCCGAGCACCCCGGCCGCCACCAGGCGTTCGGCCTCCGCGAGCAGGGCACGCTTGTAGACGAAGTAGCGGGCGATCATGTTGTACTTCGGATACTCCCGGTAACCGATGAAGGTCCGGACCCGGTCGATCACCTGCTTCGTCTCGGCCGCCTTGGCCGCGCCGTCGCCAGGCAGTGAGCGCAGCCGGGCCAGCACCTCGCGCTCCTTGCGCAGCGCGTCCTGCCGGCCCTGCTCGAAGCGCCGTTCCCGCGCGCCCGGTTCCGCGTTGCGGACGTTGCTGAGGATCATCGGCACGATCGCGGCGGGGTGCTCGCTCCACCGCGGCCGGGTGATGTCGATCTCGCCGACGCAGCGCATGCCGTACCGCTCGAGGTAGGCCTCGATCACGGCGCGCGCTTCGCGCCCACCGGGCAGCTCCGGCAGCCGGTCCAGGAAGTCGTCCCCCTCCAGGTTCCGCAGGAAGGCAACCACTTCAGGGTACGGACGGACGGCGTCCGCGACGTCCAGCAGCGCCATCCCCATCTCCGAGGTGACGTTGTCGGGGGCCGACTGGGTGAGCGTGTCGGCCGCGTTCGTCTCACCCAGCCAGCTCTCCAGGTGCTCGTTGAGCCACCAGGTGCCGTCGATCCCCGCCATGATCGCCTGCAGGTTCCGTGGACCGAAAAGGATCTGCCGGATCCGCCCGATGTCGGCCACCACGAAATCGATCAGTTCCGGACCGGTCAGCGGCGCGATGTCACGCTTCAGGGTCACGAGAGCCGCCTCCCGCTCCGCGATCAGCTCGGTGACCACGGCGCGATCCGTCGCGATCGGCGCCGGCGGAGTGCCACCCGGGGCGACCAGGGGTTCCTCCGGCTGCACCGGGACGAAGTCCTTGCGGTCGACGACGTTCTGCATCGCGTCACCCATCAACGGGTCCGAGCGGCTCATCATCGGCAGCAGTGCCGCGCGGGCGCTCGGCGACGCCAGACGCGCGGTGACGTCGACGAACAGGCGCCCGCCCGCGTCGAGCATGTGCCCCGGCGAGGTCGCCTTCCACACCGACAGGCCCAGCGGGCGCATCGCCTCGGTCATCATCTGCTGGTGACCGACCGAGACGTACACCCGGTTGCGGTCGTCGGGGGCCGGCGGGACCGGGAACAGCGTGGTGATCGGCCGGCTCTGCACGATCGCGAACCCGTCGTCGTCCAGGCACCACTCGATGTCCTGCGGGCTGCCGAAATGCTCCTCGACGCGCCGGGCGAGCGCGGCCAGTCGTACGATCTCGGGGGTTGTCAGCACCGGCAGACCTTGCCGGTCCGGAGCGATCTCGTGGTGCGCGGTCCCGCCGCCGGGCGTGGCGTGGACGGCGAGCCGTTTCGCCCCGACCGTCTCCGCGATCACGGCGCCGTCGCGCACCTGGTAGACATCCGTGTTCACCAGGCCCGACACCAGCGCCTCACCCAGACCGAAGCCGGCCTCGATCGAGGTCACCCTACGGTTCCCGGTGACCGGGTCCGCGGTGAAGGCGACGCCCGACGCCTGAGGAAAAACCATTTCCTGTACGACCACGGCCATCCGCACCGCGTCCCGCTCGACCCCGTGGCGCAGCCGGTACGCAACGGCCCGCTCGGTGAACAGCGACGCCCAGCACCGGCGCACGTGCTCGAGCACGGCCGCCGCCCCGATCACGTTGAGGTACGTGTCGTGCTGCCCGGCGAACGACGCCCCCGCCGCATCCTCCGCGGTCGCGCTGGAACGAACGGCGTACGCGGTGTCCCCGCGGACCGCCGCGGAAATCTCCGCGATGACCCCCTCTTCACTCCATGTGGGCAGGACCCGGTCGAACGCGGCGGTGGTGACGCAGAACCCGGCCGGGACCCGGATGCCGTCGATGCGCGACAGCTCCCCCAAATGCGCGCCCTTACCGCCGACGAGCTCGACCGCGTTCCGGTCGACCTCGAACAGGTTCACGACTGAGCGGGTCACCGCTCACCGTCCTCTCGCATCGGCGCTGTTACCGGCCGATTCTGCGGGGTGACCAGGGCCTTGCGGCAAGCCCCTATGTCCGATATAGCTTGTAACTGGAAGGGTATGACCAGCGGCCCCGATCGCCTGCGGGATCGGCCGGTTACCATCGGCGGGTGCAGACGATGGACCCGACGCGGTCGCTGAAGTGGTACGCGGGCCTCGCCGCGGTGTTCTTCGGCATCCTCCCGACCACGATGGTCGCCCTGCTGGTCGCGACCGGCAAAACCCCGAACTCGGTCGGCCTGCTGCTGATCGGCGGCGTCCCGCTGCTGCTGGTCGGCCTGACCAACGTGGTGCAGGGCTTCCTGGCCCCCGACCCGGAGCGCGCGGCGCAGCTGCTGCGCCGGGGAATGGCCTTCATCGCCGGCGCCGACGTCCTGCTGCTGGGCGGCAACGCCCTGCTCCGCGCGACCGCCGGATAGCCACTTCCGCGGGTCGCGGCGCATTGTCGGCTTGTTGTCGGCAGCGCATTGCCGGGCCGGGGCTCAGTGGGCGGCGGCCAGCAGTGCGAACGCGGCGATGATGACGGCGACGCGACCGTAGTGGAAGCGGTCCCAGCGGTTGATCTGCTGCTTCCAGTCGGCGGGCCGGTTTTCCGGCGTCCACGTCTTGCTCCGGTTGTTGATCGGAACGAGCAGCAGGATCGACATGATCACGCTGAGGACCAGCAGTGCGCCGGCGGTGACGACGAGACCGGCGCCGGGATCGCGCCAGCCGGTGACGGCCCAGACCGCGACGAGGACGAGCGAGCCGACGTACCAGACCGGCATCACGGCGCCGAGCATCCGGCCGCCGTGGGCACGGCCGAGCTGTCCGCTGTCGTCCGGAAGGGCGTCAAGGATCCGGTTGAGCACAAAGGCGACGGCGAACTCCACGCCCACCATCACGCCGACAACCACGACGGTGAACACCTCGAGCGCGTTGAGCACCACGACCACCCCAAAATCTAGCGCTGACACCTGACAGAGCAACGCTAGATCTAACAGCGCTCGTTTGTCTAGCGTTGCTAGATAAGTAAGTTGACTATGTCGACCGCGGTCAACCCGGGCCGCAATGACCATGAGGCGACCGGCGGGAAGATGACCAGGCAGTTGTGTTGTCCGGCACGGCCCCGCTGAGGTCGTGAGCCCTTCGCACCTGGTGCGAGTGCCGCAGGAACTGCGCACGGCCCAGTTCTCGCACACCGCTCTCGCGATACAGCGATGCGATCAGGGGGTGCCTGATCAGGGCGGGGCTCTTCGCGGTCCCGGTATCGATCAGCGTCCGGAGAAACGCGGCGGTGGCACCGACCAGATCGACGTACGAAAACTGGCCCTGACCCCCGCAGCGTCACCACGTTCCCGTCGAGCGTCAGCGTGACGACATCGGAACAACCGTTCACGAAGGAGAGGCTGCCGGAGCCGTCCAGCGGCAGCAGCCAGAGCTGGAACCGGAGGGCCAGAGCGGTCCCTTCGGCAATCGCCGAGCTGCGCACGGCTTGGGGAACCGGCCGCGCCGGCCTTACGGTCGGCTGATGATCGGCGCGGTGTTCTTCGACGTGGGCGGGACCATCCTGGACGAGTCGCGGGAGTTCGCCGGTTGGGCGGACTGGCTCGGCGTGCCGCGGCACACGTTCTCGGCGGTGTTCGGGTCGGTGATCGCCCGAGGGCTGGACTACCAGGAGACGTTCCGGACGTTCCGGCCCGATTTTGATCTCGCGGTGGAGACGGAGCGCCGGGTGGCGGCCGGGCAGCCGGAGTCGTTCGGCGAACAGGACCTCTATCCGGACGCGCGGGCGTGCCTGACCGCGCTGCAGGCTCAGGGCCTGCTGGTGGGCCTGGCCGGCAATCAGCCCGCACACGCCGAGCCGATCCTGCGCGCCCTCGACCTCCCGGTGGACGTGATCGGCACGTCGCACGGGTGGGGCGCGCAGAAGCCGTCGGCGGCCTTTTTTGATCGGGTCATCCGCGAGGCCGGCCGCGACCCGTCGACGATCCTCTACGTCGGCGACCGGCCCGACAACGACGCCCGCCCGGCCATGGACGCCGGCATGCAGGCGTGCCTGATCCGGCGTGGCCCGTGGGCACACATCCTCGACCTGCCCGCCGTGGCGGAGCGGTGCCTGTTCCGCATCGACGCCCTCGACGAACTCCCGAGCCTGGTCGCGGAGCACAACGCGGCCGGCCTGGTCTAAGTCGCCAGCGGTGCTCCCTCGTGAACGCATCAGCCGGCAATGGGCGCTGGCCGCGCGCGATCCGAACCCGGCTGGCGCTGAGGGTCGCCTCACGACCGCTGACACAGCCCTCAGCACCAGCCGACCGGCCTCGGCGGGCGGCCTCGGCGGGCGGGCCTCGGCTGGTACTGAGGGTTGTCTCGAGGGTGTTCAGGCAGCCCTCAGCACCAGCCGGGATCGGGTCAGCGCATGTGGGTGCTGGCCCACGTCTCGAACGAGGTGAGCGGGATGCCCAGGGCGCGGGCGAACTCCGGGCGGGCCGGCTGGCCGGCGACGTTCATCAGCTCCATCGGGAGGCCCGCGTAGGGCGGCATTCCGGCCGCCAGCGCCTGCTCCTCCGTCATGTCCGGCGCGGTGAGCGGGACGCCGAGCGCGTCGGACAACACCTGGGCAATAGCGGTCATCGGCAGGTAGTCACTGGCCAACTCCAGCTCGACCTCGTGGAAGCGCTGCGGCGCCGCGACCGCGGCGGCGACCGCGGCGCCGATGTCCTGGACCGCGACCAGGGACAGCCACGTGGACGGTTTGACGACGGTCACGAGGCCGCCCGCCACGCCGCGCGGGAACAGATAGGCCGCCGAGAGCAGGAAGTTCTCCATGAAGAAGCCCGGCTTGATGAGGGTCCACCGAGCAAAACCCGCTTTTTGTACGACGTGCTCGATGCCGGACTTCGTGTCGTAGTAGGGCTCCAGCGGCTTCCACCGGCCGGACTCCCGGCCGGGTGCCGTGGCAAGCCGATCCGAACCGGACACCGAGGTGTGCACGAGCTGCGGCACCCCGGCGGTGCGGGCCGCCTCGATCAGGTTTTCCGCCTGGCGGAGTTCGCCGGGGAAGTCGTAGGCGCCGTCCTTGACCGGGGCCATCTGGACCGAGAACACGGTTCGTGCGCCGTCGACCGCCGCGCGCAGCGACGCGGGATCGTTCAGATCACCGGTGACCAGCTCGACGCCGAGGGCGGCGACTGCTTTCGCCCGGTCGGTGGCCGGGTCGCGGACCAGTGCTCGTACCGGAAAATCTGCCGCAAGCAAGGAGCGGACCGCGGCGCCGCCCTGTTTTCCGGTGGCGCCGACGACCAGAACGGGATCGGACATCTTCTTCTCCTTCGCGACCGAGATAAACGGCGGGGTCCGCCGTTTCTTGAAGAGTACGATACGGCGGACCCCGCCACTTAACCACCGTGAGGAGCGCGATGGCCGGCCAGCGCGCGGACGCCCGCCGCAACTACGAGTTGCTGCTGGCCGTGGCCAAGCAGGCCGTCGCCGAGCAGGGCACCGACGCGTCGCTCGAGCAGATCGCCCGCACCGCCGGCGTCGGGTCCGGCACCGTGCGGCGGCACTTCCCGACCCGCCATGACCTGCTCGAAGCGGTGTTCCGCAAGCAGATCGACGAGCTGTCCGAGCAGGCGGCGAGCCTGGCCGGGCACCCGGACAGCCGCGCCGCGCTGCTGGAGTGGCTCGGCTCGGTGCTGACCTTCGGCGCGACCACCCGCGGGCTGGCCGAGGCCCTGAACCGCGACCACATCGCCGCAGCCGGCGGCCGCGACCAGCCCGCCTCGCCCGGCGGAGCCACTCACGGCCGCGACCAGCTTGCCGGTGCGGGCGAGGGGCACGAGCACTGCGCGACCGCGCGGCTGACCGAGGCCGGTGAGCCGCTGGTGCGCCGCGCGGCCGCCGACGGCATGGTGACGCCCGGTGTCACGATCACCGACCTGCTCAACCTGATCACCGGGATCGCGCTGGCCACCGAGCACCACCCGGACGGGGCCGCGGAGGCGAGTCGGCTGCTCGGTTTGACCGTCGCGGGAGTAAGCCCGGTCTGACCGCCGCCATCGTCGACCCGCGCCGATCGGCTCCGGCAGCGTCGGCCGGCGCCGATCGGTCTGAGAGCTTCGGCCGGCGCTGATCGGCCCTGACAGCAGGAAAGGTGTCCGCCGTGCGGCTGGAGCAGCTCGAATATCTGGCAGCCGTGACGCAGCACGGGTCGCTGCGGCGTGCCGCCGAGCAACTGCACGTGTCGCAGTCCGCGCTCAGCGAGGGCATCAGCAGCCTGGAGCGCGAGCTGGGCGTTCCGCTGCTGGAACGGCACCGGGCCGGCGCCCGGGTCAGCCGGGAGGGCCGGGACCTGCTGCCGCTGATGGCGGAGATCCTGGCCGGGGTGGCGCAGCTGAAGAACGCGGCGCGCGATCACGCCCGGACGATCCGCACCATCCGGGTCGGCACGGTCAACGCCGGTACGTCGGCGCTGCTGGTACCGGCCGTGCGCGAGTTCGGCGCCGGGCACCCGAACACCACCGTCGACGTGGCCGCGATGCTGCAGGGCGAGATCCAGGAAGCACTGCTGGAGGGCCGGCTCGACGTGGGCCTGGTGAACGTCTTCCCGGACGACCCGATCCCGCCGACGCTGGAGCGGACCGTGCTGCTGCGCGGGCGGCCGGTGGTGTGCTGCCGCGCCGACGACCCCCTCGCCGCGCTCGACGTGATCAGTGTCGAGGAGTTGCGGGCGCGGCCGTTCGTGGCGATGCGGCCGGGGTATCTGATGCACCGGCTCGCGCAGCGGTTGTTCGGCGACGCTCCCCCGCCGGAGACGTTCTCCACCGACGGCGCCGAGATGGGCAAGGTGCTCGTCGCGAACGGGACCGGGCCGACGATCCTGCCGGACTACAGCGTGGTGGGTGACCCGCTGGAACAGGCCGGGGTGATCACTACGCGGCCGTTGGCGGAGCCGGTGCCGCCGGTCACGATGTTGCTGTTGCGCCGCCGGTTCGACCGGGTGCCCCCGGTGATCCACGACTTCGAGCAAACGATCATCCGGCTGGCCGGCGCGTCGCGCTGACCAGTGCCGCACTGGCAGACCCCCGGCTGGTCGTCAGGGGTGCCTCCGCCACCCGGAGACACCCCTGACGACCAGCCGGGACCGGAACGTGCCCACGGGCAGCGACCAGCGACGTCCGCAGCGGGCCGGGACGGGCCGACGGCGGCGACCCGCGGCGAGTGTCACGGGCCGGAGCCAGCCCCGCGGCGGTGGCGCGTGGCGACTGGCGCCGGGAGGGCTGAGGGATCGGCGGGGCCGATGGGGCGGTCGGCTTTGCCGTACCCCAAAGATCTTGATGTTGATCTAAAACCTAGTAACTCTGTAGGTAATCTCGTCTTCGAGCGAAGGACGCCCCATGTCGCTGAAGTTTCACTGGTTCCTGCCCACCAACGGCGGCGACGGGCGTCAGGTGGTCGGCGGCGGGCACGGACTGTCCGCGGGCGGCTCCGGACGGCCCGCTGACCTGGGCTATCTCACGCAGGTGGCCCGGGCCGCCGAGGCGAACGGCTTCGAGGCGGCGCTGACCCCGGCCGGCGCGTGGTGCCAGGACGCGTGGCTCAGCACCGCGATGCTCAGCCAGACCTCGGAGCGGCTCAAGTTCCTCGTCGCGTTCCGCCCCGGACTGGTGTCGCCGTTCCTGGCCGCGCAGATGGCCGGCACCTACCAGAATTTGACCGACGGGCGGCTGCTGCTCAACGTGGTCACCGGCGGGGAGAGCCACGAGCAGCGGATGTACGGCGACTACCTGGACAAGGACGCCCGTTACCAGCGGTGCGACGAGTTCCTGGAGATCGTCCGGCGGCTGTGGGCCGGTGAGACCGTCGACTTCCACGGCGAGCACCTGTCGGTGGACGCGGCCCGGCTCGACCAGATCCCCGACCCGGTGCCGGCCGTCTACTTCGGCGGGTCCTCGCCGGCCGCCGGGATCGTCGCGGCCAAGCACGCCGACGTGTACCTGACCTGGGGCGAGCCGCCGGCCGCGGTAGCCGAGAAGATCGCCTGGATCCGCAAGCTCGCCGCCGAGCAGGGCCGTGGGCCGGACGACCGGCCGATCCGGTTCGGCATCCGGATGCACACCATCACCCGCGACACCGCCGCGGAGGCCTGGGCCGAGGCGGACCGGCTGCTGGCCGGGATCTCCCCCGAGATGATCGTCAAGGTGCAGCAGGGTCTGCGGCTGAGCGAGTCGGAGGGCCAGAAGCGGATGCTCGAGCTGCACGGCGGCTCGAAGGACGGCCTTGAGATCTATCCGAACGTGTGGGCCGGGGTCGGCCTGGTCCGCGGCGGCGCCGGCACCGCGCTGGTCGGCAGCCACGAGCAGGTCGCCGACCGGATCGCGGAATATGCCGCGCTCGGCATCGACGAGTTCGTGCTGTCGGCCTACCCGCACCTCGAGGGCGCGTACTGGTTCGGCGAGGGGGTGCTGCCGATCCTGGCCGAGCGGGGACTGTGGAAGGACGAGCGTCCCCGGCGGCGGCACAGCGTCGCGGTGCCGTTCGCCGCCGCGGGACGGCCGACGCCATGAGCCTGGACCCGGCCGCTCTGCGCCGGGCGTTCGGCGCCTTCCCCAGCGGCGTGGTCGCGGTCGCGGCGGCGGTCGACGGGCGCCTGCTCGGGCTCGCCGCCAGCTCGTTCACCTCGGTGAGCCTGGACCCGCCGCTGGTCTCGTTCTCGATCGCGAACAGCTCTAAGACCTGGCCGGACCTGCGCCGCGCCGCCCGCCTCGGCATCACCGTGCTCGCCGACCACCACGGCGAGACCTGCCGGCAGCTGGCCGGGCCGGTCGAACACCGCTTCGACGGCCTGCCCGCCTCGGTGACCGCGGCCGGCGCGGTGCTGCTCGACAACGGGCTGGCCCGGTTCGACTGTTCGATCGACCGGGAGGTGGCGGCCGG
Organism: Actinoplanes awajinensis subsp. mycoplanecinus; assembly: GCF_001509495.1. Classification (NCBI taxonomy): domain Bacteria; kingdom Bacillati; phylum Actinomycetota; class Actinomycetes; order Micromonosporales; family Micromonosporaceae; genus Actinoplanes; species Actinoplanes awajinensis. The sequence goes on along the minus strand of NZ_LLZH01000122.1, from coordinate 1,979 downwards.
CGATCACGCGATCGTGCTGCTGCGGCTGCACGCGGTCGAGCACGCGGAGGGGGCGTCGCCGCTGGTCTTCCACCGGTCGAGCTTCGGGCGGCTCGCGGCCTGAGGTCAGGTCAGCACGCGCACCGGCGTGCCGTCGCGCCAGGCCGTGACGTCGTCGACGATCTGCTGATACATCACCTGGTAGGTCCGGTCGGTGACGTAACCGAGGTGCGGCAGCAGCACGGTGTTCGGCGCGCCGCGCAGCGGATCACCGGCAGGGAGCGGCTCCACGTCGTAGACGTCCAGGCCCGCGCCGGCGATCGTGCCCGCGGTCAGTGCCGCGACCAGCGCGTCCCGGTCGACGATCGGCCCGCGCGAGGTGTTGATCAAGACCGCGGTTCGCTTCATGGCCGCCAGTTCGGCGGCACCGACAACCGATTTTGTACGATCACTGAGCTTGAGGTGGACCGTCAGCACGTCACTCGCCGCGAACAGCTCGTCCCGGCTGACGTAGGTGGCACCGGCCTCGGCCGCGCGCGCCGGCGTGAGGTTCTCGCTCCACGCGATCACTCGCATGTCGAACGCCTGCCCGATCCGCGCCACCTGGGAGCCGAGCCGGCCCAGCCCGAGCACGCCCAGCGTCGTACCGTTCAGATCGGTCCCGATCGTGGTCTGCCAGCGCCCGTCCCGCAGCGCCCGGTCCTCGGCGGCGACGTGCCGCTGCACCGCGAGGATCAGCGCCCAGGTCAGCTCGGCGGTGTTCGAGCTAGTCACGGACCCGGCCATGGTGGTCCCGCAGACCGTGACACCGCAAGCCCTCGCCGCGTCCAGATCGATCGACGCGTTGACCATCCCGGTCGTGATCAGCAATCGCAGGTCCGGCAGCCGCGCGAACAACTCCGCGGTGAACGGCGTCCGCTCCCGCATCGCGGCCACGACGTCGGCGCCGCGGAGCGCGCTCACCAGCGCCTCCTGATCGTCGAGGTGCTCGTGCAGCACCTCGACGTCGGCCTCGGGCAGCCCGTCGAACGGCCCATAGGAACGCGCCACCCGCTGATAGTCGTCAAGCACCACAATCCGCATGATCCTCACCGTAAACCGGTGCCCCTTTCGCTCGTCATACGGAGCACCCGCAGGACACACGCCAGCTCCCCCGGCGGTCTCACGCGACACCGCCCCACCCCCGACCGCGCCGCGCCCCCGCATCCCCGGCTGGTCCGCAGGGGTGCCTCGCGACCCCGGAGACACCCCTGCGGACCAGCCGGGGGCCCGGCGCTCAACGCCCGAGAACCTGGCCGGCTCCCGGGGGTGCCTCGGAGACACCCCCGAGGACCAGCCCACAAACGCCAGCTGGCTCGCAGAGGTGTCTCGAGGGCTCGGAGACACCCCTGCGGACCAGCTCACGAACGCCGGCTGGCTCCCAGAGGTGCCTCGCAGGCCCGGAGACACCCCTGCGGACCAGCTGGGATGTGAAGGGCGCGTCGCGGGTTGGGGGTGCGGGGCCCTGTGTGGTGAGTGGCGCGGTCGTGACGCGTGGGCTGATCCGCAGCGCGGAACACCCGCGCCGGTCCGGACCGTTGCGCGTCTCCCGACCCCGGCTGGTTCTCACGGCGGTCTCAAGGCGCCGGAGACAACCGCCACCACCAGCCGGCCACGGCGGAGCTGGTGCTCACGGTTGCCTCAACGGACCGGAGACAGCCGCCAGCACCAGCTGACGGTGGCGGGCTCGTGGTGAGGGCTGGCGCGGGGTGCTGGATTCGGCTGTGAATGCCAGCTGGCGGGTTTCGGCTGGTGGTGAGGGGTGTCTCGGGGTGCCGGAGGCACCCCGGAGAACCAGCCGGGGCCGGGGGCGCGCTGCGGTCGGGAGTGGGGCGGTATCGCGCGGGACCACCGCGGGACTCGGCTCGTAGCCTGCGGAGACCCTGTTGGTTTATTTGGTGGGGTTATGCGGCGAGGGTGAAGTTGAGGCGTTGGAGGTGGGTGGTTCGGGTGCGGTCGAG
>NZ_LLZH01000121.1:0-254640 GCF_001509495.1 Actinoplanes awajinensis subsp. mycoplanecinus | reverse complement strand
GAAGAACCGCCGGCCGAAGCCCGCACGATCCCGGTGAAACACAGCCGCAGCCGGTGACGATCCACCACACACCACGACCACGCCCACACGAACCGACGCGTCGGACCAGCCACCACCAAGCCGAGAACCAGCAGCACCATCACGCTCAGCGCCAGCCACCACGGCATCACCCGCAGCAGCACCGACAGGACCGCCGCCGCAGACGCCGCGACCGTGATCTCCAGCGACCACCACCACAGCACCCGCAGCACCGGCCACGCCCGCACCAGCAGCGCCACCGCCAGTCCGACCACGAAACCCGCAACCAGACCTAGCAACATCGCCAACAGCAGCGGACGGAAAGCCGACAGCACCGCAGTCGACGCAGCCCACAAACCCAGGCTCACGCACAGGAACGCCAGACGCGCACGCTTGACGTACCACTGCGACACCGGCGTCTCTACCAGCGTCACCGCCCCTACGGGCGCTGAACTGAACAACCCCTTTGCCATGTCACCAGCCCCTTCCGGATAAGCCTCCCTAGGGAGGTTGCTTGGCTCAACTATCCACCTCCCTAGGGAGGTCGTCAACCCGCTTAGGCGTGCCTCTCTAGGGAGGTGCCGTAGACTTCGGGACCAGACATGGAGGTACTAATGCCGGACCGACCCTCGCTAAGTCGCCGGATCGCCAGCGACCTGCGAGAGGCGATCCTGCGTGGGGATCTTGCAGTGGGGCAGTCCGTGCCTTCTGAGCGCGAATTGATCGAGCGCTACGGCACCACCAAAAGCACGGCAAGCAAGGTCATAGGCATCTTGCTGGCGGAGGGGCTCGTCACCACTAAGTTCGGGCGGGGTACCTACGTCCGCGACCGGCCAGTCCTGCGACGCATTTCGGCTGCACAGCGGCACGCAGCACACCGGCGGGCCGGTAAGCCTGTTTTCGATGTGCAGGCGATAGACCAGGGCCAGGTCCCGTCGCGGCGCATGCTCTTCGTGGGCAGACGCGAGGTGCCGGCTCATTCCGCTGAATGGCTTCAGATTGAACCCAGCGCGGAGGCCGTAGTTCGACAAAGGCTGCAGCTGCTCAACGACGAGCCCGCCGTCATCTCGACGAGCTATTACCCCTCGTGGCTGGCTGCCGGAACCCGCCTTGAGTCGCCAGATCCCCTGCCTGAGGGGCCGGACGAGTTTATCGAGAGCCTCGGGCACAGGTTTTCCCACGGAATCGAGGTCTTCCGGGCGGCTATGCCCACTCCGGAGGAGGCGACCCTGCTCGCCCTAAGGCCGGGCGTTCCCGTGGTTCACATGTGGCATGTGGACCACGATGATCAGGATCGACCGCTTCAGGTTGCTCATGACGTGTACGCAGCTGACCGGCATGAGTTCGCTTACGAGTGGAACGAGGGAGACCTCAGGTGACGGAGCCCCAATGGCCAGCCAACTGGCACGCGAGAGTAGCCGGCACAAGCTGCGAGATGTGCGAGTCAACGCGCCCCGCTGAGGACGAATTCGGTATCGTGATCTACGCGTCGCAAGAGGTCGATGCCGTAATTCAGCGCGCACGGATCCAACGTGGCTACACCCTCGTAATCTGGCGCGGTCGGCATGTCACCGAGCCATACGAACTCACACCTGAGGAATCTTTCAGCTATTGGCAGGCAGTCCAAAAGGTCGGGAAGGCACTAGCGGATTACTACCAACCCCTCAAGATGAACTACGAGACGCTCGGAAACACCGTGCCCCACCTGCATACACACTTGCTGCCGCGATTCGTGCAAGACCCCGCGCCGGGACGTCCATTCCCCTTGCTACCTCAGGACGGCTCGGAGGCGCGCATAGACGACGCCGCCCTCCGGGTGGATGCAGACGCGCTTAGGGCTGCACTTCGGGACTGAATAATGCCGGGCAGGCCGCGGGATTTCACGGCACCGCCGGTCGCTGGTGCGGGGCCGGTCACGGCAGAAACAGCGGGTCGAGTGGCTGCTCGAAGGCGCCCGCCGGCTCATCTGTGGCAATCCCGCCTGCGGCCGTGCAGACGTTCGTCCACGGGCCGGAGGGTGACGGCGGGTGATCCGTTGGGCCGTACGCGGCGAGTCTGCATCTACTGTCCGATCGAACTAACCAGAACGGAAGACCCCGCGACTCGTCGCACACGCGGTCACGACTCCTACTAAAGGGTCGTGAACGCAAGGAGCGCAGTCATGCTTCCCACCAGTTACTGGTCCACCGTCCTCGAGTACCTGCCGGACGTTACGAATCTGATCCGCTTCCTCACTGCCATCATCAGCTTCGCGCTCTCTGCGGCGTTCGGCTGGAGGCGCATCCGTCGTTACCTGCGCCGTCGCGCCAACTCCGTCAAGGCCTCGAAGTCGAAGACCCTCAAGTCTGACGTCGGCGACCAGGCTGCCGAGTGATCAACAGGTCCGCTCTAGGTGCGGACTGAGCAGGTGTCACGCTCGCTGTTTCCACGCTGGACGGCCCGTGCAGGCAGGGTTGGGAGCGCCAGCCGCTACCTGCGGGCCGCGTCCTTGTGAGAACTTTCTATACATCTTCAAGGCGGCCCTGCGGGCCGCACGCCTGATCCGTCTTAGCCGGCCGTCCGCGCCTTAGGGCTTCGCCCACGGCGCGGGCCAGCAGCGGACCCGCGACGGACGCCGGACACGCCGAAGCCCCGATCGCTCTCACGCCAGGGCGGCCGGGGCTTCCCGTCGGCAACTACTTCCGAGGTGCGCCTCCGGCGGGCAGGATCTCCGACCCTGCACCCGGATAACGCCTCCGGCGGCCGGGGCTACCGCCCCTGGACCCGGCGCTCTGGGATGCCTTGCCTAGCTGACTTCCCGTCGCACACCGCAGGCTGCCAGACCGTGGCTGCCTGGCCCAGGTCGTTCGTCCGGTGGGGCGCTCCACCTGGGCCAGGCAGCCACGGTCCAACCATGCGGAACGTGCGCGACGGGATGCCAGCGAGGCCAGGCGGGTTGTGGTGGTTGCGGACGCCGCGCAGGCTGGCGGACTTCCGCTTGTTGGGAGAAATCTGGGAGAGGATCTTCCGAAAGTCCACGAGAAGGACTCCAGCAGACCAACGACTACCAATGCCTTCACCAGGAAGTATTCGAGAACGTCGAGGACGAAAAGGATCTCTAGCTTATTTCGGGACGAAGAGGTCGTCGGTTCAAATCCGGTCACCCCGACCAGTTGCAAGCCGAAGGGCTGGTAATCCAGAGATGGATTACCAGCCCTTCGTCGTTGTGGCCTCAGGTCCGGCCCCCGGGCGGGGGAACCGGGCCTGAGACGTCTCGGGTGGTCGGTGCTCGGCGCGCGCGCCGGGATCGGCACCGGCGGGTCAGACGGCGAACTGCGGGCGCACCGGGATGCCGGCCAGCGACGGGCCGACCGGGCGCGGTGTCATCTGCTGCGGCACGGCATACGGCCCGAGCATGGTCTCCACCACCGGTGCGATGGTCTGGCGGTCCCCGAGCTGCATCAGCCGGGTGGCCCGGGCCAGGGACCCGGTCTCGCCGTCCCGGAAGCCCTCGCGGTACCCGCGCTCATAACGCTCGCCACGGCCGAACGCGCGGCCGAACGCAAAACACGACGTTCCAGCGAAAGCGAGCAGGAAGAGAATGGCGAAGGGTGTCACAGCAATGTTCCTTCCGGGCACAAGCCGCTATTAGGCGAAAACTACCCCAAACACACATAGAATGCCGTATAGCGGAGATCAAGTACGCCAACGGGTGACGACCGGGGTGCCCGTGTGTCGCCACACCGTGGCCTGACAAGGTGGGACCTTGTGACTGACTCCACCGACCTCGCCCGCCAGGTCCGCACCGTGAGCCGGCTGACCGGCGAATTCACCCTCCGGTCCGGCCGCACCGCCACCGAGTATTTCGACAAGTACCAGTTCGAGGCCGACCCGGTCCTGCTCGACAAGCTGGCCGAGCAGCTCGCCGTGCTGATCCCGGAGGGCACCGAGGTGCTGGCCGGCCTGGAGATGGGGGGCATCGCGGTGGTTGTCGCGCTGGCCCGGCACGCCGGCCTGCCCACCGCGTTCGTCCGCAAGGAGGCGAAGAAGTACGGCACCGCCCGTCTCGCCGAGGGCGCCGAGGTGGCCGGTCGCCGGGTGCTCGTCGTCGAGGACGTGGTCACCTCCGGTGGCCAGGTCGTCATCTCCACGGGTGAGCTGCGCAAGCTGGGCGCGCACGTGGACCACGCGCTGTGCGTGATCGACCGGCAGGAGGGCGGCTCGCAGGCCCTCGCGGCCGACGGCATCACGCTGCGGGCGCTACTGACCCGCGAGGCCCTCGACGCGGCCGCTTCCTGACGAATCCCTGAGCCGGGCGTGGCGTGCGGCGCTCAGCCGCACGCCACAAACCCCAAGCGTGTGAAGTTTGGGTGCGCTCCGCACCGAAAGTCCCCACGCTCGCAGCTACCACCGTTGCGTGTGAAGTTTGGGTGCGCTCCGCACCGAAAGTCCCCACGCTCGCAGCTACGACGGTGTCAGGCGGGGGGCAGGGCGGTGCGCAGGACGTGCACCGAGCGCTCCATGGCCACTCGGAGCACGGCGAGCTCACGGACCGACCAGATCGGGTGGTACTCCTCCACGCCGAACATCCACGGGGCGTGGTGCGCCATCAGCTTGTCGTAACAGACGTCGTGCCGCTTGGCCCGCTGCGAGAAGACCAGACCGGTCGAGTACGCCACGTCGATCCCCCAGTTCCAGAGGTTCAGGACGCTCTCCAGCGGGACGGCGAGGCGCTTACCTCGTACCCAATCCTGTGCCGGACCCAAGTCGGCCGCGACCGGATCAGGGTCGTCCTCCGCCTCGGTCCTGGTAGCGAGGGCGACCGTGCGGATCGGGAACCCGGCCTGGCACTCGGCGATCGAGCCGAACGTCACCACCCGGCCGCCGCGGACCGCCACCGCGTCCTCGCCGTACTGATCCTGGCCCCACCAGGTCCACCGCTCGACACCGTCGAACCGGAACCCGCCCGGCCTGCCGACAACCGGCCCGGACTCGACCTGAAGCACCGCGGTCACTTACCCGTCGCTTTCTTGCTGATCTCGGCGGCGAGCAGCTCGGCGGTCTGCACCGAGTTCAGCGCCGCGCCCTTGCGCATGTTGTCACCGGTCACGAAGAAATCCAGGGCGCGCGGGTCGTCCATGGCCCGGCGGATCCGGCCCACCCAGGACGGGTCGGTGCCGACCGCGTCGATCGGCATCGGGAACTCGCCGGCCTCCGGGTCGTCGACCAGGATCACCCCGGGCGCGTTGCGCAGCACCTGACGGGCGCCGTCCGCGGTCACCTCGGCGGCGAACACCGCGTGCACCGCGACCGAGTGACCGGTCACCACCGGGACGCGCACGCACGTCGCGGAGACCTTGAGGGCCGGCACGCCGAGGATCTTGCGGCTCTCGTTGCGGAGCTTGAGCTCCTCGGACGACCAGCCGAGCGCGGCGAGCTCACCGGCCCACGGCACCACGTTGAGCGCCAGCGGGGCTGGGAACGGGCCGAGGTCGTCGCCGACCGCCTGCCGCACGTTGCCCGGGCGCGAGCCGAGCAGCCGGTCACCGGCCACCTTGGTGAGCTGGTCGTGCAGGGTGTCCACGCCGACCTGGCCGACGCCGGAAGCGGCCTGGTAGGACGCCAGGACCAGCTCACGCAGGCCGTACTCGTAGTGCAGCGGGGCGACCGCCATGATCATCGCGGCGACCGTGCTGTTGGCGCTGGAGACGATCCCGCGCGGGCGGTACTCGACCGCCTCCTCGTTGACCTCGGGCACCACCAGCGGGACGTCCGGTTCCATCCGGAACACGGTGGAGTTGTCCACCACGGTGGCGCCCCGGGACACCGCGATCGGCGCCCAGTGCGCCGCCACGTCGTCGGGCACGTCGAACATCGCCACGTCCACGCCGTCGAACGCGTCGGCGGTCAGCGGGAGGATCGAAAGGGTCTCGCCGCGGCAGAGCAGCGACTTGCCGGTGGATTTGGCCGACGCGATCAACCGGATCTCGCCCCAGACGTCGCGCCGGGACGAGAGCAGGTCGAGCATCACCGTCCCGACGGAACCGGTGGCTCCGACGACGGCGAGCGTGGGCCGCGCCATCGGCGGCTTACCGGCCGGTACCGCCATAAACGACGGCTTCCTCGTTGCCACCGAGCTCGAACTGGTCGTGCACGGCACGGACCGCGGTGTCGAGGTCGGTGTCGCGGCAGACGACCGAGACCCGGATCTCCGAGGTGGAGATCATCTCGATGTTCACGCCGGCCTCACCGATGCAGGCGAAGAAGGAGGCCGCGACGCCCGGGTGCGAGCGCATGCCGGCGCCGATCAGCGAGACCTTGCCGACGTGGTCGTCGAAGAGCAGGCTCTTGAACTTGATCTGGTCCTTGATCTTGTCGAGCGCGCTCATCGCGACCGCGCCGTCCGCCTTCGGCAGCGTGAACGAGATGTCGGTGCGGCCGGTGCCCTCGGTCGACACGTTCTGCACGATCATGTCGATGTTGATCTCGGCCTGCGCGACGGTCTCGAAGATCCGGCCGGCCGAGCCCGGCTCGTCGGGCACCCCGACGATCGTGATCTTGGCTTCGCTGCGGTCGTGCGCGACCCCGGTGATCAGTGCTTGTTCCACGTCAGGGTCCTCCATCGAGCCGGTGACGAGCGTGCCTTCTTTGTTCGAGTACGAGGAGCGTACGTGGATCGGCACCTTGAAGCGCCGCGCGTACTCCACGCAGCGCAACATCAGCACCTTCGCACCGCCGGCCGCGAGCTCGAGCATCTCCTCGTACGTGATCTTCTTGATGTGCTGTGCGTCCGGGACGATCCGCGGGTCGGCGGTGAACACGCCGTCCACATCGGTGTAGATCTCGCAGACGTCCGCGTGCAGCGCCGCGGCCAGCGCGACCGCCGTGGTGTCCGACCCGCCACGCCCCAGCGTGGTGATGTCCTTGGTGTCCTGCGACACGCCCTGGAAACCGGCGACGATGGCGATGGCGCCCTCGTCCAGCGCGGTCCGCAGGCGGCCGGGAGTGACGTCGATGATCCGCGCCTTGCCGTGCGCCGAGGTGGTGAGCACGCCGGCCTGTGAGCCGGTGTACGACCGCGCCTCGTAGCCCAGGTTGTGGATCGCCATGGCCAGCAGGGCCATCGAGATCCGCTCGCCGGAGGTGAGCAGCATGTCCAGCTCGCGGCCCGGCGGCAGCGGACTGACCTGGTTGGCCAGGTCCATCAGCTCGTCCGTGGTGTCGCCCATCGCGGAGACCACCACGACCACGTCGTCGCCGGCCTTGCGGGCAGCCACGATGCGCTCGGCCACGCGCTTGATGCGCTCGGCGTTCGCCACCGACGAGCCACCGTACTTCTGCACGACTAGAGCCACGGCCAACCATTCCTTCGGATACACGGAACAATGACGCCGGTCAGGGCAGTCGCCACCACCCTAGCCGCGGGGGTGCTCAGCTTTCACAGGCGATCCCAGATTCCGGCCGTTCGCCCCCGACACGCCGGGCGGTGCGGACCGGCGTGTCGCACCGAACGGGCGAGATGGGGCGAGAATGTCGCCGTGCACCTTCCCTCCGGATCCGGGCGCCTCCTGGCCGCGCTGACCGCCACCGCGCTGGCCCTGGGCCTGGCCGGCTGCGGCGAGGACACGCCCGACGCCGCGCCCACCCCCTCGGCCTCGGCGCTGATCACCCCCGGCAACCCGGACTCGCGCAACGAGCTGGCCGGGATCGCCGCGATCGCGCTGGACCGCAAGTACGCGGCGCTCTACACGTTCACCGGCAGCAGCGGCGTGCCCCGCAACGTGGTCGCCACCGTCGCGGTCGACGGCACCTGGCGGGTGGACATCGCGAACGGCGCGCTCGGCGGCTCCTCGGACGTCTCGATCGTGCGCAACCAGAACGGCGTCTACCAGTGCTCGCTCTCGATGACCGGCGCACCGGTCAACGCCGGCTGCGTGCACGTGGCGGCCAAGGGCGAGAAGGTGCCTCGCCGGTACGACCCGCAGGTGCAGCGGCTGTTCCGCCAGTGGCTGCCGGTCTTCACCGACCGCGACTCGGCCCTCGCGGTCGCCGCGGTGCAACCGCTGGACGGCGCGCAGGGCGGCTCCTGCTACTCGGTCGACTCGATCTCCGCCTCCCAGGACCAGCCGGTCGACGTCGGCGTCTACTGCTACTCCGCGGACGGCCTGCTGACCGCGGCCCGGGTCGGCTTCGGCCGGATCCAGCTGGTCCGGCAGATCGCCGGGCCGGCCACCGTGCAGTTCCCCGGCCCGGAGGTCGGCGGGGACGCGATGGGGATGGGCGCGCCGGACCCGGCGAGCACCCTCGAGCCCTCGATCCCGGTCGATCCGCCGACCGGTCCGGCCACCGCGCCGTCCGCCGCCACCGGCTGATCACGGGCTGTCCCACGATCCGGTCGTTCGCCTGGCCGGTCCGAAGTTGTTCACGTAACGTGGTCGGCGACATGTGGCAGGTGAACCTTCTCCTTCGCTGCCGCGACGAGGCCCCATCCCAGGCCGGCACCTCGTCGCGGAGTTGAAGCACGCCGCCTGCTCGTTTTCATTTCGACAGGAGCAGTCACATGTCCACTTCTTTTGATTCCCAGCGGTCCAGCGGCATGCCGTTCCAGCGGTACGAGTCGTTCCAGAAGCAGTTCCCGATCGACCTGCCCGAGCGCCAATGGCCGGGCCGGGTCGTCGAGACCGCGCCGCGCTGGTGCGCGGTCGACCTGCGCGACGGCAACCAGGCCCTGATCGACCCGATGTCCCCGGAACGCAAGCGGCGGATGTTCATGCTGCTGGTCAAGATGGGCTACAAGGAGATCGAGGTCGGGTTCCCGGCCGCCAGCCAGACCGATTTTGATTTCGTACGGCAGCTGATCGAGCAGGACCTGATCCCGGACGACGTCACCATCCAGGTGCTGGTGCAGTGCCGCGAGCACCTGATCGACCGGACCTTCGAGTCGATCCGCGGCGCCAAGCGGGCCATCGTGCACTTCTACAACTCGACCTCGACGCTGCAGCGGCGGGTGGTCTTCGGCCTGGACAAGGACGGGATCACCGACATCGCCACCACCGGCGCCCGGCTCTGCCAGAAGTACGCCGAGATCCACACCCCGGACACCGAGATCTTCTACGAGTACTCGCCCGAGTCCTACACCGGCACCGAGCTGGACTACGCGCTGGAGATCTGCTCCGCGGTGATCGACGTGATCGACCCGACGCCGGCCCGGCCGCTGATCATCAACCTGCCGGCCACCGTCGAGATGGCCACCCCGAACGTGTACGCCGACTCGATCGAGTGGATGCACCGTCACCTGCCCCGCCGGGACAGCGTGATCCTGAGCCTGCACCCGCACAACGACCGGGGCACCGCGGTGGCCGCCGCCGAGCTGGGCCTGCTGGCCGGCGCCGACCGGATCGAGGGCTGCCTGTTCGGCAACGGCGAGCGCACCGGCAACGTCGACCTGGTCACCCTGGGCCTGAACCTGTTCTCCCAGGGCATCGACCCGCAGGTGGACTTCTCGAACATCGACGAGGTCAAGCGCACCGTCGAGTACTGCAACCAGCTGCCGGTGCACGAGCGGCACCCGTACGCGGGTGACCTGGTCTACACCGCGTTCTCCGGCTCGCACCAGGACGCCATCAAGAAGGGCTTCGCCGCGCTGCAGTCCGACGCGGACACCGCCGGCGTGGCGATCGACGCCTTCACCTGGGGCGTGCCGTACCTGCCGATCGACCCGAAGGACGTGGGCCGCACCTACGAGGCGGTCATCCGGGTCAACTCGCAGTCCGGCAAGGGCGGGGTGGCGTACATCATGAAGGAGGAGCACAAGCTCGACATGCCGCGGCGGCTGCAGATCGAGTTCTCCGGCGTGGTGCAGCACCACACCGATGAGGAGGGTGGCGAGGTCGGCCCGCAGCAGATGTGGGACATCTTCGCCGGCGAGTACCTGGTCGAGCACCAGATCGGCGCCGCCTTCAAGATCGAGAGCTACAGCACCGCCACTGTCGACGGCAAGGTGGAGATCGACGTCGAGGTGTTCCACCGTGGCGTGCGTCGTCCGCTGGCCGGGGTCGGCAACGGCCCGATCGACGCGTTCACCCAGGCCGTCGAGCCGCTGGGGATCAAGGCCCGGGTGCTGGACTACGCCGAGCACGCGCTGACCTCGGGTGGTGACGCGCAGGCCGCCGCATATGTCGAGGTGGAGGTCGGCGACCGTGCGTACTGGGGGGTCGGCATCGACGCCAACATCGTCAGCGCCTCAATCAAGGCCGTGACCAGCGCGATCAACCGCGCCCGCTGATTCACTCCCGCGTGCCGCCGAGAGGCGGCACGCGGGCATCACCTTTACGCTGAGTGGGTGCCCCCACGTAGCTCCCGCTGGATCCCGTTCCTGCTAGCCGCCACCCTGATCGCCGGTTGTGACGTCGCCGACGCCGGTGACCCCGGTTCCACGTCGCCCACCGGCTCCGGGTCCGGCTCGGGTTCCGGCTCCGGAAACGCCAAGACCGCCGAAGACCAACTCGCGAAGCTGACCGTCGTCGCCAAGACCGGCACCATGGCCGGCTACAGCCGGGAGAAGTTCCCGCACTGGAAGAGCGCCGGCAAGAACTGCGACACCCGTGACTCGGTCCTCGAGCGCGACGGCAAGAACGTCAAGACCTCCGGGTGCAATGTCGTCGCCGGCACGTTCACCAGCTTCTACGATGGTGTGCAGCTGGATTCACCGACCAAGGTCGACATCGATCACACCGTGCCGCTGGCCAACGCCTGGCGCTCGGGTGCGAACAAGTGGACCACCGACCAGCGCGAGGCGTTCGCGAACGACCTGGACCGGCCGCAGCTGCTGGCGGTCTCGGCCACCTCGAACCGTTCGAAGGGCGACCAGGACCCCTCCACCTGGAAGCCCCCGGCGAAGGACGCCTGGTGCGATTACTCCGTCGACTGGGTAACCGTGAAGAGCTATTACAAGCTGACCGTCACGGAAAAGGAGAGGGACGCCTTGCAGGACATGCTGGGGACCTGCTGATGGCCGAGACCGAGCCGCAGGCCACACCCGAAACCGCGCCACCGGCCGCACCCGCGGCCGCCGCACCGCCGGCACCTGCCACGGAACCGGCCGCACCCGAGACCGCGGCACCGCCCGCCCCGAGCGGGGAGACGACCGCGGCCGCCGGGCCGCTCGCCAAGACCACCGACATCGTGCCTGGTCCGGGCGGTGTGATGACCGACGAGGTCGGCGTCGTGACCGGCGACCTGACGCTGCGCAGCGAGCTGGCCGGCACCGACCTGACCCTGCGCGTGCAGTACAAGGACGCCGACGAGTGGTACGTCGTGACCGGCGGCCGGGCCAAGCTGGCTGATCCGTCCGATTTGGACGCCGTGCACACCCTCGCGGTCGCTCTGCTCCACCGTCCCGAGGGCTAATAAATCGGGATTTTCGGGCGGGCTCGCATTTCGCGATCCCGCCCGAATGTCATTTCGGGTAACTCCCGGCGAGCGGACTATGTATATCCTTCGACCTCGATCTGATCTTTCGGGGGAAGGATTCACTTGACACGTTCACGTTGGCTGTCCCGCGTCGGTGCGACCCTGATCGCCGGCACTGCGGTTCTGACGGCCGCTTCACCCGCCCAGGCGGCGGGCACCGGCACCGCCTCGGTCAAAGGCACCGAGATCAGCTTCACGGCCCGCGCCGGCAAGCGTCGTGGTCACCCGCTCCGGCCGGACCGTCACCATCGACGACAAGTACGCGATCAAGCCGGGCAAGGGCTGCAAGCGGGTCGACGCGACGAAGGTCCGCTGCACCACCAAAACAACGCCGATGCTGATCACAGTCCAGTTGGGCACCAAGAACGACCGGTTCGTCAACAAGACCGCGATCCGGTCCTGGGTCCGGGGCCAGTCCGGCAACGACACGCTCTACGGCGGTCCCAGCGAAGACTTTCTCGACGGTGGGCTCAACAACGACACGCTCATCGGCGGCGCCGGTGACGACGGACTCGCCGGTTGGAGTGGCGACGACCTGCTCTACGGCGGTTCCGGCCGGGACTGGCTCGACGGCAAGACCGGCAACGACCGGCTCTACGGCGGCACGTACGGCGACCGGTTGCAGGGCGGCCCCGGCAACGACCTGATCGACGGTGGCTCGGGCAACGACTTCCTCGCCGGCGAGAACGAGGACCGTGGTCTCGCCGGGCCGTTCCCGGTCGGCTCGGACGTCTTCCGCGGCGGCGCCGGGCGGGACACGGTCACCTATGAGAGCCACCAACACGGAGTCACGGTCGACCTCGACGGCCAGTCCGGCGACGACGGCGAGCCCGGCGAGCACGACACCGTCGGCGCCGATGTCGAGAACATCTACGGCTCGATGAACGACGACACCCTGATCGGCAACGCGGCGGCCAACGAGATCTGGGGCACCTATGGCGCCGACACGATCCGGGGCGGCGCCGGCAACGACTCGTTGAACGGCAACTTCGGCCTGGACAAGCTCTACGGCGAGGCCGGCGATGACGCGCTGGACGCCATCGAGCCGGGCACCGCGGCGCAGCACCAGCAGGCCGACCAGGTCGACGGCGGCGACAACGCGACGAGCAACGGCGACCTGTGCAAGATCAGCGCCGTCGACGTCGTGACCACCTGTGAACGAGTGGAGAAACTCTGATGCGCACCACCCGAATCCTGACCCGCGCGGGCCTCACCCTGCTCGCCGGCACCGCGGTCCTGGCCGCGGGCGCACCGGCCCAGGCCGCAAGCACCGGCTCTGCCTCGGTCAAGGGCACCGAGATCAGCTTCACCGTCGTGGTCACCCGCTCCGGCCGGACCGTCACCATCGACGACAAGTACGCGATCAAGCCGGGCAAGGGCTGCAAGCGGGTCGACGCGACGAAGGTCCGTTGCACCACCGCGAAGGCGCCCACGCGCATCAAGGTCCTCCTGGGCACCAGGAACGACCGGTTCGTCAACAAGACCGCCATCCAGTCCTGGGTCGACGGCCAGTCCGGCAACGACGCGATCACCGGCGGGTCCGGGAAGGACTCGCTCGACGGCGGCACCGGCAACGACGCGATCAGCGGCGGTTACGGCGACGACGACATCTCCGGCTGGACCGGCAACGACCGGCTCTACGGCGGCTCCGGCCGGGACTGGATCGACGGCTGGACCGGCAACGACAAGCTCTACGGCGGCACCTACGGCGACCACCTGCAGGGCGGCCTCGGCAACGACCTGCTCGACGGCGGCACCGGCAACGACTATCTCGCCGGTGAGAACGAGGACCGCGGGCTCGCCGGGAGCTTCCCGGTCGGCGCGGACGTCTTCCGCGGCGGCGCCGGTGTCGACACGGTCACCTACACATTCCACAACGGGGTCACCGTCGACCTCGACGGCCAGTCCGGCGACGACGGCGCGCCCGGCGAGCACGACACGGTCGGCACCGACATCGAGATCCTCGAGGGTTCGGTCGGCAACGACACCCTGATCGGCAACGCGGCCGCCAACACGATCCTCGGCGACCGGGGCGACGACACGATCCGGGGCGGCGGCGGCAACGACACGATGGTCGGCGACTACGGCGTGGACAAGCTCTACGGCGAGGCCGGCGACGACACGATCGACGCGATCGAGCTGAGCGACCCGCAGGACGCCGACCAGGTCGACGGCGGCGACAACGCCACGAGCCTCGGCGACCTGTGCAAGGCTGCTCCGGTCGACGTGGTCGTGAACTGCGAGCGGTAGATCCACATGGCTACGGTCAGGCGGGTGCGCCACAACCTGCTCGCCCACCTGACCGTCGCCGGGGCCCTGCTGCTGCCGCTCGTCGTGACCACCGCGTCCGCGGCGAGCCCACCGGCGCCCGGCCCGATCACGTTGCACAGCGTCATTCCGGCGCCGGCTGAGGTCGTACCCTCGTCGTCTGGTCCGTTTCGGATCACCGCGACCACCGTGCTCGTCGCGGCCTCGGCCGCGCGGCCGATCGCCGAGCGGCTCGCCGCGGCGCTGCGCCCGGCCACCGGATTCCCGCTGCCGATCCGCCCGGCCGGGACCACCGCGATCACCCTGCTGCTCAACGACGCCCCCGATCCCTGGCTGGGCGACGAGGGCTACCAGCTGGAGGTGGGCACTCAGGGCGTGGCGCTGCGCGCCAACCGCCCCGCCGGGCTCTTCGCCGGGACGCAGACGTTGCGGCAGTTGCTTCCCACGACCGTCGAGGCTTCTTCGGTACGACCGGAGAACTGGACCGTGCCGGCCGGACTGATCCGCGACCGGCCCCGCTTCCCCTACCGCGGCACGATGCTCGACCTGGCCCGGCACTTCCATCCACCGGCCGACGTGAAGCGCTACATCGACGAGATCAGCCGCTTCAAGTTCAACTACCTGCACCTGCACCTCGCCGACGACCAGGGCTGGCGCATCGAGATCGACGGCTGGCCCCGGCTGACCACGGTCGGCGGCGGCCCGGGCACCGGCGTGCGCGGTCTCGGCCCCGGCTACCTGACCCAGGCCGACTACCGCGAGCTGGTCCGGTACGCCGCCGAACGGTTCGTGACGATCCTCCCGGAGATCGACATGCCCGGGCACGTGAACGCGGCCCAGGTCGCCTACCCGTCGCTGACCTGTGACGGGGTCGCGCCGCGGCAGCGGACCGACATAAGGGTCGGCTACAGCTCGCTCTGCACGAGCAAGGAGAGCACGTACGTCTTCGTCGAGGACGTGATCCGGCAGCTGGCCGCGCTGACCCCGGGGCCGTACCTGCACGTCGGCGGCGACGAGGCGCTCTCCACCCGGCACGAGGACTACCTGGCCTTCGAGCAGCGGGTGCTGCCCCTGGTGGCGAAGTACGGCAAGACCGCGTACGGCTGGCACGAGATCGCCGCGGCCCCGGCCGCCACCGACGCGGTGATCCAGTACTGGTCGGTCAGCCGGGACACCCCCACCGTCGCGGCCGCCGCCGGAGCCGGCGCCAAGGTGATCCTCTCCCCGGCCGACCGCACCTACCTCGACATGCAGTACGACCTGCTCACCCCGGGTGGCCTGCACTGGGCCGGAACGATCGAGGTGCGCACCGCGTACGACTGGGACCCGGCCACCTGGGCGCACGGCGTGCCGGCCGACGCGGTGCTGGGTGTCGAGGCGCCGCTCTGGTCGGAGACGCTGCGCGACTACGACGACGTCGAGTTCCAGGCGTTCCCCCGGCTGGCCGCGATCGCCGAGCTGGGCTGGTCACCGCGGTCCACTCACGACTGGATCTCGTTCCGCGACCGCCTCGCCGCCTACGGCCCGCGCTGGACCCGCCGCGGCGTCCACTTCTACCGTTCCCCACAGATCCGCTGGTGAGCGCGTTTCTCACCGGCAACGACGAAACGGGATCGTCCGTACGGTGATGAGCATCTATGATGCTGATCAGTCTCTGCTACGGGGGAAATATTGATGTCCCGTTCTCTCTGGCTCTCCAGAGCCGGTCTGGCCCTGTTCATCTCCACCGCCGGGATCGGTATCGCCGCGACGCCCGCGCAGGCGGCCGCCACCGGCGTCGCGTCGGTGTCCGGCACCAGCCGGGTGATCTTCAAAGCGGCGTCGAACAAGACCAACAAGGTCGTGGTCACCCGCTCCGGGCGCACCGTCACCATCGACGACGCGGTGGCCCTCAAGCCCGGCAAGGGCTGCAAGAAGGTCGACGCCAGCAAGGTCCGGTGCACCCTCGAGTCACCCGACAACGTCCAGGTCTTCCTGGGCTCCAAGAACGACACCGTGGTCAACAAGTCTGACCTGGCCATCTCGGTCAGCGGCGGCAGCGGCAACGACCGGATCTACGGCGGCCCGCGCAACGACTCGCTCAACGGCGGCAACGGCAACGACCTGATCTACGGTGGCGCCGGCCGGGACCGGCTCATCGGCGGCATGGGCGCCGACCGGCTGCACGCCGGGGCCGGCAACGACCAGCTGTCCGGCGGCTACGGCAACGACGCCCTGTACGGCGACGCCGGTGACGACCACGTCTCCGGCGACGAGGGCAACGACAAGGAGTACGGCGGGGCCGGCCAGGACCAGTTCAACCAGTCCCGGATCCCGTACTCCTCCACCGGCGCCGACCTGATCAGCGGTGGTGGCGGCAACGACTACGTCGGGTACGAGCTGCGCACCAAGCGGGTCGTCGCGGACCTGGACGGCGTCAAGGGCGACGACGGCGAGGCCGGCGAGCACGACACCCTGCTGTCCGATCTCGAATACCTCGAGGGCGGCAACGGCAACGACGTCCTGTCCGGCCGCTCCGGCAAGGACATGCTGATCGGCGGGCCCGGCAACGACACCCTCCGCGGCCTCGCCGGTAACGACTACCTCGACGGCGGTCCGGGGCAGGACCGGCTCGAGGGTGGCGCCGGCAACGACGACCTGTACCCCGACTACGGCTCGCACGAGGCGTACGCGGACGTGGTCCTCGGCGGGAGCGGCCGTGACCTGGTCAGCTACCTCGCCTACACCGTGCCGGTGACCGTCGACCTGGACGGCGCCTCGCGTGACGACGGCATCGCCGGCGAGCACGACACGGTCGGTGCGGACGTCGAGGACGTGGCCGGTGGCAGCGCCAACGACCGGATCACCGGTAACGCGTCGGCGAACCGGATCCGCGGCTTCGACGGCGCGGACGTGATCCGTGGCGGCGCCGGCAACGACTTCCTCTCCGGTGACGACGGCGCCGACCAGCTCTACGGCGACGCCGGCGACGACTTCCTCAACACCGGCGGCGGCCTGGACACCGGGGCGGACCGGCTGGACGGCGGCGCCAATGCCACCGGGACCGGGGACGACTGCTGGCCGCAGGACGCCCTCGACACCACGGTGAACTGCGAGTACGCGAAGCTGTACTGGCCGACCGACCTGCTGTTCTGACGGGGCAAAAGCGGGGCAAAAGCGGGGCGGGCGACCGGATGCCCTGGGTGAATCCACAGTGAACAGTGCCCGGCGGGGCAGCGAAACGGTCCCGTAGCGTCCTACGCTCCGGCCCATGTCGCGTTCTCTCTGGTTCACCCGCGCCGGCGTGCTCCTGGTCGCCCCGCTCGTGCTCGGCGTCGCCGCGGTGCCCGCTCAGGCCGCCGCGGGCGGCGTCGTCCACGTGGTCACCGACAAGTCCGGCACCCGCGTGGTCTACACGGCCGCCGCCGGCACGACGAACCGGGTCTCGATCACCCGTTCCGGGACCCGGCTGGTCGTCGACGACCGGGTCTCGGTCAAGGCCGGCGCCGGTTGCAAGGCCGTCAAGCGGGACAAGACCAAGGTCATCTGTTCCTCGTCGCGGGGCTGGGCGGGGATCACCCTCACGCTCGGCACCGGCAACGACGTCGCGGTCAACCACACCAACGTACGGCTGCGAGCCGACGGCGGGCCCGGCCAGGACCGGCTCACCGGCGGCTCGGCGGTCGACAGCCTCACCGGCGGCACCGGCAACGACATGCTGGACGGCGCGTCCGGCAACGACAACCTCTACGGCAGCGACGGCAACGACACCCTCTACGGCAGCACCGGCAACGACTACCTGATCGGCGACAACGGCACCGACGTGCTGCTGGGCGGCGCCGGGAACGATCACGTGACCGGCGACGGCCGCTGGTTCGACGTGCCGGTGTTCTACCCCGACCGGCTCAGCGGCGGGCCCGGCTTCGACACCCTCTACTACCGCGAGGGCGCCGAGACCATCCGGATCGACCTCAACGGCTCGGCCCGGGGCACCGCGGCGAACGAGGGCGACGCGGTCGACGGCTCGTTCGAGGGCGCCGAGGCGAACGTCGGGTCCGGCCCGGCCACGTTCATCGGCAACAACGCCGCCAACGTCTTCACCGGCGCCGGCTACCTGTCGACGGTGATGGAGGGCCGCGGCGGCAACGACCGGCTGACCACGTTCGACGGTGGCGCGCAACTGTACGGCGGGGCGGGCGCGGACACCCTCCTCGTCAAGGTGGTCGCCGGTGAGCCGCACGGTGACCCGAACCTGCTCGACGGCGGCGACGGCGGCGACCGCTGCACGCCCGCGTGGGCACAGCGCGACGAGCTGATCAGCTGCTAGAACGGTCTCGGACAGACGAAAGGCCGCCTCACCGGGTTTCCGGCGGGGCGGCCTCTCTTTTCCGTACGTACGAAATCAGACGTTGATCGTCGCCGGCTTGCGGCCGGCCACCGCCTCGTCCTCGACCACCGGGAAGTGGCAGGCGGTCAGGTGACCGTCCGGGTCGTCGAGCCGGCGCACCAGCGGCGGCTCCTCCACCGCGCAGATGTCCTGCGCCTTCCAGCAGCGGGTACGGAACCGGCAGCCGGACGGCGGGTTGATCGGGCTCGGCACGTCGCCGGTGAGCAGCACCCGGTCGCGCTGGGCGCGGTCACGCCGGACCGGGTCGGGCACCGGGACCGCCGACATCAGCGCCACCGTGTACGGGTGCCGCGGGTTCTTGTAGAGGTCGTCGCGGTGCGCGATCTCCATGACCTTGCCCAGGTACATCACGGCGACGCGGTCGGAGATGTGCCTGACCACCGACAGGTCGTGCGCGATGAAGACGTAGGTCAGGTCGAACTCGCTCTGCAGGTCCTCCAGCAGGTTGACCACCTGGGCCTGGATCGACACGTCGAGCGCGGAGACCGGCTCGTCGGCGATGATCAGCTTCGGTCGCAGGGCGAGCGCCCGGGCGATGCCGATGCGCTGCCGCTGGCCGCCGGAGAACTCGTGCGGGTACCGGTTGTAGTGCTCCGGGCTGAGCCCGACCAGTTCCAGCAGTTCCTGCACGGCCTTCTTGAGGCCCTGCGGGGTGGGGATGTTCTGGATCTGCAGCGGCGCCGAGATGATCGTGCCGATGGTGTGCCGCGGGTTCAGCGACGAGTACGGGTCCTGGAAGATCATCTGGACGTCGCGGCGCAGCGGCCGCATCTGGGTCACCGACTTGTGACTGATGTCCTGACCCTCGAAGACGATCTTGCCAGCGGTCGGTTCCAGGATCCGGGTGAAGAGCCGCCCGGCCGTCGACTTGCCGCAGCCGGACTCGCCGACCAGGCCCAGCGTCTCGCCGGCCTGGACGGTCAGGTCGATGCCGTCCACCGCACGGACCGCGCCGACCTGGCGCTTGAACAACCCTTTGGTGATCGGGAAGTGCTTCTGCAGCCCGGTCACCTCGAGCAGGTTCTCGCTCATCGTTCTCTCACATTCCTGCTCATCTCGTCACCCGCTCAGAGGTTCGGTGCCACTTCTTCCTGGAAGATCTTCGTACGCTCCTCGGCCGACATGTGGCAGGCGACCGAGTGCGCTCCGCCGGTCAGCACCGGGATGTCGGTGAAGGACCGGTCACCGTTGCGTCCCGCGTAGGGGCAGCGCGGGTGGAAGGCACAACCAGAGGGCAGGTTGATCAGGCTGGGCGGTGAGCCCTTGACCGGCGTCAGGCGATCCCGGACCTCACGGTCCATCCGGGGCATCGATCCGAGCAGACCCCAGGTGTACGGATGCTGCGGGCGCTGGAACAGGTCGATCGCCGGGCCCTGCTCGATGACCTTGCCGCCGTACATCACCAGGACGTCGTCGGCGAGCTCGGCCACCACACCCAGGTCGTGGGTGATCATGATGACCGCCGAGCCGAACTCCGCCTGCAGGTCCCGGATCAGGTCCAGGATCTGCGCCTGCACGGTCACGTCCAGTGCCGTGGTCGGCTCGTCGGCGATCAGCAGCTTCGGGTCGTTGACCAGCGCCATCGCGATCATCGCGCGCTGGCGCATACCGCCGGAGAACTGGTGCGCGTAGTCGTTGAACCGGCGCGACGGCTGCGGGATACCGACCCGGGCGAGCATGTCGATGGCCCGCTCGCGCGCCACCTTCTTGTTCACGCCGGGGTGGTGGATCCGGTACGCCTCGACGATCTGCGCACCGACCGTGAAGTACGGGTGCATCGCGCTCAGCGGGTCCTGGAAGATCATCGACATCTTCCCGCCGCGCAGCGCACGCACCTCCTCGTTGGACGCGGTGACCAGCTCCTGGTCGTCCAACCAGATCTGGCCGGTGACCTTGGCGTTGCTACGGGTGCGGTGCAGGCCGAGCACGGCCAGCGAGGTGACGCTCTTGCCGGAGCCGGACTCGCCGACGATGCCGAGCGTCTTGCCGGCCTCCAGCGAGAAACTCGATCCGCTGACCGCCTGCACGACGCCGTCGTCCGTCTCGAACCGGACGGTGAGGTCCTTGACCTCGAGGTACGGACGCGGGATGACCGAAGACATTCCCTCTCCCTCAGCCCAGCCGCACGCGCGGGTCGATGAGGCCGTAGACCAGGTCGACGACCAGGTTGGCGACCACGATGAAGGTGGCGGCGATCAGCGTGACGCCCAGGATCACCGGCAGGTCGTTGCCCTTGATCGCCTGGAGCGCCTGGTAGCCGAGGCCACGCAGGTTGAACACGGCCTCGGTCAGGATCGCGCCGCCGAGCAGCGAACCCAGGTCGAGACCGAAGATGGTGACGATCGGGGTGAGACCGGAGCGCAGCGCGTGCTTGCCGATCACGGTCCGCTCCGGCAGGCCCTTGGCCCGTGCCGTACGGATGTAGTCCTCGCCCAGCGTCTCCAGCATGTTCGCCCGGGTGAGGCGGGCATACGTGGCGGCGAAGAGGAAGGCCAACGTGATCCATGGCAACAGCAACTGGACGAACCAGTCAGCCGGACTCTCCAGGAACGGCACGTACTGACCCTGTGGCAGCCAGCCCAGCCAGTACACGAACACCGCCGAGGCGAGCAGGCCGGTGAAGTAAATCGGTAAGGAAACGCCGGCTAGCGCGCCGGTCATCACCACCCGGTCCAGTAACGAACCTTTTCGTAGCGCCGAGATCACACCGGTGGCGACGCCACCGATCAACCAGAGAATGGCCGCACCGAGCGCCAGTGAGAACGTCACCGGCAGGTCGTCCATGAGCAGCGGAGTGACCTCCTGCTCGGTCTTGAACGAGTATCCGAGACACGGTGCCGGGCAGTGCGTGACGTCCGGGCCGTTCGCGTAGTCGCGGCCGGCCACCAGACCCTTCAGGAACTTCCCGTACTGCACCATGATCGGGTCGGCGAGGCCCATCTTCTCCCGGATGCCATCAAGCGCCACCTTGTCGGCAGTCTTGCCGATGTAGAGCAACGCCGGATCGCTGCCGGTGAGCTTCGGAACCATGAAGAAGATGCCGAAAGTCACGAGCGTGACTACAAGCAGCGTGAGGACGGCGTTGAATATCCGCCGGATGAGATAAGCCACCATGTCGTTCGGCCGAAGACGGGCGGGTGCCGGAATCAACCAGCACCCGCCCGCCGCGGGCGGCCGTCACCAACCCTTCGAATTACCCGATGCGATCAGGAACTGCTACTTGCCGTCGCTGACGCCGAGAGCCTGGAAGTCGATCTGGCCGAAAGCGTCGTGGATGTAGGCGTTCGTGAGGCGCGGGTTGCGGTAGTTCAGCGCCTTGTCGAACACGAACGGCAGGTAGTAGGCGCCTTCCATGACCTTGTGGTTGATCTGCTCGTAGATGGCAGCGGCCTTGGTCGCGTCCGTCTCGCCGGCAGCCTGGTCGAACAGGCCGTCGATGGACGGGTCCTTGATCAGCGGCAGGTTGTAGTTGCCGTTCTTCAGGATGAAGCGGCTGTCGACCAGCGGCTGCAGGTAGCCGGAACCGGTCGGGTAGTCAGCTCCCCAGCCGGCGATCTGGATGCCGTAGCCCTTGGCCTTCACGTTGTCGGGGGCACCGATCACGGAAGAGAGCTGCGCGCCGTCGTACTGCTCGATCTTGGCGTTGATGTTGGCCTGCTTGAGCGCGGCCTGCAGCGCCTCAGCGGACTTGACCTCAGCCGGCTTGTTGTTACGCACCGCGATGGTGGTGTCGAAACCGTTCGGCTTGCCACACGCGGCGAGGGCCTTCTTGGCCTCCTCGATCTGCGGCTTGCCCTGGAGGCGGTTGAACGGGTCGTACTTGGCGTCCGAGCCGGCAATGTTCGGCGGCAGCATGCTGGTGCCGATGTCGCCACCGGCGATCGGGCCACCACGCGCGGTCTGCAGCGAGGTCGGGTCAGCGGCGTAGAAGACCGCCTTGCGGCACTCGATGTTGTCGAACGGCGCAACCGAGGTCGCCAGCGCGGCGTACCGGATGAAGCCGGTGGCCGGGGTGTCCGCGTTCGCCTTCAGGGCGGGGTCCTGGAGGATCTTGGTACGCGCGGTCGCCTGCACACCGGTCTGGCCGACGTCGATGTCAGCGGTACCGGCCATCAGCCGGCTGTCCATGTCCTCGGCGTTGGTGGTGACCGTCAGGTTGATCTGGTCCGGCAGCGCCTTGCGGATGGTGTCGGTGGCCGGGTCCCAGTTGGGGTTCCGGACCCACACGACGCCCTTACCGGGCTGGATGCTGCCGGCCTTGAACATGTACGGGCCGGAGGCGGCGGGCGCCGAGTTGTACTGCGCACCGGTGTCCCGCTTCTGCGGCACCGGGCCGGCGCCCGGCATGGCCAGCAGGTAGAGGAAGTCCGACTGGGCCTTCTTCAGGTGGAAGATGATGGTCTGGTCGTCCGGCGTCTCCACCGACTTCAGACCGAGCTTGTTAGCGTCGGTGTCCTTGTACGGACCCTTGTAGCCCTGGCCCTGGTCGAGGATGTCGATCAGGTAGACCGGGCCGCCGGGGACGACGTCCTGAGCGAAGATCCGCTCGATGCCGTACTTGATGTCCTTCGACGTGATGGCGGCGCCGTCGTCGAACTTGGTGCCGGTCTTCAGCTTGAACGTGTAGGTCAGCTTGTCGGCGCTGATCTCCGGCATGGCGGACGCCAGGTCGGGCGCCAGCTCCAGGCCGCTCTTGCCCGGGGCGGCCGCGTAGTCGACCAGCTTCCGGGTGTAGAGCCGGTTCAGGTTCCAGACGAACGCGTAGTAGCCACGCGCCGGGTCCCAGAAGTCGGCATCCTGTGCGGTCCACAGGTTCAGCGTGCCGCCCTTGGTGGTGGACGGGTTCACCACGTCGGTGATGGCGGCGTTGTAAGCGGACTTGCCACCGCTCGTGGTGCCGCCCTTGTCGTCGCTCTTATTGCCGCTGCAGGCAGCGGACGTGAGGCCGAGCGCGAGTGCGACGCCGGCCGCCGCAAACGCCCTAGTCTTCCTGGACACCTGTACTCCTACCTCCTCGAACAGCGGAACCGAGCCGGTCCGCGAAACATGCGATGTTCCAGCTGCCCCTGAATCAGCGGGCCTTCGGGTCGAGCGCGTCCTGGCCCCTGGGTCAGCGGGCCTTCGGGTCGAGCGCGTCACGCAGGCCGTCACCGAAGAGGTTGAAGGCCAGCACCGTGATGAAGATCGTCGCGCCCGGGATGATCATGTACATCGGTGAGATCGAGTAGGTCGCGACCGCGTCCGACAACATGCCGCCCCAGGACGGGTTCGGCGGTGGGATACCGACGCCGAGGAAGCTCAACGCGGCCTCGGTGAGGATGTTCGTCGGGATGATCAGAGTGGTGTAGACCAGGATCGGCGCCGCCAGGTTCGGGAGCAGCTCCCGGACCAGGATCCGAGGCGACCGGGCGCCCATGCTGCGCGCCGCCTCGACGAACTCGCGTTCCCGCAGGGACAGGGTCTGACCGCGGACGATCCGGCCGATGTACGGCCAGCCGAAGAAGCCGATCACACAGACCAGCACCAGTACGCGGGACCAGCGGGCGTTCAGGCCGAGCATCTCGTAGGGCACCACCGAGACCAGGGCGATCGAGAACAGCAGCTGCGGGAAGGCCAGCAGGAAGTCCATCACCCGGCTGATCACCGCGTCGACCCAGCCGCCCAGGAAACCCGCGGACAGGCCGAAGATCACGCCGAGGATGGTCGAGACGAGCGCGGAGAGGAACGCGACCGTCAGCGAGGTCTGCGCGCCGTAGACGATCCGGCTGAAGACGTCCCGGCCGGAGGTCGGCTCGACACCGAGGATGAAGTCCGAGCTGATGCCACCGAAGGAGCCCTTCGGCGTACCGAAGGTCGCATCGATCTGGTCCTGGTGATACTCGTCCGGCGGATGACCGAGAAGGGCGACCAGGACCGGCGCCAGAATGGCGACCAGGACCAGCAGGATGACGACGACGCCGCCACCGATCGCAACCTTGTCCTTCTTCAGCCGGCGCCACGCGATCTGCTTCAGAGACCGGCCCGCGATCACTTTCTCAGCGGGACCCCGCACGTCAGCCGCGTCGGCCGTCGGTGCCGACTTGTCGTCGGTGACCGACGCTTCTGGGCCAAGCGACATCTGTTTCGCCGGTCCTCTCCCGGCCACCGCGCAGCGGGAGTCCACAGTCACCGGCGCGTGGTACACGGAAGATCCCACGGCGCGGAGACAATGGCCCACGTTGCGAGCGGTAAACCGATCGGTTATCGCATGCCTCGAGTGCCGGCCCTCATTCAGCCCAGCCGAGATGAGGCCGGGATCACGAGGGCACCCGACAGCGGATGTGGCCGCTGTCGAGAGGAACATTCACCTAGTGCGGTGCCCGGGTCAAGCTCACCGACCGCACGCGGATGCTTCCGTGTCTCCCTCGTGATGTCACCGTGACCTAGACGCCGCACAAACGGAAGGTACCGCTTAAGGAGCTCGCAAGTAGCCAATCCGGGCCAAACAGGTTGCATGACGTTACGGTGGCGTTACCGCATGTAAATTCAGATCGCGCGGCGACCTTCGAACGCCCTACCCAACGTAATTTCGTCCGCATACTCAAGGTCACCACCGACCGGCAAACCGCTCGCCAGCCGGGTCACCGAAATACCCATCGGCTTGATCATCAGCCCCAGGTAGGTGGCGGTGGCCTCGCCCTCGGTGTTCGGGTCGGTGGCCAGGATCAGCTCACGGACCTCACCGGTGCCCAGCCGCATCAGCAGCTCCCGGATCCGCAGGTTGTCCGGCCCCACACCCTCCAGCGGATTGATCGCCCCGCCGAGAACGTGGTACCGGCCGCGGAACTCGCCGGTCCGCTCGATCGCGACGATGTCCTTCGGCTCCTCGACCACACAGAGCACTTCATTGGTACGACGTGGGTCGCGGCAGTACCGGCACTGCTCGGACTCGGCCACGTTGAAGCAGGTGGTGCAGAACCGGACCAGTTCCTTCACCTTGCGCAACGCGGTGGCCAGCCGGTTGACGTCCGCCGGATCCGCGGACAGCACGTGGAACGCGATGCGCTGAGCCGACTTCGGGCCCACGCCCGGCAGCCGGCCCAGCTCATCGATCAGGTCCTGGATGGCACCCTCGTACACAGGTCAGAACCCCGGCAGGGTGAGACCGCCGGTGGCCGGACCCATCTTCGCCTCTTGCAGCTCACGCTGCTCCTCGGCGGCATTGTGGATCGCCGCGAGAATGAGGTCCTCGAGCGTCTCGACGTCATCGGCGTCGACCGCCTTCGGGTCGATCTTCACAGCCTTGAACTCACCCAGCCCGGTCACCGTCACGGTCACCAGCCCGCCGCCGGCGGTACCGGTCAGCTCGGCCTCGGCCAGTTCGGCCTGCGCCTTCGCGACCTGCTGCTGCATCTTCTGCGCCTGCTTCATGATCTGCTGCATGTTCGGCTGTCCACCGGGGCGCATGGCACCGCTCCTCAACTAGTCACTGTCTCTCACGGACAACCGCCATCAATGACCCGACGGCGCCCGATTCAACCGCCGCCAGCGTAGCCGCCAGCCATCCGTTCCCCAGGCAGCCCACCACAACGCCGCGCCCAACCCTCACCCCCGTCGGCCGGTGTCCCCGTTCCCCCAACCTCTTCCTCGCTGTGGCATCGCTGCGATCTTGGTGACTTGTGGTCGATATGCGGGCCGAGCTCTCCAAGATCGCGCCGTCTGGGGCGCGAGGAGGGCTGCCAGCGCCAGCCGGCCAGCCCGCCGAGCGCGCGGGTGAGAAGTCAGCGATGCGGCCAGCCGGCGGCGGACCCGCAATGGCTGATACCCGCAATGGCTGATAAAAGTGCGGCGGCTGCCCCGGGGAAGGGCGGTGCGTGCACGCAATGCCGCACCGCGGCCTGCTACCGCCCCGGGGTGGGCGGTAGCAGGCCGCACAACGTGATTGCGTGCCGCTAACGCCCCGCTGGCAGCCGGACGCGGACTCTCACCGCCCCACGAACGCGGGCCGCGGACTCTCACCGCCCCACGAGCCCGGACCGCGGACTCTCACCGCCCCACGAGCCCGGACCGCGGGCTCCTAGTGGGCACGCCCCAGGAGCCCCGGGTCGTGCTGGGCCCGGGGTGGGTGGAGGCTGCGGCGTGTGGGGTAGCGGGTTACATCTCGCCGATCTTCTCGGCGCCGAAGGCGTTGCGGAGCAGCTGCAGAGCTTGTTCCTCGCTGCTCTGGCGGGCCGTCTTCTCGTCGATCACTTCGTCCGACGGTTCGTCGCCCGGGTCGAAGCCCTCATAACCGGCTTCGGCGGGTGGGGGCGGGCCGTCGTACTCGGGGTCGTAGGGCGCCTCGCCGATCGGGGTGCCGTCCGAGAAGGCGGAACCGGCCGGCTGAGCCGCCGAACCGGCGGCAGCGTGTCCCGGGGCCGCATTGCCGCGGGCAGCTGCCGCGCGGGCGGCAGCCAGGCCGCCACCGGGCGCCGTGTTGCCACCGCGTGCCGCAGCCGCCCGAGCCGCCTCCATCGCAGCGGAACGAACCGGAGCCCCCGGACGCGCCGGGGCCGCAGGGGCCGCCTGCGCACCCGCAGCCGGCCGCGAAGCTTGTGCGGCAGAAGCAGCGGCCGCGGCAGCACGGGCCAAAGCCATCGCCGAGTCACCAGCACCAGCACCAGCCGAGCCGGCCGCTCCGCCTGGTCCGCCCGAGCCAGCCGCTCCATCCAGGCTTCCTGCTCCGCCCAGGGCTGCCCCGCCCAAGCCTTCCGGGCCACCCGAGCCCGCTGCTCCACTCAGACCTGCTGGCCCACCCGAGCCCGCTGCTCCACTCAGACCCGCTGGCCCGCCTGAGCCCGCTGCTCCGCTCAGACCCGCTGGCCCGCCCGAGCCTTCCGGTCCGGCCGGCTCGCCAAAGCCTGCTCCTCCAGCCGAACCACCGAAACCATCCGGGCTCCCAGAGCCAGCCGGGCCGACAGAGCCGACCGGGCCCCCAGAGCCAGCCAGACCCCCAGAGCCGACCGGGCCAGCTGCTCGACCCGAGTCTGCGGCTGAGCCTCCCGGACCTGCCTCTCCGGGTGAAGCGGAGCCTTCCCCTGAACCGGGCACGGGTGACGCCGTTCCGAACGGGCCAGCCTCAGCGAAGGCCGCCACGGCCGGGTCGAGCGAAGGCGCGGTGGGCATCGAGGGGCCAGCCGACGCCTCGGTGCCGCCGAAGGCCGAGCCGTCGACAGCTGAGCCGGAGAACGGCGACGCCGGGGCCGGGGCCTGGTGTGACGCGGACGAGGCGCCAAGTCCGGGAGTGGACAGGCCGGCTTCGCCGGTCACGGTGGGGCGGCTGCCAGCCGCGTCGGGAGCGCGGGTGCCGGGCTTGACCGTTTCGGGCCAGTCGTCGGCGGCCGCTGGCTTGGTGGGCTTGAGCGCCGCGGTTCCCGGGCGAACGGGCTCCGGCCAGCCGGTGTCGTCGTCGCTCGACGCACCTGCCGCGGAGGAAGCGGCCGCCACGCTGGAAGCGGACCCGGCGCCCGCGGACCCGCCGGCACCCGGACCGAACGCGCCAGGCACGGCAGCGGTCGGACCGAACGCGCCGGGCACGTTGGCAGTCGGCCCACCCGACACGCCGGAAGACGACACGCCGTGAACGGCCGTCCCGGACGGCGCAGCGACTGGCCCGCCGGGCATGCCGGGTGCGGGCGGGCCGGGCACAGCGGCCGGGCCGCTGGGCACGCCGGGAGCGGACCAGGCGGGCTGGGCGGCGCTGAGGCCACCCGGCACGGGCTGAGCGGCGCTGAGGCCGCCGGGCGCGGGCTGAGTGGGAGGTGCCGGGGGCAGGGGGGTGTCAGCGGTACTGGTGGCGGATGGCGGCCAGTCGTCGTCGGCGTCGGGGGCGGCGGGGCGCTGCGGGCGAGACGGGCGGGACTCGGTGCGGCCGGAGTTTCGTTCAGGGGCGGACGTGGACGGGGTCGCTGACGCCGACGGGCCGGCCATCCGGCGGCCGGCGGACTGGTCGCGGCCCGTGGACTGGTCGCGGGGGGATCCGGACGGGCCTCGGGGGGCGGCGTTGCGAGGCGGGCCAGCAGGGGTCGCCTCGCCCGTCTCGCAGCGGATCTGCCAGCGGCCGCCCAGGAGCCGGCCGAGCTCGGTGGCGATGGCGTTCGTCCACTTCAGGAAGCGGTCCGCGATGGCCTGTGACGGGGCGGCGAAGACGACGGTGTCGCCGGCCACCTCGCGCACGCCGATGCCGGCGTCCAGCATCGCCTGGACGCGCTGCTGCTGCCGGGCGAGAGTCAGCCAGGCGCCGCGGACCTTCTCCAGCCGCTCATCCGTCTGCTGCCGAGGCGGGGCGGGCTGATCCAGGTCCTCCGGCGGGTCCTCGTCCCAGGGCGGCTCATCGTCGTAGTACTCGGGCGGCGGAGCCTGGTCGCCGCCGTCGGCGACGTGGTTCCAGTCCGCCTCACCCCGCCCGGCAGAGCCGGCCGCAGAGGACTGCCGACCGGAGCCGGTCACCGGAGACGCAGCCGAGGAAGCGTCCTCCGAACCCGGCGCAGCCGCAGAAGAGGACACGGGCGCGGCAGAAGGCGCGGGTGCACTGGAAGGCGCGGGGGCGGCGGAAGGCGAGGAAGCAGCCGTCGGCGCGGCAACAACCGGCGCCGACGGACCATCAGCCACGGACGAGCCGGCCACCGGCCCGGACGGAGCAGCCGCAGCCGGCTCAGCAGGCGAGACCGCCGGCTCAGCAGGCGAGACCGGCGCAGCGGGAGCCGCCGACACCGGCGCGATCGAGGAGGCCGAAACCGGCGCGGGCGCGGGAGCCGAGCCGCCCGGCGCGGGCGAGACCGGTCGCGCTGCGCCGCCAGGTGCCCGCCGGGCCGCCGCCGCGGCCGCACGGGCCGCCGCGAGACCGCCGAGACCAGACCCGGAGGCCGCCGCACCGTCGGCGTCCCCCGGTGCCGACGCGGTGACCGCCGGAGCCGCCTCAGCGATCGCTGGAGACGCCGCGGCAGCCGGGGCCGCCGCGGTGGACCCCACCGGCGGGCCGCTTCGCTCCAGGCGTTCCAGGCGCTGCAGCAGCGCGCCGGTCGAGTCCTCGGCGCCGGGGAGCAGCATCCGGGCGGTGATCAGCTCGAGGAGCAGGCGGGGTGCGGTGGTGCCGCGCATCTCCACCAGGCCGTTGTGCACGATGTCGGCGCTGCGGGAGAGCGTCGCCGGGCCCAGCTTGCCGGCCTGGGCGTGCATCGCCTCGAGCTGGTCGGCCGGTCCGTCGATCAGGCCCTTGGCCACCGCGTCCGGGACCTGCTGCAGGACGATCAGGTCGCGGAGGCGTTCGAGCAGGTCGGAGGCGAAGCGTCGGGCGTCGTGACCGGCCTCGGCGACCCGGTCGATCGTCGTATAGGCGGCGGCGCCGTCACCGGCGGCCAGCGCGTCACACATCTCGTCGATCAGGGCCACGTCGGTGACGCCGAGCAGGGCGACCGCGCGGGCGTAGCTGACGCCGCCCTCGCCGGCGCCGGCGATCAGCTGGTCGAGGACCGAGAGGCTGTCCCGGGCGCTGCCACCGCCGGCCCGCACCACGAGCGGGAAGACCGCCGGCTCGACGTGCACGCCTTCAGCCTCGGTGAGCTTCTGCAGGTACGGCCGGAGCGTCGCCGGCGGGATCAGCCGGAACGGGTAGTGATGGGTCCGCGAGCGGATCGTGCCGAGCACCTTGTCGGGCTCGGTGGTCGCGAAGATGAACTTCACGTACTCCGGGGGCTCCTCGACGAGCTTGAGCAGCGCGTTGAAGCCGGCCGACGAGACCATGTGCGCCTCGTCGATCACGTAGATCTTGAAGCGGCTGTTGGCGGGCGCGAAGAACGCCTTCTCCCGCAGCTCACGGGCGTCGTCGACGCCGCCGTGGCTGGCCGCGTCGATCTCGATCACGTCGATCGAGCCGGCGCCGTCGGTGGCCAGGGACTTGCAGGAGCCACAGACACCGCACGGGTCCGGGGTCGGGCCCTGCTCACAGTTGAGCGAGCGGGCCAGGATGCGCGCGCTGGACGTCTTGCCGCAGCCGCGTGGCCCGGAGAAGAGATAGGCGTGGTTGAGCCGGCCGCTGCGCAACGCCTGCGACAGCGGCTCGGTCACGTGTTCCTGACCGATGACCTCCGCGAACGTGCGCGGCCGGTACTTCCGGTAGAGGGCGAGAGCCACTCCTGCCACCTCCTGACGACCGCGCCATTCTCCGTCGAGGGTGTGACAAGAACAAACGACATGCCCTAACAGGGGAAGTCGCGGGGAGGAGACAACGAAAGGACCCCTCGTGCACCCGTCAGAGCCCGCTTATCCTTGCTGCCTTCCGGCCCTGGGGAGGTTCACAGGATGACGCCGCACGAGGGGCTGATCGAGAGCCTACCCGGCCGGGTAAAGTCCGTTGCGCCGACCCCCGATGCGCGGGGTGTCCCGCCGAGCCGTATTCTGGCGCACGGAGGATTCGCCTAGTGGCCTAGGGCGCACGCTTGGAAAGCGTGTTGGGGGAAACCCCTCACGAGTTCGAATCTCGTATCCTCCGCACCGATGAAAGGCCGGACCCAAGCGGGTCCGGCCTTCTTCGTCTACCCGGTCAGCGCTTGATCTTCACGCTGCCGCTGGTCCTCCGGCCGTCGTAGCAACCGGTCCGCTTGGCGATCACCGTCACGGTCACCTTCTTGCCGCCCCAGGACTTCTTGAGCGTCAAGGTCGAGCCGGTGGCGACCAGTTTGCCGTCGACTCGCCATTCGTACCGATAGGAATCTGCTCTCGGCGACCAGGTGCCCACCGCGACCTTGACCTTGCGGCCTGCCTTGACCGTCCCGGCGATCTTCGGCGACGTCGTCGCCTTCGGCGCGACGCCCCAGCCCACCGTGCCGCCGGCGGACACCGCCGGAGAATTCAGCCGGTTGGCACGCTTGGCGGTAACCGTCACGGTGATCCGTTTGCCGCGGAGAGAACCAGGGATTACGTACGACGATCCGGTCGCTCCCCTGATCGCCGCCCCGTTCGCGGCCCACTGGTACGCGTACCCGGTCGCCGCCGGAGTCCAGCTGCCGGCCACGGCCCGGACCGTGGCGCCGACCCGGACCGTCCCGCTGATCGCCGGTGCCTTGACCAGCTTCAGCGCGGTGGTGGTCACGGTCAGGCCGCCGTACAGCGTGCCCTGCCGCCAGTCGGTGTCCGAGGACACCGCGATGTCCCAGACGCCCGGTGCCACCCCGGTGAGGTTCGCGGTGGCGGTCAGGACGCCGTCCGAGACGCTCTGCACCGCCGCCGTGATCGAGGCCGACCCGGCGTGGTTGAGCTGCACCCGGTCGCCGGTCGCGAGGGCCTCGCCGCGCAGGGTCAGCGTGACCGGCCCGAGGTTCGACGCGCTCGCCGGAGTCGACGAGGTGACCTTGCAGGGGTCCGAGTCGCAGATCGTCCCCACCCGGTACGGGAACGTCCCGCTCGCCTGCTCGGGCGCCAGCACGAACAGCGCTGTGGACGACTTCGGCGCCGGGTACGACACATACGCCCCACACCCACGCCCCCCACTGGCCCACGAACAGCGCACGATCCCGGCCCCGGTACCGAGGGTGGAGAAGTAGTACGGCTCGGGCAGCGCCTCGCCCCCGGCCGGGTTGGTGATCACCGCGCGGAAGTCGCTCCGCCCGTTGATCACCGGCACGGCCACGCAGATCGCGGTGTGCGCGGCGTCCAGGGTGCCGGCACGGGTGAACCCGGGCACCCCGGTGACCGCCGGGCACTGCGCCGCCGGCTTGTCCGCGGTGCCGAGGTTCCAGGTGTCCACGGCGTAGGGCACCGCGCCCGCGGTGGCCGACCGGACGAACAGCAGGTACGACGTCGCCCCGCTGACCCGGCACGGCACCACGTATCCGGCGCACCGGTCGGTGCCCGCGGCGTCGGTGATCCAGTACCTCGCGTCGTAGTCGGTGCTGCGGACGCCGAGCCAGTAGTTGCCGCTCGCCGCGGCGGTGACCCGATAACACCGGACGTCGTCCAGCGCGGTCAGGGTGCCGGTCGCGGCGCTCCCGCCGAGCACGGTGTTGGCCGGCGTCTGGCAGTTCGTGCCGGTGGCGTCCCGGCGGGCGACCCGGTACTGGGCGTTCTCGGCGGCCGCGGTCAGCACCGCGACGTACGCCTTGCCGGTCTGGAACTTGCACCGCAGGACGATCGCGGAGGTGCTGTACGACCCGCACACCTCCGCGCCGGTGACACTGTCCTTGACGGTCAGCACGGCGTAGCCGGTACCGCTCACCGACGCGAACGACACGATCTCCGAGGCAGTGTGCTGCGTCCCCGGGATGGTCCAGCAGGTGGCGAACTTCGTGCTGGAGAACGTCGTGGTCAGCCCGGCCGGTTTTCCGATCAGGCCGGCCGGCAGTGTGCCGCAGCCGGTGATCTGGTCGAGCCGCTGCACCACGACCGCGTAGTCGCCGGGCGCCGAGTCCTCCGGCGCGTTGAGCAGGAGCCGGTACGGCGCCGCCCCGGTCAGCACGCAGTTGTTCGTCGAACAGAGGTCGTCACCGGCCGCGTTGATCAGGGTCCAGTCCGGCCGTGCCGCTCCGGTCGCCCGCGACGGGGTCAGCACGCTGATCTTCGCGCCGGCCGGGCTGGACAGCCGGAGGCAGTCGGTCTCGCCGGCAGTGCCGAACGAGCCGCGGATCGCGCCGGTGGCCAGGCCCTGCTCGGTGACCGGAACACAGCCCGGGCCGTTCGGCGCGGTGAAGACGGTCGCGTAGGAGCCGTCCCGCACCCCGCTGTTGCCACCGCCGACGACCAGCGTGTACTTCCCGGCGGCCGGGAACGGGCAGAGGTAACCGGCCTGGCAGAGCCGCTTGCCGTCCGGCGTGTAGACCTGCGACCAGGTCTCGTAGTTCTCGTCGTCCACCACGCGGACCAGGTACCGGCCCGCCGCGGGCACGTCCAGGGTCCGGCACCGGATCCCGCCGAGCGCGCCGGCCGGTCCCGTTCCGTACGCGCCGGGGGTGATCTCCGGGCAGCCGGTCGCCGCGGAGAGCGACCGGATCTGCAGGGTCACCGGGTCGGTGTCGTCCGCCTCGGTGATCACCCGGTACGGCCCGGAGCCGGGCAGCACGCACCCGTCCTGGTCCGACTCGTACTCGGAGCAGATCGAGGTGCCGCTGCTGTCGGTGATCCGGGTGACCCCGCCGCCGGACGCGTAAACGATCACCCGCTCGCCGGGCTGCGCCGCGAACGGCTGGCAGAACACCTCCACCGGGCTCGTCGGGGTGAACGTGACGACCGGCTGGTCCCACCCGGTGCCGACGACCGGCGCGCAACCCTCGTCCCCGGCCACGTCGACGATCGACGCCCGGAAGCTCGTCGGGTTCCCGGTCCAGTCCGGGTGCCGCAGCCACAGGGTGTAGTCCCCGGTCGCGGGCACCTCACAGGCCACATGGTCGTACTCGGCGCAGATCCGCCCCGCGGCGTTGCTGAGCTCCCAGTCGATCTGGCCGCCGTCGACGGTACGCACTGACTTGGTGCCGGCCGTCAGGTGCACCGAGTAGCAGGTGAACTCGGCGGTGCCGAGTTCACCGGCGACCACCTGGCCGGCGCTCAGCGGGCCGAACGCACCCTCAACGAGCGCGCCACAGCCGATCGGCTGGTCGGTACGGATCAGGCGCAGCGTGTAGTCCACCGCGCTGCCGTAGTCGTCGGTCAGGAAGAACGAGTGGGTGCCGTTCGCGGTCAGCGTGCAGTCGCCGCCACCGAACTGGATCGGGCAGACCTGCTCGCCGGAGGGGTCCCAGAGCGTGCCCCGGATGTCGGCGGAGTAGCCCGGTGCCGTGGTGGTGCCGCTGGTCTCCACAGTCAGCCGCATGCCGGCCTGGCCCTCGAAGCGGTAGCAGTCACCGGCCGAGCCGCGGGCCGCCGACCGGGACAGCGCGGCGCCGTGCACGGTGAAGGTGGCCGGATCGAGGGTGGTGCAGGAGGAGGGCGCGTCGCGGGATTCCACCCCGATTCCGTACGACGCCTCGCCCTCGCGGTAGTAGAGGTAGACGTCGACCTGGTACGTGCCGGGCTGCTCGACGGTGCACTCACCCGGGTACGGGCCGAGTGAGCAGGAGCCGTCCGGGGTGTGCAGGATCGCCTGTGCGGAGTCGCCGACCGCGTTGAACTGGGTGAGGATCCGCTCGTTCGGCAGCGTGGTGGTGATCGTCCAGGTGTGGTGCTCCGAACCGCGCAACGCGTCGCAGGTCTCCGGTTCACCCATGGCCAGTGTGCCGCCGCAGCCTTCGGCCACCGGGGCCGACGGCGAGGCGGGCGACGACGAGGTCGGGGACGGCGTGGCCGGCGGGGTGGTGGCCGTGGTCGTGCCCGGCCAGGCGGGCGGGCTGAGGGTCGGCGACGGCGAGACCGGCGACGCCGACGGCTCCGGCGAGGTCGGCGCGACCGGTGACCGCGTGGGTGTGGGTGGTGCGGGCGACACGGTGGACGGTGCCGGCGCCACCGTGGATGACAAGGGTGTGACCGGCGGCGACGGATCCTCCGCGTACGCCGCCGCCGGCAACCCGACTGCTATGACCAGGCCGCTGAGCACAGCGGCGCTCCAACGCCTCACGAATTCCCCCCGGATCGCATCGACGGCTTGAGCCATCGACGGAGATCTTGTCAGGGTGAATATTCACTAAGGCAGATATCCCAAAATGCGGGAAACCCCAGGTGGTAGGCGGCGACGCTCCCGTGCCGACCTATAGCTGGCCGGCAGCTATCGCGTCGTCGATCTCCGGAAAGATGGCGAAATAGCGGCCCAGGCCGACCGTCTCCAGCAGCCGGGCCATGAACGGCCGCGGCCCGGCGAAGCTGAGCCAGCCGCCCCGGTCCGCGATCACCTGCTTGCTGGTGATGAACGCGCTCAGACCGACCGAGTCGCAGAACTTCAGCGCGGTCAGGTCCACGACGATCCGGGGCACCGGTCTCTTGAGGAGCTCGGCCAGGACGGTCTGCAATTCCCGGGCCGAGTCGGCGTCCAGTTCGCCCTTGAGATGCAGCACGGCGACATCGGGTCGGTGTTCGGTGATGATGGCCCGCATGACGATCGCTTCCTGCCCGGTGGGATGGAAATTCAGGTTAGATCGTCGCTAACCGCGCACATCGGACTCAAGGTGCGTCGCATCCCGGCGTGACCACCGGG
This sequence comes from Actinoplanes awajinensis subsp. mycoplanecinus, assembly GCF_001509495.1. Classification (NCBI taxonomy): domain Bacteria; kingdom Bacillati; phylum Actinomycetota; class Actinomycetes; order Micromonosporales; family Micromonosporaceae; genus Actinoplanes; species Actinoplanes awajinensis. The sequence continues at coordinate 219,385 of NZ_LLZH01000121.1, read as the reverse complement.
CCCCGCACCCAGCGAAAAAGGCCGGACCCCATCGGGGGATCCGGCCTCATCGAAGGCTGGCCGAGACAGTCAAGCAACAACGGCACAGCCCGGGCTCCTGGCGCTCAGAGCTCGCGCCACCGCCAGCGTGGACCGCGCCACGCGTCGGCCAGAATCATCGCTGATGACCGGCCGGGACACTGCTGCACCTTCGACTTCCCCTCGGGGCCGCCCAATTGGGCCTCGACCTCCCACAGGACACCGTCGGTGCGGACGTAGACGTCGCGGCGCTGAAGCCGGACGTCGCCATTCCACCAGTGATGCTCAACTCTCACGTGTCAAATCTACGACAGGCATCGACGAACCTAGGTGGGGCGATTCTATGAAAGTTTCTCGTCGTCCGGTCGGAACCACATTGTCTGATCCGGTGTATTTGGGTTGCGTGACTTGCGCGACACCCTATGTCGCTGGGCCGTCCCCGATCCACTACGGAACGTAACTCAAGGCTTTGACGTGCGACGACATCTGCCTGTTACAAGAGTGCCGCTGATCATGGAGAACGTCCGAACGGACGAGGTGCCGCCGGTACGCCCGGTCGACCCTCCCGCAAGGCACACAGAGTGACGTACGAGACGAGAGAAAACAAGAGAGCCCGATCCAGACGGATCGGGCTCTTGTTGGCGGTGGTGAAGGGATTTGAACCCTTGGAGGGCTTGCACCCTCACACGCTTTCGAGGCGTGCTCCTTAGGCCGCTCGGACACACCACCGGGAAGTACGTTACCGGATGCCCCCGGGCGCTTGTCGCCGGGTGCCCCATAACCGATCTCGGGGCCGCTGACCTGGCAAGATCGCAGACAAGATCGAATGAGACGGAGAACTCGTATGAGCGTGCACATCGGTGCCAAGCCGGGCGAGATCGCCGAGCGGGTGCTGCTGCCCGGCGACCCGATGCGGGCCAAGTGGATCGCGGAGACGTTCCTGGAGGACGCGGTCTGCTACACCCAGGTCCGCGGGATGCTCGGGTTCACCGGCACCTGGCAGGGACAGCGGGTCTCGGTACAGGGCTCCGGCATGGGCATGCCGTCGGCCTCCATCTACACCCACGAGCTGATCAACGAGTACGGCGTGAAGTCGGTCATCCGGATCGGCTCCTGCGGCGCCCTCGCGATGGACCTGAACCTGGGTGACGTGGTCGCGGCGATCGGCTCGGCGACCGATTCCAACATGAACCGGGCCCGGTTCGACGGCCTGATCGACTACGCCCCGGTGGCCGACTTCGGCCTGCTGCGCACCGCGGTGGACATCGCCGAGGCCCAGGGCGTCCCGATGCGGGTCGGCCCGATCCTGGCCGCGGACGCGTTCTACACCGACCGCCCCGACCTGTACGACGCGCTCGCCCTCTACGGCGTGCTGGCGGTCGAGATGGAGTCTGCCGCGATCTACACCATCGCGGCTCGCTACGGCGCCAAGGCGCTCACCATTCTGACCGTGAGCGATCACATCAAGCGTGGCGAGGCGATGGAGTCCGCGCAGCGCGAGCAGGGCTTCAGCAACATGGTCAAGATCGGCCTCGACACGATCATCGCCGGCGCCTGACCGCACCGAGCCGAAGCCCCGGGCGCACTCCCCGCCCAAAGTCCCCACGCAACGCCGTTGAGCCGCTTGCGTGGGGACTTTCGGCGCGCTCCGCACCCCAACTTCACACACAACGCTGTTAAGCCGCTTGCGTGGGGAGTTTGGGCGCGCTCCGCACCCCAACTTCACACACAACGCCGTTGAGCCGCTTGCGTGGGGAGTTTGGGCGCGGTCCGCAACCCCAACAGGGGTGGGAGCGCGGCCGGGGCCTGGAACCGGGCGCGGCCTCGCGGCGGCCTCACGGGCGGGACTCGGCTCGTAGCCTACGGACGAGCGCTCGTCATTCGTACCAAATAGGGTTTAGCGGAAGAAACCCCGCAGCAACCTGGCGCACTCGTCCTCCAGGACCCCGGCGTAGACCTCGGGTTGGTGGTTGAGCCGCCGGTCGCGGACGACGTCCCAGAGGGAACCGACCGCACCGGTCTTCGGCTCCCACGCGCCGAACACCAGTGTCGAGATCCGGGCCAGCACCAGCGCGCCGGCGCACATCGTGCACGGCTCCAGCGTGACCACCAGCGTGCAGCCCTCCAGGCGCCACTCGCCGACCGACGCGGCGGCCCGGCGCAGCGCCAGCACCTCGGCGTGCGCGGTCGGATCGCCGGTCAGCTCCCGCTCGTTGCCGGCCGCGGCCAGCTCGGTGCCGTCCGGTCCGAGAATGATCGCGCCAACCGGGACGTCTTGCGGCGAGGTGGACGCGACCGACAGAGCCCGCCGCATCCACCCCTCATGCCGCTCGCGACGAATCACGCCTCGCGCAGCTCCTCCATCTCGTCCCCACACCCGACCTTCTGACAGATCTCGGCGGTGATGTCGGACGGCAGCATGCCCTCCATCCCGCACAGCGCCAGCAGGCGTTGCGCGGTCACCCCGAGGTCGTTCAGCAGCTCGGCGTCGCCGATCGGATCGGCGTCCGGGTCGGCCGCCGGGCGGTCGTCCTCGTCGTCGTCGTCGGCCTGATCGGCATCGTCGTGATCGAGGAGGTCGTCGGTGTCGACGGCCGGCGCCTCGATCTCACCGAGCAGCACCGATCCGATCCGCGACTCCTCGGCGAAACCCGAGTCGGACCCGAAGACCCGCAGGTCCTCGCCCTCGTCCAGACGCAGGATCGAGAGGTATTCGTCATCGCTCTCGACGAACAACAACGCCAGCTCGGCATCCGGCTCGGCATCCCGGAGCGCATCCACCACCTCGTCGATGTCAGCCAGGCCAGAAAGGTCCAGCTCCGACGCAGTCCACCCATTCTTCCCGCGGGCGACAGCGGCAGCGAAAATCGACACGATTCCCCCAACGCGGTTCTTATCCTCAGCGCCCTGACGGTAGCGGGTGGGGCGGCAGGTGCGGCGCGCCACGCCCTTATCTACAGCGAGATCACTGCATGTGTCCGAGAGAGATCAGTTAACGGTACGACGACGGGTGGCGATCAGCTCACGCAGGCGCATGCCCCGCACCCGCTGTGGCGGCGCCGACACCCGCACCGATTTGGCGCGAGCCACCGCCGCCAGGATTTCCAGACGCCGGCGGCACCGGTCCACGTCGAGCCGCTCCGGGGAAGCGTCCAGCCGTTGCCGTGACGCGTCCAGCCGCTGCGCCGAGGCTTCGATCCGCTGCCGTGACGCGTCGAGCCGCTGCAGTGAGGCGTCGAGCCACTGCCGTGAGGAGGCCATGGTGCCGAGAGTGCCGAGCCGTCCGGCGTTCGTCAAGAGTCGATCCGCACTTCGGGCACACCCGTGCGCAGGGCGATCAACACCTTCCGGAGCGTGGCCGGAAGACGTTGGTCACCACAGGGGGAAGTCGTACGTGTCCACCCATCGGGCGGTCACGAAGCCCAGGGCGACGGACAGGCCGATCCCGCTCACGATGGCCACCCCGGCCGCCACGCCACGGTCCCCGATCAGGGTCAGGACCAGGGCGACCAGCCAGGCGGAGACCGCCGCGGCGATCGTCCACCAGGCATACGACACCAGGTCGCGGCCGAGGCTGCCGAACAGGATCAGCCACACCGCGCCGGCGGCGAGGCCGCTGAGCACCGGGGCGGCGCCGATCGGGTGCGGCTCGCGGTAGACCGGGCGGGGCGGGAGCCCGGCGAGGAAATTCAGCGGGGGCTCGGGGACCGACGCGGGGGCGGGCGCGGGCCAGGTGATCTGCCGGTCGGCCATCTCGATCCTTTCGGTCCACCACAACCACGCCACGACTCCTGCAGCGTATCCGGCCGGACATCGGCGCGGGTCTGCGCGAAACCGGCTCGTCTGCCAGGATGTCGCGGTGCGTTTACTCCGTACCCTCTCAGGTTTGACGATCGCGGCCGTGTTCCTGTCCGGCTGCAGCGCCGTCGGCGGGTCGGTCTCAACCGCCGACACCGCGGCGCCGGTCAAGGCGGCCGCCACTTCGACGCTCACCACCACCAAGGTGGCCGTGGCCGCCGCCGCGAAGGCCAAGAAGTACGCCTTCCCGGTCGCCGCCAAGACCGTCTCGTGGCACAAGACCCACTCGGGTTACAAGGCCACCGACATCTTCGCGGCCTGCGGCTCCAAGTTCGTGGCCACCACCAACGGCGTGGTCCTGGAGATCAGCCTCAAGGACCGCTACAAGAAGGGCATGAAGGACGGGCCGTACAACGGCGGCCTGTTCGTGTCGATCCTCGGTGACGACGGTGTCCGCTACTACGGCTCGCACCTCAAGTCGGTGACCAAGGGCATCAAGAAGGGCGTCCGGGTCAAGACCGGTCAGCTGCTCGGCAAGGTGGGGCACACCGGCAACGCGAGCGGTGTCTGCCACCTGCACTACGGCATCTCGCCGGGCTGCAAGAAGGTCGGCGACTGGAAGGTGCGGCGCGGCGTGGTGTGGCCGTACTCGTACCTGGCGTCGTGGCGCAAGGGCAACCAGAAGAGCCCGGTCGCGGCCGTGAAGGCGTGGAAGAAGAAGAACAACTGCAAGGCCTGATCGACTCGACGGATTTCCGGGGGGCCCGCGCCGACGCGCGGGCCCCCCGCCGTCTATAACCAGTACGTGCGCATCGCGGTCATCGGACTCGGACTCATCGGCGGCTCGCTGCTGCGGGCACTCGCGGCGGACGGCCACGAGGTGATCGGGTACGACGCCGACCCGGCGACCCGGGAGCTGGCCCGGGCGGCCGGCTACCGGGTGCTCGGCTCCGCACCGGCCGCCGTGGACGGGACCGACGTGGCGGCACTGGCCGTACCGTTGCCGGTCCTGCCGAAAGTCCTCGCCGACCTTGCCGGGTACGACGGTCTGGTGACCGACGTGACGTCGGTGAAGTCGCCGGTCCGGGCGCTCGCCGAGGAACACCTGGTGCGCCGCTTCGTCGGTGGCCATCCGATGGCCGGCACCGAGGCGTCCGGGTTCGCCGCCGCCGACTCGGAGCTGTTCACCGGCTGCGTGTGGGTGCTCTGCGTGGAGCCGCACGGCACCGACCTGGCCGACTGGCTGACGTTGGCCCGGCTCTACACCGGGCTGGGCGCCCGGGTGCTGCCGATCACCGCGGCCGAGCACGACAACGCGGTCGCGTCGATCAGCCACGTCCCGCACCTGCTGGCCGCCGCGCTGGCCGGCAAGCTGGGCAGCCCGCTGAACGAGGCCCTGGCGGCCGGATCGTTCCGGGACGGCTCCCGGGTGGCCGGCACCCGCGCCGAGCTGACCGCCGCGATGTGCGGGGGCAACGCGACCGAGGTGGCCCGCGAGCTGCGCCAGGTGATCGGCGATCTCGAGGCGATGCTCCGGGATCTGGAGAGCCCGGACCCGGTGCGGGCGCTGATCCCCGCGCTGGAGCGCGCCGGTGAGCTGCGGCGCGCCTGGCCGCCGAAGCCGGGGGTGCCGGGGGTGCTGACCGGGCCGGCCGTGCGGACGCTGCTGGAGCTGGGCCGGGCCGGCGGCTGGGTGACCGGGATCGGCACGGACGACATTCTGACAATGCGGCCAGAATCTGACCGCTACTCCTCCTAGCGTGGTTCCTGACAGCGAAACCCGCGACTCACAGGAGCCGAAGATGCCCGGTCAGGTCGGACCCATCAGCAACGAGCAGGAGGGCCTGCTCGGTTACCTCACCCAGATGCGCTACGTGCTCAAGCTGACCGCGTACGGACTCACCCCGGAGCAGCTCCGGGCCGCTCCGAGCGCCAGCCCGCTCAGCGTCGGCGGCCTGATCAAGCATTGCGCGTCGACCGAGGAGAACTGGCTCGGCACGGTGCGCGGCGAGGAGCAGAAGGCGGACTTCGCGGCGTACCAGCAGAATTTCGCCCTGGCCGACGGCGAGACGATCGACGAGGTGTTCGCGCGCTACGACCGGATCGCCGAGGAGACCGAGAAGACCGTCGCCGAGATCGGTGACCTGAACTTCTCGATCCCGGTCGACCACTCGGTGCCGTGGAATCGCCCCGACCTCGATCACTTCACGCTGCGCTGGATCCTGCTGCACCTGATCCAGGAGACCGCGCGGCACACCGGGCACGCCGACATCATCCGGGAGAGCGTGGACGGCGGCACCGCGTTCCCGCTGATGGCCGCGGCCGAGGGCTGGCCGGAGACCCCGTGGCTCAAGCCCTGGGTCAAGCCTGGCTAGGGCCGCTCGCCCCGATCGACGCGGATCACCCGGCGGTCGGTGACGATCGCGGTCACCAGGTCGTAGGGGGTCACGTCGAAGGCCGGGTTGACCGCGTCGCTCCACGCGGTCACCTCGGCCGCGCCGCGATCCTCGATCTCCACGTGCCCGCCGGTCGGTGTAGCCGTGTCGACAGTCGACTCCGGGGCCACCACCAGGAACGGGATCCCGGCCCGGTGGGCGCCGAGCGCGTGCGAGAAGGTACCGATCTTGTTGATCACGTCGCCGTTGGCGCAGATCCGGTCGGCGCCGAGGATCACCGCGTCCACCTCGCCGCGGGCCATCAGGAACGGTCCGGCCGAGTCCACCGCGACCCGATGCTCGATCCCTGCGCGAGTGAGCTCCCACGAGGTCAGCCGCGCGCCCTGCAGCAGCGGCCGGGTCTCGCTGGCGATCACCCCGGCCAGGGCACCGCGCCGGTGCAGCTCGCCGACCACGCCGAGCGCGGTGCCGACGGTCACCGCGGCCAGCCCGCCGGTGTTGCAGTGGGTCAGCAGCCGCGGCCGTTCCCCGCACAGCTGCAGGACCAGGTCGGCGCCGCGCGACGCCATCGCCGCCGACGCCGCGATCTCCTCGTCCCGGATCACGCAGGCCTCGGCCAGCACCGCCTCCGGGCCCGAGGACAACAGGTGGGCGGCACGTTGCGCGCCGCGGGCCAGATTCACCGCCGTCGGCCTTGCGGTTTCAATTTTTCGTACGGCGTTGTGCAGCGCCGCCGGGTCGTCCCCGTGCACCCGGGCCGCGAGAGCCACGCCGAACGCCCCGGCCACACCGAGGGCCGGGGCACCGCGTACCGCCAGCGACTGGATCGCCGCGATCAGCTCGCCGACCGTGTGCAGCCGGAGCACCCGCAGGTCACCGGGCAGCGCCGTCTGATCGATGATCTCAACAGCGCCGTCCACCCAGTCGATCGTCCGCATGCCTGAAAGGTTACTGATCCCCGCGATCGCGCAACTTGGTGAGGATCTCGCGGAAGACGTCGTCGCTCTTGCCGACCTTGTCGGACGTCCAGCGCTCCTGGATGCCGACGGTCTGCCCGCCGTGCAGCAGCAGGGTCGTGTTCACCGGCACCTCCCGGTCGATCCGCACGGTGGAGATGTCCTCGAACGCGATGAAGCGGTACCGGGCGGTCAGCTCGGCCGGTGACGTGCCGCTCAGCAGCGCGGCCACCCGCTTCTCGCCGTCGTCGGTCGACTTCGGCGCCGGCACCACCACAAAACCCTTGCTGAGCAGGATCAGGTCGGCGTGTTCGGTGCCGTCCATCTTGACGTTCGGCATCGCGCCGAGCACGTCGGCGCCCTGTCCGGTGGCCCGGGTCTGCACCACCTGCACCGCCTCCACCTGCACGCCCTGCTCGGCCAGCCGGGCCCGGGCCTCGCCGACGGTCTCCGGCGCGACCGCCAGCTTGGCGATCTCGGTGAAGTCGACAGGCTCGCCGTTCCGGTCGGCCAGCACGGCCGGCTTCGACCAGGAGTGCTGCCAGCCGGCCTGGCCGGAGCGCACCGCGGCCAGCCCGAGCAGCGTCGCCATCACGTCGGCGAACTCGGCGGCCGCCTCCTTGCGGGTCGACTGCGGGAAGAACTCGGCCGCCAGCTCACCGAGCCGACCCGCCTCGACCAGGCCGAACACCTCGGCCAGACCGGCCACCGGGAGACCGGCGATCCGGGCCGCGCTGCGGAACACCCGGTCGGCGCGGTTCTGCAGCACCAGGGTCATCGACGCGGCGGTGAAGTCCTCCCACGGCAGCACGGTCCGGGTGCCGAAGTCGACGACCTCCCGCTGCAGTGCCATCCCGGCCGCTTCCACGGTGGGCATCAGCGCGGTCGCCGACCGGCCGTCGACGGCGTGCGCGGTCCGCGGCGCGGCCCGCATCGCGGCGATCCGCTCGGAGATCGCCGGGTGGGTGTCCCAGCGCGACGTCTCGTCGTCCGGTTCCTCCTCGCGCATCCGGGCCAGCTCGTCCGCGCGGGCCTGGTAGAGCTTGGCGAAGCCGCCGAACACGTCGTCGGGTGCGTAGCCCAGCTCCCAGCCGTACGCGATGTACCGCCCGAAGTAGAAGTCCCAGGCCGCGTCGACCACCGGCAGCTCCCGCATCGAGGAGACCGCCGCGTCGACACCGGCCACCCGGACCGAGGCCAGGTCGGCCTCGAGCTCCTGCCGGCGCGCCACCGCGTTGCTGACCAGCTGGTAGAGCCAGCCGTACGCCTTGAAGACCCAGCCGAACACGTTCCAGTTGCCGACCCCGCCGAGGGTCTCGTGCATGGCCAGACGACCCCGGTAGGCGACTCCCGCGAGCCGGGTGTGCGAGCCGGAGTAGTGCCCGAGCTCATGCGCGAGCACCGAGCGGAGCTGGTCGACGGTGAACGTCTGCAGCAACGGCATGCCGATGTAGAGCCGGCGCACCCCGCCGATCAGCCCGAGCAGCTTGGTGTCCTCGCTGACCGCGGCGTTCACCTCGGGAACGATGCGGATCTCGTCCGGCGCCCGGGTGCCCACCTCGGCGGCCAGCTCACGGACCTGCTGCCACAGCTGTGGCGCCTGGTCCGGGGTGACGATCAGGCCGTGCGGGTCACCGGGCTTGGCCCGGATCGCCCGCCACAGTCCGGCCAGCACCGCGCCGACCGCGGCGAGCAGCAGATAGCTGAGCTTGGCCGCGCCCGCGCCGTGCAGGTGCTGCCAGATCTCATAGATCAACCAGCCGACCAGGGCCAGCTGAACAAGTCCGAGTAGATAGAAACCGGCCAGCATGACGACCGAGATAACCGCGCGCAGCGCAGTGGACATCGCGTTGTTCTCCCCTGAAATGCCACCGGTCCCACCCGGCAGCGCAGGGAACATACCGATGTGAATCTTTGCCGGGCAACCCCGTTCCGGCGACTCCTCACGCTTAGTCTTGGTCGTATGGCATCCCGTGATCCGGTCGCCGATCTGCGGCGCATCGCGTTCCTGCTGGAGCGGGCGAACGAGGCGACCTACCGGGTGAAGGCGTTCCGGTCGGCGGCCGCGGCCGTGGCCAAGGTCCCGCACGCCGAGCTCGCCGAGCGTGCCGGGGCGGGCACTCTGGCCAAGCTGGCCGGGGTCGGCGAGGTGACCGCCCGCTGCGTGACCGAGTCGCTGGCCGGCGAGGAGCCGGTCTACCTGCGACGGCTGCTCAGCACCGAGGGCACCGACCTGCCGGCCGAGGCGGCCGCGCTGCGTGCGGCGCTGCGCGGTGACCTGCACGTGCACTCGGACTGGTCGGACGGCGGGTCGCCGATCGAGGAGATGGCGCTGGCCGCGGCCGAGCTCGGGCACGAGTACTTCGTGCTCACCGACCACTCGCCGCGGCTCACCGTGGCCCGCGGCCTGACCGCCGACCGGCTGCGGCGCCAGCTCGACCACGTGGCGAAGCTGAACGAGCAGCTGCCCGACGGTTTCCGGATCCTGACCGGCATCGAGGTCGACATCCTCGACGACGGCTCGCTCGATCAGGAGGACGAGCTGCTGGCCCGGCTGGACGTGGTGGTCGGCTCGGTGCACAGCAAGCTGCGCGACGACTCGGCCCGGATGACCCGGCGGATGCTGGCCGCGATCGCCAACCCGCACCTGGACGTGCTCGGGCACATGACCGGCCGCAAGGTGGCCGCGGCCGGCGCCGGCGACGCCGCGCACCGGACCGCCAGGACCCGCCCGCCGAGCACCTTCGACCTGGAGAAGGTGCTGGCCGCGTGCGTCGAGCAGGACAAGGCCGTGGAGATCAATTCGCGGCCGGACCGGCTGGACCCGCCGAAGCGGATGCTGACCGTCGCGGTCGAGGCCGGCTGCCGGTTCAGCATCGACACCGACGCGCACGCACCGGGGCAGCTGGACTGGCTGGGCAACGGCTGCGAGCGGGCGGCGCTCTGCGGGGTGTCCGCCGACCGGGTGGTGAACACCTGGCCCGCCGATCGCTTGCTGGCGTGGACCGGCTCGCACGGCTGAAATGGACGAGCTCACCGAGCCGGGCATCCCATAGGGTCGGGCGGTGGGACAAATTGACGAACTCGCGAACCGCTATGTCGATGACTGGGCCGAGCTGACCCCGATCGGCGCCACCGCCGTCGGCATCTCGGGTTACGACGACAAGACCGATGACCTCTCACCGGACGGCTACGCGGCCCGGGCGGAGCTGACCCGCCGCACCGTCAACGAGCTCGACGTCCTCGAGCCTGAGCACGAACACGAGCAGGTCGCCAAGGACGCCATGATGGAGCGGCTGGGCCTGGAAATCGCCCGGGCCGACGCCGGCTACACCGCCACCGACGTCAACGTGATCTTCAGTGCCCTGCACGAGCTGCGGATGGCGTTCGACGGGATGCCGACCGAGGGCGAGCAGGCGGTGGCCAACATCGCGGCCCGGCTGAACGCGTTCCCGGTCGCGCTCGAGCAGTACCGCCGCACCCTGCTGGACGGTGCCGACCGGGGCGTGGTCAGCGCCCGCGCCCAGCTGCTGGCGGTCGCCGAGCAGTGCGACGCGTGGACCGACACCAAGCGGGACAGCTTCTTCACCGGTCTGGCCGGCCGGCTCGAGGCCTCCGGCGCGCTCGCCACCGAGCTGAACCGGGGCGCCGCCGCCGCGACCGCCGCCACCTCGGACTTCGGCCGGTTCCTGCGCGACGAGCTGGCGCCCCGGGGCCGGGAGAAGGAGGCCGCCGGGCCGGAGCGGTACGCCCTGGCCTCCCAGTACTTCCTCGGCGCGAAGGTCGACCAGCAGGAGACGTACCTCTGGGGTTTCGAGGAGCTGCACCGGCTGGAGCGGGAGATGCAGGTGGTCTCCGCGGCAATCGGCGGGCGGGGCACCACCGTCGACGAGGCGGTGGCCGCGCTGGACGCCGACCCGGCCCGCAGCATCCCCGGCAAGGAGCGCTTCCGGGACTGGATGCAGGCGCTCTCCGACCGGGCGATCAGCGAGCTGAACGGCGTCCACTTCGACATCGAGGCGCCGGCGCTCAAGCTCGAGTGCTGCCTCACCCCGACCAGCGACGGCGGCATCTACTACACCGGTCCGAGCGAGGACTTCTCCCGCCCGGGACGGATGTGGTGGGCGGTGCCGGAGGGGCAGACCACGTTCTCCACCTGGCGCGAGGTGACCACGGTCTTCCACGAGGGAGTGCCCGGCCATCACCTGCAGGTCAGCCAGGCGCTGCTCCGGGCCGGCACGCTGAACCGCTGGCAGCGGCTACTGGCCTGGTGCTCCGGGCACGGCGAGGGCTGGGCGCTGTACGCCGAGCGCCTGATGGACGACCTGGGTTACCTGACCGATCCGGGTGACCGGCTCGGCATGCTGGACGCACAGGCGCTCCGGGCGTCCCGGGTGATCGTCGACATCGGCATGCACCTCGAGCTGGAAATCCCGCGGGACAACCCGTTCGGCTTCCACCCGGGCGAGCGTTGGACACCCGAGCTGGGCTGGGAGTTCCTGCGGCAGCACACCCGGGTGGCCGAGGAGGTGCTCCGGTTCGAGTGGAAGCGCTATCTGGGGTGGCCGGGGCAGGCTCCGTCGTACAAGGTCGGCGAGCGGATCTGGTTGCAGGCAAGGGATGAGGCCCGCCAGCGCAAGGGAAGTGACTTCGACCTCAAGACGTTCCACCGGGACGCCCTCAACCTCGGCGCGCTCGGCCTGGATCCGCTCCGGAAGGCACTCGCCAGGATTTGAGTCATTCAGGCCTCTCCGTATCGAAAGGGACGGAGAGGCCTATTTTTTTGTGGTGGATCACTCACCCACGGTATGGATACTCCATTCCGTAATGGGAATAACACTTTCCGTGGATACCACTGCACCCAAGACGTAACGAATCCGAAGTAAAACTCATATTCACGTCTCGGCTTGGATACCGATACCATCTGCCCGGCACTTGTCACGCCGTTGAAAACACCCGCACCACAGGGCCCGCAAAGCCCTCCACAGTGCGGGTACAGCGCGGCCGACAGTGCTGCGTATCCCCCGATCGTCCGAGCGAACTCTGACCCTTGGAAAGGGGTTTCTTGAGGTTTTCTCGGATAGATTGACCCAGATCGGTGCGCCCGCATGGCTACAGTCGGTAGCCCCCCAATGGCCCATCGCGTGTGTGCATGGCGGAGGACGAAAGCAATGTCAGTCTCGGTGAACAGCCGGCGAACCCGTTTACGCTCCGCCCTTGCGGTGGTGCTGACGGCGCTTGTCCTGCTGCCGGCCGCAGGCCTGTTCCTGCGGGTCCTGCAAGAAAACTCGAAGCAGCGCGACAACACCCAGCTCGAACTGGACGGCGTCGAGTACCTCTCCGCGATGTCGTCGCTGATCACGGCCCTCGCCGAGTCGCAGTCCTCGTCCCTGCAGGGCGTCGCCACGGAGCCGGCCTCGGTGACCGCGGCGGTGTCCCGCGTGCAGGGTGTCGACGAGCGCTACGGCGACGACCTCGGTACCAAGACCCGCTGGGCCGATCTGAAGGACAAGATCGCCAAGCTCCCCAAGGTCACCGGTACCTCGGAAGCGATCATCCAGAAGCACATCGAGGCCGCTGACCTCACGCTCGCGCTGTACGACACGGTCCGGGAGAACTCGACCCTGAACCGTGACCCGGAGAGCGACATCTGGTTCCTGCAGCAGGCCGCCGCGTTCGACATGCCGACCGCTGTCACCGCGGTCAGCCGGATGGCCGACCGCGCGTCGATGACCGCGGGCGCCAAGACCAAGGCACAGCAGCAGACCCTGATCACGCTGCTCGGCTACCAGTCGCAGAAGGTCCAGGAGAGCACCGACACGCTCACCGACAACCTGCAGGCGGCGGCCGCCGACACCAGCAGCGACACGCTCAGCGGCAACCTGGTCAGCAACCTCGACTCGTTCCGCCGCGGGATCGAGGCCGCCAACCGTGGCGCCCCGATCGGCGCGAAGCCGAACGCGTCGACCCTGGTGACCGCGCAGTCCACCCTGCAGACCGCGCTGAGCGCGCTGTCCGGCGTGGTGCTCAAGGAGATCTCCAGCCTGCTCGAGGACCGGATGGACAGCCTGACCTACAAGCGGATCGAGGCATTCGGCCTGTTCGGCGTCGCGATCGCGCTGATCGTGGTCGGCGCGTTCTGGACCCGGACCCGGGGCCGCGAGGCGCAGAACTCGCTGAACATCGGCGAGCCCACCCGGGACGTCTCGGTGCAGTCCGCCGGCAACAACGGCAACCAGGGTGGCAACCCCTACGGTGGTGGCAACCCGTACGACTCGGCGCCGCCGTACGGCGAGACCCCGAACTACGGCGGCGGGCGGGAGCGTTCCGGTGCTCTTCGGTAAGTTCCGCATCCTGGGCAAGCTCGCCCTGCTGGTACTCGTACCGTTGCTCGGTGTTCTCGCTCTGACCGTGCCGATCATCTACAACCGTGCCCAGGCCGCGACCACCGCGCAGGACACGTCGAACACGGTCCAGTTGGCCACCCGGGTCAGTACCGCGGTCCTGGAACTCCAGGAGGAGCGGCTGCTCTCCGTCGGTTTCTCGCTCGGCCTGGTGGACGAGGCGGCCTTGGTCGTGCAGAGCGCCGAGGCCGCCGAGAGCGTGGCCGAGCTCCTCGAGGACGACATCACCCTGCCGTCCACGCTGCGCCGGTCGGTCATCCTGGCCACCAAGCTGAACAGCACCCGGCAGAACGTGCTGAACCGGCTCACCGACCCGGTCGAGATCGTCACGGACTTCACCAACGTGATCACGCCGATCATCGACGGTCTGGGGCTGTCCACCCACGCCGACCTGACCACCGAGGTCGGCCAGCAGGTGTTCGCTCTCGAGCGCGCCATGCTGTCCGACGACCTGATCAGCCAGGCGTCCTGTTACCTGGCCACCGGCGCGGCCCTGATCAAGTCCAAGAACCCGAAGGTTCAGGCGAGCGCCCAGCAGCTGCTGGGCCTGTTCAGCCAGTCGTTCAGCCAGATCCAGTCGATCATCACGCAGTCGAAGCCGTACTTCACCGACTCGCAGTACAAGCTCTACCTGAGCACCCAGGACGCGTTCCAGTCCCGGGTTGGCGCGGAGTTCACCACCCAGCTGGCGATCAACCCGGCCGGCGCGCTGGGCACCCTGAACGCCAAGACGCTGTTCCCGTCGCTGAACTCCGTCATGGTCCTCGGTGGCTTCGTCGAGAAGCGCGTCGCCAAGGACGTGGACAACGCGGTCAACGCCAACCGGTCCAGCGCCATCCAGCAGGCACTGCTGGTCGGTGGCGCCACCATCGTGCTGCTGTTCCTGGTGATCACGCTGAGCATCTTCATGGCCCGCGCGGTCGCCCGGCCGCTGCGGCGCCTGACCGTCTCGGCCGACCGGATCGCCCGCGCCGCCGAGGCCGAGCTCGAACGAGTCGCCGACGACGAGGGTGAGGCGGCGGTTCGCCCGATCCGCCTCGACCCGGTCGACGTCGAGGCCCAGGACGAGATCGGTGACCTGGCCCGAGCGTTCGACCGGGTGCAGACCACCGCCGCCCGGCTGGTGGAACGCCAGGTGCTCGGCCGCCGTAACGTCGCGCAGATGTTCGGCCACGTCGGCCGGCGTACCCAGAACCTGGTCGGTCGTCAGCTGTCCCTGATCGACGGCCTGGAGCGCCGCGAGACCGACAGCGACCGCCTCCGCGAGCTGTACCGACTGGACCACATGTCCAGCCGTCTGCGCCGGAACGCGTCCGCGCTGGTCGTGCTCTCCGGTGGCGCCGGCGCCAACGAACACATGGCCCCGCTGCCGCTCTCCGACGTCGTCCGTCTCGCCCTCGGTGAGATCGAGGACTACACCCGTGTCGACGTGGAGGTGCCCGAGGAGATCATCGTGGTGCCGGCCGTGCTGGCCGACCTCACGCTGCTCCTCGCCGAGCTGCTGGAGAACTCGACGACGTTCTCCCCGCCGCACACCAACGTCACGGTCAGCGCCGAGGAGCTGCGCGGCGGCGCCCGCCTCGCGATCATCGACCGCGGCCTGGGCCTCACCCCGGAGCGGCTGGCCGAGGAGAACGCCCGGCTGACCCGTCGTGAGCGCCTCGACCTGGCACCCACCGAGGTGCTCGGCCTGTTCGTGGTCGGCCGGCTCGCCCGCCGGCACGACATCGAGATCACCCTGACCGACACCCCGGACGGTGGCGTCACCGCGTGGGTCGACCTCAGCCCGCAGCACCTGATCGCCCGGGTCGAGACCCTGGCCGTGCCGAGTGCTCCGGCCGTGCCGGCCGCTCCGGCGATGCCGCAGATCCCGATGCAGCGCGAGCCGATGTCGGCGCAGCTCAGCAACGCGCTGCGGGGCAACACCGCCGAGGTGGCGATCGCCAGCACCTCGATCCGTACGGTTCCGGGCAGCCAGCAGCCGTTCGACCCGAACGTGGTGGGCCGGGCTGCCCACACGCTGTCCTCGGTGCCGTCCTGGAACGCGTTCGGCGGCTCCGGCCCCGCGCCGGTCCTCGACGACCCGTATGCCGGTCAGCCGGTCTACGACGCCGAGCAGGTGTACTCGCCCGGGGTGGCGTACCAGGAGCCGAGCTCGCCGTACCGTCAGCCGGATCCGGCGCACGCGTACAACAGCGGCATCCCGGTCGCCGGCCGCGTGCCGGCCGCCCTGCCCGAGTTGCCCGCCGCCGGTCAGGGTGCCTGGGGTGGCAACGAGCTGGCTCTGCCGGCTGCGCCGTCCTGGAACGCACCGCAGCCGTCGGAGACCAACTGGAACACCGCGCCGTCGGCGTCGGCCGCGCCGGTCTGGAACACCCCGGCCCCGGCCGAGACCAACTGGAACGTCCCGGCCCCGGCCGAACCGGCCCGCAACTCCGCGCAGCCGGCTGAGCCGTCGTGGAACACCCCCCAGCAGCCGGCCGAGCCGTCCTGGAACACACCCCAGCAGCCGGCCGAGCCGTCCTGGAACACACCGGTGCCGCCGGCCGAG
Source organism: Actinoplanes awajinensis subsp. mycoplanecinus (assembly GCF_001509495.1). Lineage (NCBI taxonomy): Bacteria > Bacillati > Actinomycetota > Actinomycetes > Micromonosporales > Micromonosporaceae > Actinoplanes > Actinoplanes awajinensis. Next base: position 203,262 of record NZ_LLZH01000121.1, on the reverse strand, counting down.
CCGGTCTGGAACACCCCGGCTCCGGCTCCCGAGCCGGTCGCTCAGGAGCCGGTACCGGCCCCGCCGAACAGCAGTGGCAACAAGCCGCTGCGGCGCCGGGTGCCGGGTACGCAGCTGCCGGTGGACTCCGGTCCCAAGCAGCACGCCGCGGCGCCGTCGCAGGACGACGCGCTGGCCGCCCGAGCCGCGTTCGACGCGTTCGAGGCCGGCGTCACCCGGGCGCACGACACCAGCACCTCACTGCCGGCCCCGGACTTCAACGGCGGGCAGTGGAACACCCCGGCTCCGGCCGAGGCAGCCGCACCGCAGTGGAACGTGCCGGAACCGGCGGGGACCCAGTGGAACGTCCCCGAACCGTCCGGAACGCAGTGGAATGTCCCGGAGCCGGCCCCGACGCAGTGGAACGTCCCGGCCCCGGAAGCAGCACCGCAGTGGAACGTGCCGGCTCCCGAAGCGGCACCGCAGTGGAACGCGCCGGCGCCCGAGACGACTCCGCAGTGGAACGTCCCGGCACCTGAGCCGGCCCGGTCGCAGCAGTGGGATGCCCCCGCTCCGGCAGCTGCACCGGCCTCGCCTCCGTCGTTCGGCGGTGGCGCAGGGCTGACTCGCCGAGTGCCGGGGGCAACCCTGCCGAGCGAGCCGCACCAACCGATCCTTCCGCCCGCGCCGACCCTGATGGACCCGGAACAGGCCCGAGCACTGATGGATCAGTTCGAGTACGGCGTCGCACTCGCACTGAATGAAACTCAGCCACAACCCGAGGGACAACCGCGATGACTTCCCCATACCCCACCGCGCAAAGTCAGCTCAGCGCCGAAGCCAAAACCTTCAACTGGCTGCTTGACTCGTTCACGTCCGGTACAGCGGGCGTCATCGAAGCCATCGCCGTCTCCTCGGACGGCCTCCTGATGGCCATGTCCGCGATCAAGGACCGCCCGAACGCCGAGCGTCTCGCGGCCGTCGTGTCCGGCCTCACCAGCCTGTCCGGCGGTGCCGCGAGCTGGTACCGGCTGGGCGCCCTGAACCGCGTCATCATCGACATGGCCGACGGCTATCTGCTGGTCACCGCGATCAGCGCCGGCTCGGTGCTCGGCGTCATCGCCGACCGGACCGCGAACCTGGGAACCCTGGCGTACGAGATGACTCTCTTCGCCACCCGGGCCGGTGGCGCCCTGAGCCCGCGCCTCATCGCCGAACTTAAGAACGCCGTTCAGCAATGAGCTACCCGGACCCCGACGAACCGGTAGCTCCGGCGCGCCCCGGAGTCCGGCCGTTCCTGCAATCCGGTCCTAAGCACTCGATCGGTGGTTACACCCCTACCGGGGAACAGCCGCCGGTCGAGCCGACACAGACCAACACTCTGCGCCCGTTCGTCATCACGGCCGGGCGTACCGATGGAGGCGACCCCGACATCGGTATGGAGACTCAGGTGACGATGGTGCCTGGTGCACCACCGTCACGGCTTTCACCGGAAACCAGGGCGATCGTGTCTCTCCTCGAGGAGAGCCCGACTTCGATAGCCGAGATCTCCGCACGCCTGCGCCTGCACCTGGGCGTCACCCAGATCCTCATCGGCGACCTGCGCGCCGCCGGCCAGGTTGACGTTCAGGTGCTGGAAAACGACACCCCTGACCCCGAGACCATCATGCGAGTGATCCGTGGACTTCGATCCATCAGCTAACCGCGTCGTCGGAACCGCGCGGATACCGGGCGGCGCCGCGCCCAAAAAGGCGCCCGTACCGGTAAAGATCATCGTGGCCGGCGGCTTCGGGGTGGGTAAGACGACGACCGTCGGCGCCATCTCGGAGATTTCGCCGCTGACCACCGAGGCCGAGATGACCTCCGAGTCGGTCGGCATCGACAACCCCGGTCAAGCCACCATGAAGACGACCACCACCATCGCCATGGACTTCGGCGTGCTGACCATCGATCAGACGCTGAAGCTCTACATCTTCGGCACGCCGGGACAGACCCGGTTCGCCTTCATGTGGGACGACCTGGTGAAGGGCGCCCTGGGCGCGCTGGTCGTGGTGGACACCAACCGCATCGACGATTGTTATCCAGCGGTCGACTACTTCGAACGGGCCGGTCTTCCGTTCGTGGTCGGCGTCAACACCTTCAACGGCCAGATGGGTTACAGCCTCGACGAGGTGCGCTGGGCGCTCGCGGTTCGCGAGGATGTCCCGATCATCTCGTACGACGCTCGTTTCCGCGGTTCTGTCCGGGATGCCCTGCTCGTCGTTCTCGACCAGGCTCTCGACAAGGCCATCCGGATGAAGTCGTAGGGTGTGCGGCGGGTCGCCCGGATCACGTCATTCCCAATCTTGCCGATAAGAGGGCAGAGTAGGGATACCGGGCGACCGTGCGAGGGATTGAGGACGGTGGACGTGCGAGGCGGACTGGATGACGCACTCAGCAAACTGGCCCGCCGTGACGAGCTCCGGCGGCGGGCGACAACCGGCGAGACTCCGGGCACTCCGCCGGAGGTGACCGAACTGGTCGAGGCGATCGCTGGCGTGGTCGCCCGGCATCCGAGCCTCGGCGTCACCGTCGGGGTCGAGGGCGCCGGTGATCCGGTGCTGCTGCACTTCGCGTTCGCGGACGGCACCGTGCAGGTCCGGGCGGATCGCTCGGTGACCGGCCGGGCCGACGAGGCCGGGTCGGCGCACGCCGATTTCGAGATCAACGTCGACGATCCGGAGCCGCCGCCCCGCGGCAGCCACGACGATCAGGACCGGTTCGGCCCGACCGACTACGACTACGACTACGCCGAGCCGCCCACCGCGGAACGCCCGTTCGTCGCACCGTCGCAGCCACCACCACCACCGGCGGCGTATGCGCCACCGCCGGTGCCGCCGACCGCCTACGCGCCGCCCTCGGTGCCGCCGCAGCAGCAGCGGCACACGTTCGGGCCGACGCCTCCGCCGCACGCCGAGCCGGCCGCTTTCCAGGAGCCGCCGTCGAACCCGGTCCCGTTCCAGGCTGGTCCGCCGGAGGAGACCGAGCAGGCCGCCCGGCGACTGGCCGCGATGCTGCGCAGTCACCCCAACCTGCTGGACAACTCCGGGGACTGAGTTCCTCGTGACGAGAGGCGGTCGCTGCGGCGGCCGCCTTTTTTGTACCCACTGACAGTTACTCTCCGCAGTCGCCCGAACACGCCGCGAGACGGCCGATCGGTGCCGTGAGGTGGCTGCCGCACGCCCGGTTTCGGCAGCTCCGAGGCGTCTGAGATGTCTGACATAGACCTTTCGGGCGATTTGCACTGACGGGCGGCCCATCGATATTGAGTCACGCTGAGTAGCGCCATATTGTCCTATTACGTCCGGGAGAGCGACCGGAATCTGGCGATCAGTGACAAGCATGGGGGCACACGATGTCGGCATCAGACGGCTGGTTCATCGCGGTCGCGGGCTACGCGATCCTGCTGGCCTGGCCGCTCTCCACCGTCATCCTGGTCTGGTTCGCGGTCCGGTACGGCGGAACGCACCGGGCCAAGGTCGTCAACAAGGCGCTGGCCAGCGGCGGCGGCAAACCGGGCTACTTCTGGATCATCGTGCCGGCCCTCAACGAGGAAGCCGTGGTCGCCAACACGGTGAAGGCGGCACTCGGCCTGCGCGGCCCCGGCGGCACGCTGACCCGGGTGCTCGTCGTCGACGACGGCTCGGACGACCGCACCCCCGAGGTCCTCGCCGCCATCGACCACGATCGCCTGCACGTGATGCGCCGCGAGCTGCCGCACGCCCGGCAGGGCAAGGGTGAGGCGCTGAACGCGGCGTACCGCTACATCGCCCACCGCAGCGAGCAGGAGGGCATCCCGGCCGACCGGGTCGTGCTCGGCATCATCGACGGCGACGGTCAGGGCAGCGACAACATCCTGGTCGAGGTCGGCCGCCTGATGGGCGACACCAAGGTCGGCGCCGTCCAGGTCCAGGTACGCATCCGCAACCGCAACAAGCTCCTCGGCGCGGTGCAGGACCTGGAGTTCGGCGCGATCGTCGACGCCTGCCAGAACATGCGGGACGCGCTGAACACCGTCGGCCTCGGCGGCAACGGCCAGTTCAGCCGGCTCTCCACACTGATCTCGCTGGGCACCGCACCCTGGTCGAACTGCCTCGTCGAGGACATGGAGCTGGGCCTGCGGATGCACCTGCAGGGCGTCTCGATCCGATACACCTCGCGGGCCTCGGTCACCCAGCAGGCGGTGGTCGACATCTTGCGGCTCACCCGGCAGCGCACCCGCTGGGCGCAGGGCAACCTGCAGTGCGCCCGCTACCTCGGCTCGCTCTTCGCGTCCGGCAACATCGCGCGCACCTCGCTGGTCGAGATCCTGCACTACCTGGTCTCGCCATGGATCAACGCGATCGTCGCGGTCCTGCTCTCGCTCTCCGGAACCGTCGGCGCCCTCGGCCTCATGATCGGGCACCCGCTGCCGATTCTGCCGACTTGGTGGGCGTTGGGCGCGAGCGTCGGCATCTGGGCAGCTGTCACCACGTTCCCGGGCCTGGTCTGGGTGCTGGTGCACCGGGCCAAGCGTGCGGACGAGTCGATGTCCCGGATGCTGCTCGCCGCCCTGGCCTACCCGGCCTTCCTGCTGCTCGGCCTGACCGCCACCTACCGGGCGCTGGGCCGCCAACTGAGCGGCAAGCAGGCCTGGGCCAAGACCGAACGCCTGGTCGAGGAACCCCTCGCCCTCCAGACCGCCTGATCCCGCAGGCCCGGTACGTGAAAGTGAAGGAAGGCTCCCCCCGATGTCCCTTCGCGAAGTTCATCTGATCGGCGGCACCCGTCCCGAGGCCGTCAAGCTCGCTCCGGTCGTTCTCGCCTTCCGCGAGGCCGGCCTGCTCCGCCCGATCCTGCTGGCCAGCGGCCAGCATCCGACGATGGTGACCCAGGCGCTCGCCGCGTTCGACCTGGAACCGGACATCACCCTCACCGTCGAGCGCCACACCGGCACCCAGGCCGAGCTGCTCACCGCGATGGTCCAGCAGCTCGACGAGCTGTGGTCGGTACGCACCCCGGCCGCCGTGATCGTCCAGGGCGACACCACCACCAGCCTGGCCGGCGCGCTCGCCGCGTTCTGGCGCCGGATCCCGGTGGTGCACCTGGAGGCCGGCCTGCGCTCCGGTGACCTGGCGTCACCGTTCCCCGAGGAGGGCAACCGCCGGCTGGTCGCCCAGGTCGCCTCGCTGCACCTGGCGCCCACCCCGCTGGCCGCGATGAACCTGCTGGACGAGAAGATCGCCGCGAGCGACGTGCTGGTCACCGGCAACACCGTTGTCGACGCGACGCTCGCGGTCGCCGCCCGGGGCCTGCCGTACGAGAACCCCGCCGTCGCCGCCGCCCGGGCCACCAGCACGAACCGCCTGGTGCTGGTCACCGCGCACCGCCGCGAGTCCTGGGGCGAGCCGCTGGACCGGATCCTGGGCGCGGTCAAGGAGCTGATCGCCCGCTACCCGGACATCGACGTGGTGCTGCCCAGTCACCCCAACCCGGCGGTCCGGGCCCAGGTGGACGCGGCGCTGGCCGGCGTGGAGCGGGTCACCGTGACCGATCCGCTGCCGTACCCGGACCTGTCCCGGCTGCTCTCCGAGGCGTACCTGGTGCTCACCGACTCGGGTGGGATCCAGGAGGAGGCGCCGTCGTTCGGCGTGCCGGCGCTGGTGCTGCGGGACGTCACCGAGCGGGTCGAGTCGCTGGACGCCGGATGCGCCAAGCTGGTCGGCTCGGATCCCGCGCTGATCGTCGCCGAGGCGTCCGCGCTGCTGGACAGCCGGCTCCGACGGGACGCGATGACGTCCGGCGGTAACCCGTACGGCGATGGTCGTGCCGCCGCCCGCACCGCGCAGGCCACCGCGGCCCTCCTCGGCCTCGCGCCGTCCCCCGAAGCCATGCCCGTGCTGCAGTCCGCCACCGAGATCGGAGTCGACGCCTGATGCGTACTTCCAAGGTCACCCGACGCTCCCTGATCGCCGGTGGCGGCGCGGCTGCGGCCATCGCGGTCGCGGCTGGTGTCGGTTTCCGATCAGTCGAGGCCGACGCCGCGGTCACCACACCCATCACCTCGGCCGGCCGGACCGGCAAGGGTGGTCCCGGCTCCGGGTCCGCCAAAACCCTTGTTCTGTACGACACCACGGGCGACTACGGCTGGCTCGGCGAGGTCTACGCGACCCAGACGGCGAACCTGAGCTCGCGCTTCGGCTCGTGGACCGCCGCACCGGTGGCCAAGTACAAGTCCGGCGACCTGAACGCCTACACCGCGGTGGTCTACCTGGGCTCCACCTACGACGAGCCGCTGCCGGCCGCGTTCCTCACCGACGTGCTCGCCACCAGCAAGTCGGTCACCTGGGTCTACGACAACATCTGGCAGCTGGCCGCGCGCGACGGGTTCACCGCCAAGTACGGCTTCGCCAGTGGCGCGTTCGACTTCGCCGAGATCACCGAGGTCGGGTACAAGGGCCGGAAGCTGACCCGGAGCACCGACAACAAGTCCGGGATCATGAACCTGGCGATCAGCGACAGCACCAAGGTCACCACGCTGGCCACCGCGGTCCGCCCGGACGGCACCAGCTTCCCGTGGGCGGTCAAGTCCGGGAACCTCACCTACGTCGGTGAGATCCCGTTCGCCTACGTCACCCACGACGACCGCTACCTGGCCTTCGCCGACCTGCTCTTCGACTCGCTGGGCGGCGGCACGACCGAGCGGCACCGGGCCCTGATCCGGATCGAGGACGTCGGGCCGGACGCCGACCCGGACGGGCTCAAGGCGGTCGCCGACTACCTGTCCGCGCAGAAGGTGCCGTTCAGCGTCGCGGTCTACCCGCGGTTCCGGGACCCGAAGGGTGTGCAGAACAACGGCAAGGCGCAGGACTACACGCTGGCGTCGAAGCCGAAGGTGCTCGCCGCGCTGAAGTACATGCAGGCCAAGGGCGGCACGCTGATCATGCACGGGTACACCCACCAGTACGGCGCGGTGGCCAACCCGTACGACGGGGTCAGCGCGAACGACTTCGAGTTCTACAAGGCGCACGTCGACGCGGCGGACAGCGTGATCTACGACGGGCCGGTCGCCGAGGACTCGGCGGCGTGGGCCACTAGCCGGATGGTCGCGTCCGGCGCGATCTTCGTGGCCACCGGGCTGGGCGCTCCGAAGATCTTCGAGTTCCCGCACTACGCCGCGAGCGCGCTCGACTACCAGGCGGTCAACGCGCTGTTCGGCAAGCGGTACGACCGGGGCCTGTACTTCCCGGGTGTGCTGACCGGCGCCAAGTTCGACTACACCCGCCAGTTCGGGCAGTTCTTCCCGTACCCGGTGCGGGACGTGTACGGCTCGGTGGTCGTACCGGAGAATGTCGGTAATGTCGAGATCGAGCCGTTCAACAATCACCCGGTGCGGATGCCCGCCGACATCATCGCGTCGGCCCAGCGGAACCTGGTCGTCCGGGACGGTGTGGCGAGCTGCTTCTACCACTCGTATCTCGGCACCGACCACCTGAAGGACCTGGTCACCGGGATCAAGGCGGCCGGCTACACGTTCGTGAGCGCCGAGTCGGTGCTGAACGGCTGACCCCGTTCGCCGCTCGTAGGCCGCCGTTGCCGTTTTCCGCAGCGGCGGCCTTCTTCACTACCAAGGAGACAGACGTGGACGTGGTGGACTTCTGGGTCCGGTCCTGGACCTCGGACGACCTGACCGCCGCCCGCCGGCTGCTCACCCCGCACGTCGAGGTGGAGTGGAACCTGGACGCGCCGGTCGACGACGAGGAAGTGCTCCAGGTGCTGCACCGGATCGCCGCGTTCGCCGACCGGGTGGAGCTGACCGCGCGGACCGACGCGATCGACGGCGCCGCGCTGATCTACGACCTGATCGGGCCGTTCGGCTCAGCGCAGCTCGTCGAACTCCTCGCGGTCGAGCAGAACCTGATCACCGAGGTGCGCCACGTCTACGACGTCACCGCGATCGACAGGTATTTCCCCGGCCTCTACGCCAACTAGAACGCCCGGTCCAGCAGCGCGAACAGCGCCGCCCAGTGCCGCTGCTCGCCCTCCGGGTGGTGCATCGCCGTGTCGGACATGGTGAACCCGTGCGGCGCACCCTCGTACACCTCGGACGTGTACTTCACCCCGGCGTCGGCCAGCGCGGCTTCCAGCTCCGCGATCTGCTCCGGCGTCATCGAGCTGTCGTTGTCGGCGTGTCCGAAATAGACCTCACCGGTGATCGACCCGACGCCCCGGTGCGGGCTGTCCGGCTGGTCGCCGACCACCCGGCCGGCGTGGAAACTGCCCAGCACCGACACCCGGTCCGGCAGCGCCGAGATCACCCGGAGCGCGTTCATCCCGCCCATGCAGTAGCCGAAGATCCCGGCCGGACCGGCCGCGACACCGTCCTGCGCGGCGAGGAAGTCCAGGTACGCGGTGGCGTCCGCGACCACCCTCTCCGGCGTGAGCTCCTGCATCATCGGGCCCAGCTTCGCGAACGCCGCGCCGCGCTCCTTCTCGTCGGTGAGCACCGCCGGGTCCACGATCGGGCTGCGCTGACTGCGATAGAACAGGTTGGGGAGCAGTACCGCGTACCCGCGCTCGGCCACCCGGTCGGCCATCTCGCGCAGCCGCGGGCGGACACCGAAGGCGTCCATGAACATCAAAATCCCCGGGTACGGCTCGGGCCCGTCCGGCTTGACGAAGTACGCGTCGGAGAGGCCGTCCGCGGCCGGAACGTCGATCGAAGTCTGTTGCATCGCCGCATCCCTTGAACCATTGGTCATGATCGGGGCGACCGTAGCACCGCCTGACGGGTTTACCGCCGGAACGTCGTATTCTTCGTCGTATGGCCACCCGGCTGCGTGCGGATGCCCGCCGAAACCGAGCGGCCCTGCTCTCCGCCGCTCGCGAGGTCTTCGCGGAGCAGGGCCTGGACGCCTCGCTGGACGAGATCGCCCGCCGCGCCGGCGTGGGCAACGCCACCCTGTACCGCCGTTTCCCCAGCCGCCGGCACCTGATCGCCGAGGTCTTCGCGATCCACATGACGGCCGCGGTCCACCTCGCCGACCAGGCCTGCGAGCACCCCGATCCGTGGGCCGCGTTCGTCGGCTACCTGACCCGGGTCTGTGAGCTGCAGGCCACCGACCGGGGCCTGGCCGAGCTGCTGGTGACCACGATGTTCGACGACGACGAACGGCTGTCCGCGCTGCGGGCCACCGCCCAGCGGCGCGCGGTCGACGTACTGGTCCGCGCGCAGCGGGCCGGGCGGCTGCGCCCCGACTTCACCCGGCACGACCTGTGGCTGGTGATGATGGCGAACGCCGGGGTCAACCGGCACGCCACCGACCCGTACGCGTGGCGCCGGCAGCTGGCCCTGCTCATCGGCGGCCTGGCGACCCGGTGACCGGGCGGTCACCGCACGGCTTTTAAGGATCTTTAAGGCTGCTGCCGGAGACCGTTAAGACGCTTCGGCGCAACAATCGCTCCGTCGTCTTCCCCGGTGATCGGAGTCCTTCCATGCAACGCAGCCGTCTGCGGCTCGCCATCTACTCCACGGCCGCGGTCCTCGCGGTCGGTGGTGGCATCGGCGCGGCGGTCGCTGCCACCACCGGTGGCACGGGCAGCCTCACCGCCAGCTTCACCAAGGACAGCGACTGGGGCACCGGCTACCAGGCGCACTACACGATCCAGAACGGCACCGGCGCCGCGGTGAACGGCTGGCAGCTGGTCTTCGGCCTGCCCGCCTCGGCGAAGCTCAGCACCTCGTGGGACGCCACCGTCACCACCAGCGGCAACGTCGAGACCGCGAAGAACGCCGGCTGGAACGGCACCATCGCGGCCGGCGGCACGATCTCCTTCGGCTTCGTGGTCAACGGCAAGGGCGACCCGACGAGCTGCACGATCAACGGCGCGTCCTGCACCGCCGGCGGCGTGGTGACCACCGCACCCACCGCCACCGCGACGGTCGCGCCGACCAAGACCGCCACCGTCGCACCCACCAAGACCGCGACGGTCGCGCCCACCAAGACCGCCACCGTCGCGCCGACCAAGACCGCGACCGCGTCACCGACCGCGACCGCCACGGCCAACCCCGGCACCGGTACGGGCAGCGGCGTGCTGGTCGCCCCGTACGTCGACATGGGTGTTCTCTCCAACGGCGGCACGCTCTCCGCCCTCGGCGCCGGTGGCAACGTCAAGTCGTTCAGCCTGGCGTTCGTGACCGCGGCCGGCTGCAAGGCCAGCTGGTTCGGCGCGTTCGACCCGCGGGCCAAGCAGTTCGCCGACCAGATCAGCGCGGTCCGCGCGGCCGGCGGCGACGTGAAGGTCTCCTTCGGTGGCGCTACCGGCGTCGAGCTGGCCCAGGCCTGCACCTCGACCAGCGCGCTGCAGGCCGAGTACCAGGCCGTGGTGGACGCGTACCAGCTGAAGTACATCGACCTCGACATCGAGGGCGCGGCCTCGGCCGACACCGCCTCGATCACCCGCCGGTCGACCGCCCTCGCGGCGCTGCAGAAGGCGAACCCGGGTCTGAAGATCTCGCTGACCCTCCCGGTGCTGCCGGAGGGCCTGACCGCGGACGGCCTGAACGTGGTCACGTCGGCCAAGTCGGCCGGCGTCGACCTGGACCTGGTCAACATCATGGCGATGGACTACGGCCGCTCCGGCCAGGACTACGGCGACCTGGCGATCCAGGCGATCACGTCCACCAAGAACCAGATCAAGTCGCTCTACGGCAACAGTGACGCGGCGGCCTTCAAGATGGTCGGCGTCACCCCGATGATCGGCAAGAACGACGACAACGGCACGTTCAGCCAGAGCGACGCCAAGGACGTTGTCACGTTCGCCAACGCCAACCACATCGGCTTCGTCTCCTTCTGGGAGATGCAGCGGGACAAGAACGCCTGCAACGGCGCGCTGTTCCAGTGCACCAACGTCGCGCAGACCGCGTTCGAGTTCTCCAAGATCTTCGCCGGCTTCAAGGGCTAAGAGCCGGCTCACCAGAAGAAGGGCCCCGGATCGCCCCGGGGCCCTTCTTTGCTGTCCAGAACTATTCTTCGCTCTCCAGAACTAAACGAAGCCCCGGCCGGTCTCGTCCAGGGACTCCCGGGCCAGATCGTGGAAGCTGATGTCGGGGCGGCGCTCCAGCCACACGTTCAGCGAGACACGCAGCACGGCCAGGAACGTGGTGGCGATGAGCTGCGCTCGTACCCCCAAGGGGTCACCCGGACCGAGGCGGACCGCAACCTCGGCGGCGAGCTCGCGTTCCAGCGCGGCGAACGTCTGCACCTGCGCCGCGGCCAGCGACGGATGCCGGCGCACCATCCGGCTGCGGGCGATCCACTCCGGATCGAGGTCGCCCTGCTGGCCGTAGAACTCCTCGGCCGCGGCGCTGAGCGCGACCCACGGCGACTCGGTCGCCGGCCGCTCCCGGGCCAGGCCCGCCAGCAGCCGCATCCGTTGCAGGTCACCGTAGAAGAGCGCTTCCTCCTTGTTGGCGAAGTAGTTCGAGAACGTCCGCCGGGAGACGCCCGCCTCGTCCGCGATCGCCTCGACCGTGATCTTCTCCGGCCCGTGCTCGAACGCCAGGCGCAATGACGCCTCGTGCAGCGCCTGCCGGGTGGCCGCCTTCTTCCGCTCGCGCAGGCCGGGCTGCTCCGGCTCGGAGGTCGTGGCGCTCATGCCGCCGAGCGTACCGGCGACGCTCATCACTTCCCAACGGGAAAACTTGCGCACTGGGCAACTTGAGCAGATAGTTGTATGTACCAAGCACTGCGAAGGAGCCGCCATGACACACCCCGGTGGCACCGAACGGCACCAGCTGCTGGCGACCATGCACGAGGTCATCAAGGCGGTCCGCCTGCTCAAGCAGGACCGTCCACCGACCCTCGCGGCCGTCCCGGTGGGCACCGTCGGCGTCCTCTCCGAGATCCGCGCCCGGGAGACCACCGGCTGCCACGCCAAAGAGCTGGCCGCCGACAACGCACTCGACCCCTCCACGATCAGCCGGGCCGTCGCCGCCCTGGTCCGCACCGGGCTGGTGGCCCGCAGCGCCGACCCCGCCGACGGCCGCGCCAGCACGCTGCACCTGACCGACCAGGGCCGGGACGTCCTCGACGCCGCACAGGCGCATTACGAGACCCGGTTCGCGGCAGCGCTGCGCGACTGGAGCCCGCAGGAGATCACCGACTTCACGGCCGCGCTGCAGCGCTTCGCCCGCGACCTCATCGACCAGCACACCCACGCACCTGAACTGGAGGCGGCGCGATGAGCGCTCCGACCATCACTCGCTCGGAACCGGGAGCGATGACCCACCGCGAGATCCTGGAGGCCCTCTCCGGCCTGCTGCTCGTGCTCTTCGTCGCGATGTCGAGCTCGACGATCGTCTCGACCGCGCTGCCGCGGATCATCGGTGACCTCAACGGCTCGCAGACCCAGTACACCTGGGTGGTCACCGCGACCCTGCTGACCGCCACCGCGTCCACCCCGATCTGGGGCAAGCTGGCCGACCTCTACAGCAAGAAGACGCTGGTCCAGATCTCGATCGTGGTGTTCGTGCTGGGCTCGATCCTGGCCGGTATCACGCAGAACACCGAGCAGCTGATCGCCGCCCGGGCCTTCCAGGGCCTCGGCATGGGCGGTGTGCAGGCGCTGGTCCAGGTCGCCATCGCGGCGATGATCCCGCCGCGGGAGCGCGGACGGTACAACGGCTACCTCGGTGGCGTGATGGGCCTGGCCACGGTCGCCGGCCCGCTGCTCGGCGGCGTGATCGTCGACACCGACGCGCTCGGCTGGCGCTGGTGCTTCTTCATCGGCATCCCGCTCGCCCTGGTCTCCCTGGTGGTGCTGCAGAAGACCCTGCACCTGCCGGTGATCCGCCGGAGCAACGTGAAGATCGACTACCTGGGCGCCACCCTGATCGCGGCCGGCGTCAGCGTCATCCTGGTCTGGGTGTCGTTCGTGGACAGCTCGTTCGCCTGGATCTCCTGGCAGAGCTTCGTCATGGTCGGCGCCGGCGTGGCCCTGCTCGCCCTGGCCACCTGGGTCGAGTCCCGGGCCGCCGAGCCGGTCGTCCCGCTCTCGATCGTCCGCCAGCGCACCACCGCCCTGTCGATCCTGGGCAGCCTCGCGGTCGGCATGGCGATGTTCGGCGGCGCGGTCTTCCTCGGGCAGTACTTCCAGATCGGCCGCGGCTACAGCCCGACCGAGGCCGGCCTGCTGACCATCCCGATGATGTTCGGCCTGGCCCTCGCGTCGACGATCGCCGGCCGGCTGATCACCCGGAGCGGCAACATCAAGCCGTACGTGGTGGCCGGCACGATCATCCTGGTCGCTGGATTCGCCGGGCTCTCGTTCCTCGACCACGACACCCCGCTCTGGTACGTCGGTATCGCGATGTTCCTGGTCGGCGCGGGTGTCGGCATGTCGATGCAGAACCTGGTGCTGGCGGTGCAGAACACCGTGTCACTCAAGGACATCGGCGCGGCCAGCTCGACCGTCGCGTTCTTCCGCTCGCTCGGCGGCACGATCGGCGTCTCGGTGCTCGGCGCGGTGCTGGCCCACCGGGTGTCCGACTCGATGACCGACCAGCTCGCCGCGATCGGCGTGCAGTCCACCGGTGGCGGCGACGTCAGCCCGCTGAACCTGGGCAGCCTGCCGCCGGCCATCCAGCACATCGTGCGGGTGTCGTACGGCGACGCGACCGGCCACATCTTCCTGATCTCGATGGGCATCGCGGTGGTCGGGGTCATCGCCGCGATCATGATGAAACCGGCCAAGCTGCGCAGCACGGTCGATCTGGCCGCGCCGAAGACGGACGAGCCGAAACTCGCCGTCACCAGCAAATAGTTCTCTCCCAGCGGCGCCCGGACTTCACCGAGTCCGGGCGCTGCTCCCATTCCGCGACCCAGATCACCTGCCGGAAACCGAAACCTTCTGTTGACAGAGAGCTAACCTCGGTTGACGGAGAGCTGATCATCGGCACGGTTTTCCTCAGCCCAGGCTCTCCGTGACCGATCAGTCGGCCGACCACGGAGAGGAGCCCCGGGTTGAACGAGCGTGTGATGGACGCCGAGGCGCTGTCGGCCGTCCTCCTCAGCATCGAGGACAAGCGATCCTGGGACGCTCGCGCCGAGTTGATCCGGACGAGCGAGCTCGAGCAGATCGCGATCGACCTCGGCGACGAGCTGCTCGCCATGCGGGCCCGGCTCTGCAAGATCAATATGCGGATGCGCTGCGGTGACCTCGCGGCGGCCGCCGAGGACATCTGGCACGTCAACCAGTGGGCGGTCGAGCACGACGCCCACCAGCTGCTGGCGCGCACCCACCTGATCTGGACCTCCATCCACCTGCACCTCGGCGACGCCGAGCAGGGCCTGGAGCACGCGGTCCTCGCGGTCGAGCTGCTCGACGACGAGTCCACCGATCACATGCACGTCTGGCACCGGACCAAGCTGGCCGACGCGCTGTATTTCGCCGACGACATGGACGGCGCGAGGATCCGGTATGCCCAGGCCGAGGAGGTGGCGCTCCGGCTCGGCTCGCCGGCGCTGCTCTGCCTGCTGAACAACTACGCGTACGTCGAGTCCACCGGCGGCGACCAGAAGCGGGCCAACGAGATCGCCGAGCGGCTGCTGCGGCTCGCCGACGAATGGCACATCCCGATGGAACCGGCATTTCTCGACACCATCGGTTCCATCCAGATCATCAACGGTGACTTCGCGGCGGCCGAGGAGACCATGCGCCGCTGCCTCGAGCTGCACGCCAAGGGCAAGTGGGACGACGCCAACGACATGGCGCAATACCTGGTCACCCTCGCCCAGGTGCAGCGCGGCCTGGGCAAGTACGACCTGGCCCAGGCCAACCTCGAGGAGGCTCACCGGCAGTGCCTCGAGCGCGACCTCGGCGAGTCACTGGTCCGCCTGCACCTCGAGCAGGCCGAGCTGTACGCGGCCCGCGGCGACTTCGAGGCGGCCTTCGCGGCGCACAAGGTCTTCTTCGAGGCGCACCACCAGCAGCAGTCCCTGCAGAAAGAGGCGCGCGCCCGGACCCGGCAGGCCATGTTCGAGACCGTCGAGGCACGTCAGGAAGCCGAGCGGTTCCGCGAGCAGGCCCGCCGTGACCCGCTCACCGGCCTGCACAACCGCCGGTACGTCGACGAGCGCCTGCCCGACCTGATCCGCACCGATCCGGCGCTGACCGTGGCCCTTGTCGACCTCGACCACTTCAAGCAGATCAACGACCAGCTCTCGCACGACGTCGGTGACCAGGTGCTGGTCCGGGTGGCGCAGGTGCTGGCCCGGGAAGTGGCCGCGGCCTGCCCGGAGGGTTTCGTGGCCCGGATGGGTGGCGAGGAGTTCCTGGTGGTGCTGCCGGGCACCGCCGTGCCACGGGCCACCGCGCAGCTCGACGACATCCGACGCACGCTCCGTAACCAGCACTGGGCGCCGATCACCCGCCATCTCCCGGTCACGGTGAGCATCGGCGTGGCCGGTCTGATCGATGCCGAGGAACGCGCCCAGGCACCCCTACTGTCCACTGCGGACGGTCATCTGTACGCTGCCAAGCACGGTGGACGTGATCGTGTGGTGTCCGCCGCTGATCTTCGGGGGTACGCCGGACACGCCTCGGCCGCCTGACCTCGCCGTCTCACTCCGTAGTCAGAAACGGATTGCGGGGGTTAAGTCGGTCAATCGTTGGCGCTAGGCTGTACGCGCTGTCGAAGATCGACGGTCGGGTTCGGTGCGCAAGGAGGCGGTCGTGCAAAGCAGTGGCAACTCCGCAACCAACGAGGTCGCCCCGCCCGGCGTCAATATCAACGTGCCGCACTCGGCCCGCATCTACGACTACTGGCTCGGCGGCAAGGACAACTTCGCCGTCGACCGCGCGGTCGGCGAGGCGATGATCCAGGCCATCCCCGGTATGCGGTACATGGCCGGCGAGAACCGCAAGTTCGTGCACCGGGCCGCCCGCGACCTGGTCGCCAAAGAGGGCATCCGCCAGTTCCTGGACGTCGGCACCGGCATCCCGACCCGGCCCAACCTGCACGAGATCGCCCAGCAGATCGCGCCGGAGACCCGGGTCGTCTACGTCGACAACGACCCGATCGTCCTGGTGCACGCCCGCGCGCTGATGCTCAGCTCCCCGGAGGGTCGCAGCGAGTACATCAGCGCCGATCTCCGCGACGCCGGGTCGATCCTCAACGATCCGATCCTCAGCGACACGCTCGACCTCACCAAGCCGATCGGCCTCACCCTGATCGCCGTGCTGATGCTCCTCGCCGACGCGGACGATCCGTGGAGCACGGTGGCCGCGCTGCGCGACGCCATGCCGTCCGGGAGCTGCCTGGCGATCACCCACCCGACCGCCGACTTCAACCCCGACGAGGTGAACACCGCGGTCGCCGCCGCGACCGGCGCCGGGATGACGCTGGTGGCGCGCAGCCAGGAGGCGGTCGCCCGCTTCTTCGGCGACTGGGAGCTGCTGGAGCCGGGCCTGGTCCCGGTCTCGGCCTGGCGGCCGGACACCGAGGTGGCCGATCCGCAAGCGGCGTACTACTGGGCGGGCGTCGCCCGCAAGCCCTGAGTCGTGCTCCCTCGGGCTTCTTCCACGCATAACGCCTGAGGCGCACCGGATCGGCCCCGCCCACTGCCCGGGCGGGGCCGATTTCTTTCCGGTGGTCCAGGCCGGCTTTCCACTTCCGGCCTTTTCCCGGTACGTCGGGAGAGCGGCGTCCCGGGCACCTTGCCGTCCCCGCCTCCCGCCCCGGCGGGGTCCGGCAAGCCTCTTACTTTTCCGCGGCCATCTCACACAACCCCTTGTGACCGCCGGCCGCGGCGTCTGTCTTTTCCACCGGCACTGTCGTTCCACCAGCGCTGTCCACCTCACCGGCACTGTCTTTCCACCGGCACTGTCGCTTCACCGGCGCTGTAGTGGAAGACCGAGTGGGTGGTCCAGCACGGGGAACCAGACCACCCACCCGGCGTCATACCGGCGTGTCTCGCAACACCCGAAGTCTTGGCCGTTTGCAGGCCGGTGGCACCGGGACGCGCCCGGCCCGGATCAGCACCTCGCGGACCGCACCCTCGCGGCCGTCCGGATCGACCACGATGCCGCGCACACCGAGCCAGGTCTCACCGTCGTGCGGGATCGGCCGGTGCCAGTCGACCCGGACCACCCGCATCCGCAGCGTGCCGATGCCATAGCAGTAGTCGGACTCGGCGAACTCGTGCACCGGCCAGCGGGGCCGGCTCGGCCGCAGCCGGTCGTCACGGACGCGCGGCGCCGAGGCCATCCACCGCGAACGGGCGTGCGGATGCCCCACGGCCTGATTGCCGTGACAACGGACGAGGTCACTCGCGCGCGTCTGACTCACCCTCCTCGGCCGGCGGCTCGGCGACGGTTGTCCCGCCGGGCCGACTCAGTGCGTAACGAACACTGCCGAACCGGTGACTGACCGCGCTGGCCCGCGAGGACGCGGCGACCACGTCATCAGTGATCGCCAAGTCCCGATGAACCGGTGGCGGATTGCCCCGGCGCGGACTCACGGCCGCACCGGGGTCACCCGAATCGGGGTGTTCTGGGCCGATGTTGGGAATCGACATGCTGGTTAACCTCTCGCTCGGACGCCCCCGCCAGGGAGCCTTGCGTCGAGGCCGCAGACGTCGCTCCGCGACCGGCCCGTCACCTAAAGATGTCACCCTGAGTGACCCTCCTTCGGTGCCTCACGTGAGTTATCATGCTCAGAATCCCGTGCCTACGCAAGGCCAGATGCACGTGCATTTGCATCACCACCGATTTAGGCATGCGGACAACACCTCCCGGGTCGAAGGGCGATCCGGGCAGACCGAGGGAGCTACACATGGCCTACGTGGTCAACGGCATGCCAGCCGGTCAGCTGCAGGACGTGACCTGGCAGAAGAGCCGTCGCAGCAACCCGAGCGGCAACTGCGTGGAGTGCGCCGTCCTGCCCGGCGGCGACGTCGCCGTGCGCAACTCCCGCGACCCGGAGGGCGCTGCCCTGATCTACACCCGGGCCGAGATCGTGGCGTTCCTGGGCGGGGTTCGCGATGGGGACTTCGACAACCTGGTGGCCTGAAACAGCCAAAACCGGCCCGGTCGGAACCTGCCGACCGGCCATCTTGACGAGCGCGTCCGCCAAGCGGACGCGCTTCGTGCTTTCCACCCCCGGTTCGCCCGCAAGCCCCGCTCACCCCGGCCCGGCTCGCCCGGGCACGACCGCAGCCCCGCTGGCGGGTCGCTGGCTGGCCCTCAGGGGTGCCTCAACGCCCTCGAGACACCCCTGGCCGCCAGCCGGAGCCAGGCACGCGGGCACGGCCGGGAGGTTGGCTGGTGCTCAGGGGTGTCTCGACGCCCTCGAGACAGCCCTGGGCGCCAGCCGAGGACCGCGGGTGGGGCGGGGGCTCAGATCGGGCGGCCGACCTCGTGGAGGAGTTTGCCGAGGATCTCCGGGGTGTGGTTCGGGGGCTCGGCGTCGATGCAGACCCGCTCCATCGCCATCGCGTACTGGTCCACGTCCTCGCGCTTGTCGAGGTAGATCGCGCTGGTCAGCTGCTCGACGTAGACCACGTCGGGGAGCTCCGGCTCGGGGAACCGCAGGATCGCGAACGGGCCGCCGGCCGCGGCGTGCCCACCGGCGGTGAACGGGATGATCTGCAGCCGCACGCTCGGCAGCTTCGACGCCTCGATCAGCGACTCGATCTGCGAGCGCATCACGTCGACACCGCCGATCGGCCGGCGCAGCACCGCCTCGTCGATCACGGCCCACAGCTGAGGGCCACCCGGACGGGTGAGAATCTGCTGCCGCTGACGCCGTACCTCGACCCGCCGGTTGATCTCCTCGGCGGTGGCCCCGGCATGCCCGAGCATGATCACGGCGCGCGCGTACTCCGGCGTCTGAAGCAGACCCGGGACAAACTGGATCTCGTACGTACGAATGAGCGTGGCGGCGGCCTCGAGCCCGAGGTACGCCTGGAACCAGGACGGAAGGACGTCGTTGAGTTGCTGCCACCAGCCGGGACTGTTCGCCTGCCGGGCGAGGCCGATCAGCGCGTCGCGCTCCTCGCTGGCGACCACGCCATACAAGGTCAACAGGTCCGCGACGTCGCGTTCCTTGAAGCTGACCCGGCCGAGCTCCATCCGACTGATCTTGGAGCCGGAGGCACGGATCTCGTACCCCGCGGACTCTCGGGTGATCCCTTTCGACTCCCGCAGCTTCCGAAGCTGGGAACCGAGCAGAATGCGCAGCACCGTGGGGCCGCCGCCCGGCGCCTCCTCCTGCGTACCCGCGCTCACCTGACTCCTCGTCGCCGCGTCGTGACTAGCGGAATGCAACCGGATGCATCCTAGAGCGGAGATCGTCTACCGCGAAACCATGTCAAGCGTAGTCCCGCAGAAGCGGATGCGCGCTCGGATGCACGTGCAGACGGCCTTGCGGACGCACTTGATGACGAGCATGATAGCTGACAGACACGTACCGACTGCTAACGCAGCGTTGATCTAGCCAGCCGTCTGAAAATTTCGGCTGCTCGGCCGAGGCGTCCAGTTGGCGCTGCCTGCTGGCCCCCCGATGCCGCCTCGAGAGCTTGGAGGCAACGCGATGTCGAGTTGGATGACATCAACGCCGACAGTCACCCCGCCCCAGCGTGACCCGGCGGATGTGGCACCGTCCGAGAGCTACCGCCCGGCCGACCCGGTGTGGGTTTACCGCAACGGCTGGCGGGCCGGCATCATCGAGGCCGCCTCGCGTCGCGCCGTCACGGTGACCTATCACCCGGACACCCAGCACCGTGGCACCGGCGTCGACACCTTCACCGCGCCGTACGTGACGTCACGCGACCACGACGACCCGACACTCGACAATCGTGGCCTCCGGCTGGTCCGGCGAAAGCCGCTGGCATGACCGGCGCCGTCACGGTCTCCGCGATCGTCGGCCTGCTGAGCCTCTTCTCCGGCGTGGCCCTCGGGTGGTATCTCCGGCGTACCAATGACTGGTGTCCCACCTGCGGCGAGCAACTCACCTGCGGTGACTGCAAGGTCGGCGTGCACTGGCACGAGCAGCAGGCCGCAGCCAGCAACTGACCGTCTTCTTCCCGGCCCGTCGCGGCTGCCTCCTCGCCGGCCAGCCGCGGCGGTCTTCTTGCCGGCCCGTCGCGGCCGCTGCGATGCGGGTTGGCGCAGGCACGGCCGGTGTAGCTTGGCTGCCATGAGGGCGGCGGAACAGAGCACGGCGGCCGGTCACCGGTCGTGCGCGAGCAAGGACGCCTCGCTCGCCCGCGCCTTCGAGTTCCTCGGCCGCCGCTGGAACGCCGCGGTGCTCGGCTCCCTGGAGAACGGACCCGCGGGTTTCCGCGAGCTGTCCCGCGCGATCGACGGCATCAGCGACTCGGTGCTGTCGAACCGGCTTTCCTGCCTGGTCGGCGCCGGCCTGATCGCCCGCGACGTGGAGCCCGGCCCGCCGGTCTCGGTGTCCTATTCACTGACCGCTGCCGGTCAAGCCCTCATGCCGGCGCTCGGTCACATCGCCGCGTGGGCCGACGAGCACCTGCCGCGGTGATTCTCTTCACCAGTCGTCCCCGTGGCTTTCTGATCGTGACACGCTAGCTTTTTAGAAGTGGATACTCTTTCTGAAGCGAGCCCTGTTCGTCACGCGGTGCTGACCGCCGAGGGCCGCAGCCTCCTCTTCACCGACGCGCGTACGGCGTCCTTCTTCGCGCCGACCCCGGTCACCGACGAGGAGCTCAAGGAGATCTGGGAGCTGGCCAAGTGGCCGCCGACCCAGGCGAACACCCAGCCGCTGCGAGTGCTCTTCGTGCGTACCGCCGAGGGCAAGGAGCGCCTTGTCAAGCACCTGGCCGAGGGCAACCGGGCGAAGTCCTCGAGCGCGCCGGTCACCGCCGTGCTGGCCCTGGACACCCAGTTCCACGAGCACGTCCCGCAGGTCTTCCCGCACAACCCGGCCCTCAAGGAGATCTTCGAGGGCAACGTTGACAAGCGGATCCAGGACGGCACGTTCAGCGCCGCGCTGCAGGCCGGGTACTTCATCATCGCGGCCCGCGCGATCGGCCTCTACGCCGGCCCGATGACCGGTTTTGACAAGGCCGGGGTGGACGCCGAGTTCTTCCCGGACGGGCGCTTCAAGTCGCTCGCGGTGGTCAACCTCGGTCACCCGGCGGAGAACGCGTACAAGGGCCGGCTGCCGCGGCTCGATGTGGCCACCACGGTGCAGTGGGCCTGAGGCTTCCCCTCGTACAAAATCGGGGTTTTTATGCACCAGCGGCCCGGCGGCGAACCGCCGGGCCGTTGTCGTGTGCCGGACTCGCGTTTCCTGGTTGACCGGCCGTGGCACGGGGTATTTTCGAGCCGTCCACCCTGGTGAACCGGAGGTGTCGGCGTGCTCGATCCGCGGGAAGAGCGAGAATTCGACGGTTTGGTGACCCGGTTGCGGGACACCGACCCAGGCTTCACGGCGCGGGTCGATCAGCTGCGGCTCCGCCAGCGCCGCCGGTGGGCGACGCTGGCGACTCTGCTGTGGATCGTCGCACCGTTCTGCCTGCTCTACGGCGGGTGGACCGGCGCGCTGGAGGCGGTCCTGGCCATCGGTTACGGCGCGTGGCTGATGCGCAAGCGCAACCGCGCGGCCGACGCACCGACGTGGCCGCCGTCGAATGATCGTTTACAGCTGGATTAGGACCACTTGTCGCCGGTCAGGCGCTCGTAGACCTCGACATACCGGTCGCGGGTCGCCTCGACCACGCGGTCCGGCAGCTCCGGGCCCGGCTCGGTCTTGTCCCAGTCGGTCTCCCGGGTCGCCCAGTCCCGCAGCACCTGCTTGTCGAGGTAGCGCTGCACGTCGCCGGGCTGCCACTCGTCGGCCGCCCAGAACCGTGACGAGTCCGGGGTGAGCAGCTCATCCCCGAGCTTCAACTCGCCGTCCTTCAGCCCCAGCTCGATCTTGGTGTCGGCGATCAGGATGCCCTTGGCCGCCGCGATCTCCGACCCGCGACGGTAGATCTCCAGGGTGATCCGCCTGAGCTCGTCCGCCTGGTCCTTGCCGACCTTCTCCTGCACCTGCTCGAACGTCATCGGCTGGTCGTGACCGGCCCCGACGGCCTCCTTGGTGCTCGGCGTGAAGATCGCCTCCGGCAGCCGCGACCCTTCGATGAGTCCGGGCGGCAGCGGCACTCCGCTGACCGCGGCGTCGCGCTGATAGTCCTTGAGGCCGGAGCCGGCGAGGTAGCCCCGCGCGATGCACTCGACCATCACCATGTCCAGGCGCTCACACCGGATCGCCCGACCCTGCCACTGCTCCGGCACGTCGGTCGACGAGATGATGTGGTTCGGCACGACGTCGCTGAGCTGGTCGAACCACCACAGCGAGAGCTGAGTGAGAATCTTGCCCTTGTCGGGGATCGGCGTCGGCAGGATGACGTCATATATCGAGATCCGGTCGGAGGCGACGAGGATGAGGTCGCCCCCGTCGGCGTAGACGTCCCGAACCTTGCCGGAGTGCAGCAGCTCCACGTGGTCCCCTCAGGTGTGGCCGGTTGGCGTGCAGTTTCACGCTATCGAACCGGGCCGCGGCAGACCTGAGGGCCCAAGGATCAGCGTGGCGTTGCCGTGCGCATCCTCGCCCATCACGCCGTCCCACCCGATTCCGGAGATCAAGGGCCAGACGCTCCCGGCGACTTCCGCGAACCTCAGGGGAGCAACATCCGCAAGATCTTTGCCCGATGACAGCTCAACAACCGCCAGCTCAAAGCCGACGTAATCCTGATCAGTCGTCTGAAACGACACCTTCACCGCCTCCGGAACCTGCTCCTCGATAGTCCGCAGCGCGGCATTCAGTGCTTCTTGATCGCCATCACGCAGTGCCATGTCCCCTCCACCAACGAAGATTTCCGGCTTCCGCACCATCGTGCCGACCGGGACCGGCCTCGGCACTCCACGTACGACCATCCAGTGACCCGAACAGCCGGTGGCGAAGGTGCACAGCTATCAATCGCCGCTGCCGACAAAGCAACTGTTTCTTGTGGACTGACCGAACCGGCGACAGCCTGACCCTTAGTGGTCATATGACTAGCCAGACAGAGGTGAAGACCGATACCATCGGCCACACGCATCAGCAGGGGGGCTCGTGACAAAGCAACTCGAGAGTGGGATGTACAGCTTAGCCAAGCTGTTCTCGCAGGAATTTTTCTTTCGGATCCCGGAATATCAACGACCATTCATGTGGGACAAGGAAAACTTTTCCAATCTCATCGGTGACTTACTCCAGACGCCGTGGGATGAACCTTACTTTCTGGGCACCCTGGTCCTTCACAAGCAGCGCGAGTCTGAATATGACGTCGTTGACGGCCAGCAGCGCCTCACGGCCCTGTGCATTCTCATCGCATGCCTTCGCGACGCTTTGTTTAAAATAGGCGAACCGAAGCTCTCGAATGAGCTTCACGCTAAAATATTCCAACCCGAGAACACGCTGGATTCAATTCCTGCAAAGAATCGCCTGCAAGTCAAGGATCAAGCAGTATTCAATGAGTTGATCAGCATGCGCGGCGGAGCCGCTTCGCCCCTTTCTGAGCACCACCTTAGCAAGCCCGCCGGGCAGCGTTATAACGATGCTCGTGAGTTGTTCTGGGCCGCGCTTGACGAATTGACAGAGGAAAGGCTGCGAAGCTTTGCCATATTTGTCAATAAGTCCTGCACGTTGATGTACCTCGCTACCGATTCGTTCGAGGACGCTTTCCGGCTTTTCACTGTTGTAAACGACCGCGGCAAGCAGCTTCGCCGCATTGATGTCCTCAAGGCCTACAACGTGGACCCGGTACGCATCCCCAACGCTGACGCCCGCTTGAAATACGCCCACCAGTGGGAGGACATGGAGAACCAGCTGGGCGAGTCACGCTTCGAGGACATGTTCCACCTTCTACGGCTCATCTACGTGAAAGATAAGCCTGCGGCTGACTTGCACAAGGAGTTCATCAACCGCATTCTGGGCAAGCCTGGCATGCCACGGCCCGGCAGTAGCTTCATGGATGACCTGACGAAGTTCGTCGACCTTTACGATCGCCTTTTCGTGGATCAAGATTACCTCGACTCCGGCGCGACGCTGCACGTTGAATATCGAACGCTCATGGCTGCCATGGTCGAACATTTCCCGGCCTCAGAGTGGCGGGCTTGCCTACTCCTTTTTGCCGACACCTTTGGCAAGAACGACCTTTACACGTTCCTGCTTGAGCTGGAAAAAGTCTATTTGGACCAGTGGGTGCGCGGGGTGCGCAAAGATGAGCGCTATGGAACATATACGGGAATCTTGAAGAAGATCGCCGCCACAACGGATGCCGGCGAGGTAATCACCGCCACCCGCATCGACACTGACGAGATCCAGAAAGCATGTCGCGCCAACAACTTCTACGGGGCCGGGTACGCAAAATACCTTTTAGTTCGGGCCGAGATTGTGACCAGCGAACTTGATCACCCGCACCAGTTCCAAGCGCGTTCCATCGAACATGTCCTACCGCAGAACCCTAAACCGGGTGGCACCTGGAGCAGTACTTTCACGTCGGAAGAGCACAGCCAACTGGTAAACACTGTCGGCAACCTGGTGTTACTCAGCAAGAGCAAGAACTCGGCCGCAGGAAGGCGCGAGTTCGCCGACAAGAAGACGACCTATCTCGAGAACAGGGTTTCTGACTTTCCTCGAAGCGTTCAGGTCCTGAGCTACCCGGCATGGACGCCAGACGACATCCGAACGAGAACGGAAGATTTCGCGCAGCTCGTCCTTCGGAACCCATAGCATGTGCAGGTCTGGGCCGCCGGCATCGAGGATGCCGGCGGCACCCGAACTGTGTCGCCATCCCGAGCGCGACTCGCCCTTCGGCCAGCCGATCGCGCCCAGAGTCCGCCCGGGCTCACGGTGATCCGGCAAACTGACCGCTGTGCCTGATGAGCTGACCGCGGGACTCTACGAGAACATCGTCACGGAGTCACTGCTCGCCAAACTTGCTGACGTCGACGAGCAACTGATCGAAAAGCAAGGCATTCGGTCGGCTGAGGCGTCCGACCGTTTCGCCCGGCTGCTGGCCGGGCAGGTCGCACGGGCGTTGGACACCGTGCCGGAATCCGACCGGGTCAGGATCGGTATCGAGGTGGCCCGGTCGCTCCTGGAAGTGCTGCACGAACGCCTCCCCAAGGCCGACTCCGCCACCGAACGACCTGAGGTCCCGGGCGAGGCGCTCACCGCGATCGGTACGTTCGACCTGGCCGGAGTTCCGCGATTCCCACGCCAGCCGCTCATTCCGCTACTGGACACCACTCTGCTGACCAACGCTCCGGGTGAGCCGCGGGTCGGCAATCAAATTCATGCCGAAATCGCGTCAGCCGATGCCATCGACCTGGTCATGGCGTTCATCCGGCGCAGCGGGCTGCGACCGTTGATGGATGCACTGAGGAAGCACTGCGAGCAGGGCAAACCACTTCGCGTGCTGACTACGACGTACACCGGCTCGACCGAGCTTGAGGCGCTGAATCAACTTACCGAGTTGGGCGCGGACGTTCGGGTCTCGTACGACCTGACGACCGCACGGCTGCACGCCAAGGCCTGGCTTTTTCACCGAAACTCCGCCCTGAGCACGGCCTATGTCGGCTCGTCCAACCTGACCCACTCGGCCCAGATCGCCGGCATGGAGTGGAACGTCCGGGTGTCTGCGGCCCGCAATCCGGACGTGGTGCGCAAGATTGGCGCCGTCTTTGAGAGCTACTGGCAGAGCGGCGACTTCCTCCCCTACGTCGAAGAGCAGTTCCGCAAAGCGCTGGAGTTCGGGCGGCAACGCGGCGACCGGCACCAGACCACGCTGAGCCCGATCGAGATTCGCCTGGAGCCGTTTCAGGAGCGGCTGCTGGAGATGATTGAGGTTTCCCGGCAGTCCGGTTTCGACCACAACCTACTGGTCTCGGCGACCGGCACCGGGAAGACCGTGATGGCTGCCGTGGACTACGCCCGCCTTCGCAAGCGACTGGGGCGGGCTCGGTTGCTCTTCATCGCGCACCGGCGGGAGATCCTGCAGCAGAGCCTGGACACGTTCCGGCATGCCATCCGCGACCACACCTTCGGCGAACTCTGGCTGGGTGGGCAACGGCCCGATTCCTACGAGCACGTGTTCGCGTCGGTGCAGACTCTCACCAGCCACGGTCCGGAGAAACTGGCCGCCGACCACTTTGACGTCGTCATCATTGACGAGTTCCACCACGCGGCCGCCGAGTCGTACGAAAAAATCCTGGCGCACCTCAAGCCGAAGCAGCTTCTCGGACTCACCGCGACCCCGGAACGCACTGACGGCCTCTCCATCCTCCACTGGTTTGGCGACCGGATCGCCGCCGAACTGCGCCTGTGGGATGCGATCGAACAGCATCGACTCACGCCGTTTGTGTACTACGGCATCCACGACGGCATCGATTTGACCGAGGTGCCCTGGCGCCGCGGGCAGGGTTACGACCTGACCGCCCTCACCGAGACCTACGTGGGCAACGGCAGCTGGGTCCGGTTCGTCTACGACCAGCTTCGGCAACACGTCGACGACCTCGCCACCATGCGGTGTCTCGGGTTCTGTGTCAGCGTCGACCACGCCCGCTACCTGGCCGAGCAGTTCCGGGAGCTGGGCGTGAACGCGGTTGCGGTCTCCGGTACCAGCTCGGATGAGGAGCGGCGCGGCGCACTTCGCGGATTGGAGAACGGCAAGGTCCAGGTCGTCTTCTCGGTTGACCTGTTCAACGAGGGCGTCGACGTACCTGCCGTGGACACTTTGCTGTTCCTCCGGCCGACCGACAGCGCCACCCTCTTCCTGCAGCAGCTGGGGCGCGGGCTCCGCCTGCTGGCCGGCAAAACGGTGTGCACCGTGCTGGACTTCGTCGGCATGCACCGCCGCGAGTTCCGCTTCGATCGGCGCTATCGTGCCCTGCTCGGTGGCAGTCGGCGGGATCTGGAAAGGGCTGTCGAAGAGGGCTTTCCGTTCCTGCCAGCGGGCTGCCACATGGAACTGGACAAGGTCGCCCAGGATGTGGTGCTTCGCAGCATCCGGGAAGCGGTCCCGGCGAACTGGAAGTCTCGGTTGCGGGACCAGGCCAGCCGGCCAGTCGCCGCGTCCAGCGCTGTCGCCCCCGCCTCCGACGCCACATAGACCCGGCGCCCGTCGGTCGCCACCAACTCGCTGGCTCGGCTCGGTGCTGACCACCGGATCGCGCCGGTGGACGTGTCCACCGCGACCAGCGCGCCCGACCTTGCCGACGCGTAGAAGCGGTCCGCCGCTGGGCTCGCCGCCTGGACCTCCCACGGCTCCGGCGTGGACCACCGGGCCTTTCCGGTGCTGATGTCGACGGCCGTGGTCCCGGTGGCGCCCACCAACGGGACCACGCCGTTCGCCGAGACGCCGCTCGAGACGAAGCCGGGTTTGCGCCACAGCAGGTGGCCGTCGCGTACCCGATAGGCAGTGACCTCGTCGTCGTCGGACGGTGAGTTGCCAGAGATCAGGACCACGTTCTTGTCGACCACGACCGTGTCGACCGGTGCGTCGCGGCCGATGTGCCAGCGGGCCCGGCCGGTAGCCGCGTCCAGGGCGGTGAGCTGGCCGTTCGGGTCGCTCTGTGACTGGCAGTCGCCGTTGGCGAGGATCAGCAGGTCACCGGCGACGGCCATCCGCGGCAGCGTGTTGTCCTCGGCGTAGTCCCAGGTGAAGCGCCAGATCATGCCGCCGGCGGCCGGGTCGTAGGCGGTGACGCCCTCCCGGTCGGTGGCGAAGAGCCGACCGGCGCCGAGGACCGGGGACGAGAAGCCGGAGCAGCTCTCGTCGACCTCGCGGAGCTTCGCCGACCAGATCGTCCGCAGATGGCCGACGGTGGCCGGGGTGATCGCGGACTCGTGCGGGTTGAACCAGCTGTCCTCGGCGTCATAACCGGGGTGGCCCCACAGCGGCACGGGCAGACCGAGGACCAGGGACGACAGGGTGGCGACAGTACGCTTCACATCCGCAAGATAACGGACTAAAGGTGCAAAAAAGCGGATGGCCCGCCCGCCAGGCCGGGCCATCCGCGGCCGCGGTCCGGCGTCAGCCGTTGAGCAGCTTCAGCATCTGCTGGACCTGGTCGGCGCGGGATTCCTTGACCCGCTCCGCGAACGCCTTGGTCTGCTCGTTCGCGCCCTTGTCCAACTCGATCTGCGCCATCTCGACGGCGTTGTGCTGGTGCGCCAGGAAGAGGTTGAGGAAGGCGGTCTCGAAATCCTTCTTCGTCACCGTCTTCAACGAGTTGATCTCGTCGTCGGTGGTGCTCGGCAGGCCACCGTGGTCGGCGTGGACGCTGACCCGCTTGTCGACGGTCGTGGGTTTCTGCCACTCGGTCAGCCAGGAGCGCATCAGGGTCAGCTCGTCGGTCTCGGTGAGCGACACCGCCTTGGCCAGGTCCGCGACGTCCGAACGGGTGGCCCGGGAGGCGCCGATCGCGGCCATCTCCAGGCCCTGCTGCTGGTGGTCGGCGAGCATCTGCAGGAACATCACGTCGTTCGCGTTGAACGTCGCGCCGGCGGTGATCTCCGCGACGGTCTGCACCGAAGGAGCGGCCGGGGCGGCCGGCGACGACGGAGCGGTCCCGCACGCCCCGAGCAGGAACGGCGCACCGAGCGCGACGGCTAGCAGGCGGCGCTTCACAGCGGCAGCCAGAGCGCGAGCGTGTAGACCGACGGCTCCCAGCTGTTGATCGACCGGTGCGACTGGCGGCAGGTGTAGGAGGCTCCGCCGAAGGTCACCACGTCACCGGTCTGGTAGCTGGTCCCCGGCGCCCAGGCGCTTCCGCTGGAGGCGGGCGCGGAGGATGTCGTCGAGCTGGTCGGAGCCGTCGTAGGAGCGACCGTCGTAGGAGCGGGAGCGGGAGCGGCCATGGTCGGCGCTACCGTGGGAGTGGACGTAGCCCCGCCACCAACGTTCAAGTCGATGCAGCTGTAGAACGCGTTCGCGGTGTCCCCGATGTTCCACACCGCGAGAACCGTCCGCTTCCCCGGGAACTTGCTCAGATCCACGGTGTGGCTGACGGTCGCCTCGGGGATCGCGTTGTTGTCGTTGAACGTGGCGACCTCGGTACCGTCCACGTAGTAGACCCAGCTCGCGGTCCGGTGCCGGGCGGTCAGCACCCAGTTGAACGTGGTCGACGTGCCCACGGACTTGGCCGGCCAGTTGCGCGAGTTGTCGTTCAAGATCGAGAAGTTCGCGTTTCCACCGTTGCATTGCTTGGAACCCTTCGGGGCCTCGACGCTCTGCGGCTCGAACTGGATCGAGCCGCAGTCGGTGACCGTTCCGGCGGCACAGAGCGCCTGACGGCTCGGCGGCGACGAGACGTATCCGTGCGCCAGGGCCGGTGAGGCGATCACCAAAGTCGACCCGACCATCCCGAGGGTGGCCAGCGGGTAGGCGATCTTCCTGCGCATGTCAGTCTCCAGACAGCTCGTCCTGGCTTCCTTACGAGCCGGAACGTTAAGAGCAGCTGCCATAACGAAGCCTTAACGCGACTGTAAAACCACCAAGATCAGAAGTTCGCGCGCCGGCGGCGACGCGGTTCCGGATCAAGATCAACATCAGGAGCGGCGGTCAGCAGGAAGCCGACCCGCGCACCGCCCAGCGGGCTTCGACCGACAATCAACTGCCCGCGTACGGTGTCAGCCGCTCTCCGCACGATGTCCAGCCCGAGCCCGGTCGAGCCGGCCCCGCTGTACCCACGCTGCACCGCCGCGGCGGGATCGGCGATCCCCGGCCCGGCGTCGTCCACCAGCAGCCCGGTCGACGAGACGCTGACCCGGAACGCGACGCCCTCGTCGGTGTGCGAGAAGACGTTGCCGAACATCGCGTCGACCACCATCGTCACGTCGCTGCGGGACATCGGCACCGTCACCGGTTCGTTCCCGCCGACCACCTCCCACGGGCGCTCCTGGTCCTCGGCCAGCACCGACCAGAACGCCAGCCGGTCGGCGAGCACCTCGACCAGGTCGCAGCTCTCGTTGCCGCGATCCTCCACACCCAGCCGGGCACCCGTGATGATCTCCTCGAGTTCCTGGTCGAGCAGGTCACAGGCTTGACGCATCCGGTCGGCGATCGGCCCGGGCGGGATCGCCTCGGCGTCCAGCCGCAGCGCGGTCAGCGGCGTACGCAAGCGGTGCGACAGGTCCGCGGCCAGTTCCCGTTCCCGGTCCAGCAGCCGCCGCAGGTCGCCGGCCATGGTGTTGAACGCCTGCGCCGCGTCCCGCAGCTCGCGCGGACCGGTCGGCTCGATCCGCTCGTTGAGCTCGCCGGCGCCGAGCCGGCGGGTCGACGCCGCGAGCTGGCGGGTGGACCGCACCAGCTGGGCGCCGAGCCGGTCGGCGAGCGCGGTCGAGCCGCCGACCAGCAGCACGGCCAGCCCGAACAGCGCGAGCCAGGCGGACCAGACGCCGCGGCGCATCTCGTCGTCGGTGACGAACACCTCGACCACCACGGTGCGGCCGTCGGTGAGCACGGTCGGCTGCAGGTACGCCACCCCGCCGTCGGCCGCCGCGGTCGCCGAGCGGCGCTGCGCGGCGGCCCGCTCGACGGTGGTGTCGCTCAGGTGCGAGGTGCCGATCGGGTCCAGGCCGGGCAGGTGCACGGCGAGCAGCCCGGCACTCCCCGCCGACGTGCTGGCCACCGCGTTGGTCAGCGCGGTCGGTTCGGCGTTCACGCCGAGCACCGTGACGATCGAGGTGGCCTGCTGGCGCGCCTCGGAGATGGCCTTGTCGTGGGCGATCTGCCAGATCGCGACGGCCAGCGGGACCAGGAACGCGAGCGCCACCATCGAGGTGATCGCCAGCGCCAGCCGGTTCAGCGCCCACCTCACTGCGGATCGACCATCATCACGCCCACGCCGCGGACGGTGTGCAGGAACCGCGGCTTGGCGGCCGTCTCACCGAGCTTGCGGCGCAGCCAGGAGATGTGCACGTCGATCGTCTGTTCCTCGCCGATCCGGGCCTGGTTCCACACCTGGTTCATCAGCTCGCGCCGGCTGATCACCTGACCGACCCGTTCGGCCAGGTAGGCCAGCACGTCGAACTCGCGGCGGGTGAGCTGCAGCGGCTCACCGCGCAGCTCGGCCCGGCGCTGGCGCGGCTTGATCACCAGCTCGCCGACGGTGATCGCGTTCGGCGCCTGCTCGGTGGTGGTGCGGGCCCGGCGCAGTACCGCGGAGATCCGGGCCAGGATGTGGCCGCCGGAGAACGGTTTGGTCACGTAGTCGTCGGCACCGGCGCTCAGCAGTGCAATGATGTCCGCCTCCGAGCGCCGGGCGGTCGCCACGATCACCGGCACGTCGGAGACCGTACGCATCATCCGCAGCGCGTCGGTGCCGTCGATGTCGGGCAGCCCGAGGTCGAGGATGACCAGGTCGGGGCGCTCCTGTGTGACGATCTTCAGCGCTTGGGCGGCCTGCCCGACCGGGCGCACCACGTGCCCGGCATCGGTCAGTGCACGGGTGAGTGCGGCCGCGATGTTGCGGTCGTCCTCGACCAACAGGATCAACGCCATGGCGTACACCATAGGACCAGGTGAGAGGATGAGCCTCGTGCGCTCTTCGAGGTGGCTGCCGGTAGCCGGCTGGTTCCTGGCGACCGCTACCAGCATCGTGCTCTCCTGGGTGGCGCTCCTTCCGGTGCTCAACGCCGCCCGCCCCGACGTCGGCGCGCTGCCCGACATCGATCAGGTCCCGGCCGCCGACATCGTCGCGCCGCTGCCGGTGCCGTCCACGTCGTCGCGCCCGGAGCCGGGCCGCACCGCGGAGCCCGGCCAGACCTCGTCCTCGCCCAAGGGGACCAAGCGGCCACAGCACACCAAGCCGGCCACGAGTCCGGCCACCGAGCCGCCGACGTCCGCGCCGGCCGTCACCACGGCGCCGGCCACCACCACCGAGGACGGCTGGACCGTCACGACCGGCAGCGACGGGGTGAAGACGTACGTGCGCTCGTTCTCGGTCGAGGGCGGCCAGGCGGTGATCCGGATGACCAGCCGGGGTGTGGTCTCTCTGGTGACCGCCACTCCGGCGGACGGTTACGCGGTGGAGAAGACCCAGACCGCGCCGGATGACCTGGCGGTTTACTTCAACGAAACCAACCACAGCTTCATCATCCGGGCGATCTGGTGGAACGACGCTCCGTTCACCGAGGTCAACGAGATCGGTTCATAGAAGTTCCTTAATAAAGCGCTCTCTCAGCGGCCATTCAGGAACCGCAAGGGTTTTCCCTGATTCGGTGACGTTCGTCGATGCTTAACGTCTCACCACAAGTCATCCAGGTGTGACCCATCGTCCACGGACGGTCGTGACCCGCCCGCCAACCCCCCGGGCGGGAAAGGAGATGTGCGTGAAATCCCGTACCCCTGTCGTCGTCGCTGTGGTCGCCGCAACCGCGGCCGCTACGGTGGCCGTGGCGCTCGCCGGACCGGCGACCGCCCAGCCGAGCACCCCGGTGGCACCCGCCGCGGCTGCGGCTCAGGCCGCTTCGGCTCTGTTCGCGGCTCGTCCCGCCGCCCTGCAAGCAGCGGCGGACGAGGTCTTCGTCCAGCACGACGTGATCTCGACCGACACCCTCCAGTACGTGCCGTTCGACCGGACGTACAAGGGCCTTGCGGTCATCGGCGGCGACGGCGTCGTCGTCACCGACGCGCTCGGCCAGGTCAAGTACACCTCGGTGGCCCAGTCGACTCCGCTCGGCGCCATCAACACCACGCCCACCCTGAGCGCCGCTGACTCGCTGAAGGTCGCCAAGGGCGAGCTGAAGACGGTCGGCAGCGTCGAGGGCACCAAGCTCATCGTGCTCAACACGACCGGCTCCCCGGCCCTGGCCTGGGAGTCCACCATCAAGGGCACCAGCGCCGACGGCCCGAGCCGCCTGACGGTCGACGTCGACGCGGCGTCCGGCAAGGTGCTGCGGACCTACGAGCACGTGACCGACGTGGCCGGCACCGGCACCGGCTGGATCAACGGCTCGGTCAGCCTGGACACCACCCTCTCGGGCAGCACGTACAGCCTGAAGGACCCGAGCATCGCGACGCTGACCTGCCAGGACGCGTCGACGAACACCACGTTCAGCGGCACCGACAACGTGTGGGGCAACGGCACCGGCACCAACAAGGAGACCGGCTGCGTCGACGCGTTCTACTCGGCGCAGAAGGAGAAGGGGATGCTGTCCAGCTGGCTGGGCCGCACCGGCTTCACCAGCAGTGGCGGCGCCTGGCCGATCCGGGTCGGCCTGAACGACCAGAACGCGTACTACGACGGCACCCAGGTCCAGATCGGCAAGAACACCGCCGGTCAGTGGATCTCCTCGGCTGACGTGCTGGGCCACGAGATCGGCCACGGCATCGACGACAACACCCCCGGTGGCATCTCCGCCGGTGGCACCCAGGAGTTCGTCGGCGACGTGTTCGGCGCGGCCACCGAGGCCTTCGCCAACAACCCGAACGACCCGCCGGACTACCAGGTCGGCGAAGAGGTCAACCTGGTCGGCAGCGGCCCGATCCGGTACATGTACAACCCGTCGCTCGCCGGTGACGACAACTGCTACTCCAGCAGCACCCCGAGCCAGGAAGTCCACGCGGCGGCCGGTCCCGGCAACCACTGGTTCTACCTGCTCGCCGAGGGCACCGCGCCGACCAACGGCCAGCCCGCCAGCACCCGCTGCAGCGGTTCCGGCGCCCTGACCGGTGTCGGCATCCAGACCGCCACGAAGATCTTCTACAACGCGATGTTGATGAAGACCTCCAGCTCGTCCTACGTGAAGTACCGCACCTGGACGCTGACCTCGTCGAAGGCTCTGGACGCCACCTGTGGCCTGTTCAACAAGGTCAAGGCCGCCTGGGACGCCGTGAGCGTGCCGGCCCAGACCGCCGACCCGACCTGCACCGGCGGCAGCACCAGCTCGCCGACCTCGTCGCCGACTGCCTCGCCGACCACCTCGGTTCCGGCCGGATGCAGCGGCACCAACGCCACCGACGTCACCATCCCGGACGCCGGCGCGGCCATCACCAGCGCGATCACCATCAGCGGCTGCGCCCGCAGCGCCTCGGCCACCTCCACGGTCGCGGTGAACATCGTCCACACCTACCGCGGTGACCTGAAGGTCGACCTGGTCGCACCGGACGGAACGGTCTACGCCCTGAAGGCGACGTCCAGCACGGACAGCGCCGACAACGTGGCCACCACCTACACGAAGAACCTGTCCAGCGAGGCCGCGAACGGCGCCTGGCTGCTCAAGGTCCAGGACATCTACTCCTCGGACACCGGCTACATCAACACCTGGACGCTCACCCTCTAGTCAGGGCGCGTTCGTGAGAGGGGCGCTGCCGGTCACGGCAGCGCCCCTCGACCTTTTGGCTGGCTCTCAGGGGTGTCTCCGCATCGCGGAGACACCCCTGAGGACCAGCCGGAACCCGCAGGCGCGCTGCGGTCGGGAGCGGTCACGGTCTCGCGGCGGCCTCACGGGCGGGACTCGGCTCGTAGCCTGCGGACGGTCGCTCCGTATTCGTACCGAAAAAGGTCCGATGTGGTGCGACCTGGACCACAGCGAGGCCTTCTCGTGATCTTCGGTGTTTACGGTTCCCGGCAATGCTGGACGGGAGGTCGTCATGGTGACTGACGTATTCGGTGCGGTGGTGCCCGGACGGCCGACCGGTGTGCTCGCCGACGTGTGGGGCCGGTCCGCGGTGCGCGATGTGATCCTGACCGTCGGCGCTGCCGGTGCTGTCGGGCTGGCCGCGCAGATCGCCATCCCGGTTCCCGGTTCGCCGGTGCCGATCACCGGGCAGACGTTCGCGGTGCTGCTCGCCGGCGCGGTGCTCGGTCCGGGCCGGGGCGCGGCCGGCATGTTCCTCTACGCGGTGGCCGGCATCCTCGGCGTTCCGTGGTTCGCCGGCGGCTCGGCCGGTTGGCCCGCCGCGACCGGCGGCTACCTGGTCGGCTTCGTGATCGCCGCGGCCCTGGTCGGCCAGCTCGCCGCGCTCGGCGCCGACCGCCGCCCGGGCTACACGATCGGCCTCATGGTGATCGGTAACCTGCTGATCTACCTGGTCGGTGTGCCCTGGCTGGCCCTGGCCACGACCATGGACCTGCCCACCGCGTTCCTCAAAGGCCTGGTTCCGTACCTGATGGGCGACATCCTGAAGATCGGCCTCGCGGGCGCCCTGCTGCCGGGCGCCTGGATGTTGCTCAATCGCAAGCATCCCGGTTGATCGGCGCCTGACGGGGTACCCGCCCACCTGCGAAAACTCACCATTTCTGCAGGGAGGCCGGACATGCGACTCGATTTGCTGCGCCCGTTGTACGAACGCCCCGGACCGTGGGCTTCGGTCTACATCGACACGTCCCGGGACGCCAGGGACACCTCTGTCGAGCCCCGCTGGGAGGCGGCCCGGGAGTCGCTGGCCAGGGCCGGCTGTGATCCGCACACGGTGCACGCCCTGCAGGACGCGGTCCTGGACCATCCGGGCCGGCCGGGGCGGCACGGGCTCGCGCTGTTCGCCACGTCCGGCGAGGTGATCATGCGGCAGCCGCTGACCGCGCCACCACGGGCCGCGATCGCGGTCTATGAGCCGCTGCCGCACGTGATGCCGATGATCAGCCAGCTCGGCGAGGAACTCGAGGAACACCGGCAGGACGTGCTCGACCAGTTCCAGTCCCAGATCGAACGCGACGACAGCGCCGGCAACGGGTTGTCCGAGGTGGTGAGCCACCTGTCGCGGGGTCAGGTGGACACGCTGCTGCTGATCGACGACCCGTCCTCGACCGAGCAGCTCTGGATCGGGCCGCAGCCGCACCAGGTGAGCGACGACCCGGAGCTGCTCCGCTCGTCCGGATTCAGCCATCCGCCACGGGTCCGCGCGGACGCCGCGATGCTCCGCGCCCTGGTCGGCACGGACGGCTCGATCGTCCTGGTCGACCCGGAGGAACACCACCTGCACGGCGGGGTGGCCGCCGTGCTGCGGCACGCGGGCGCGCGCTGATTCTTCGCCCACAGGCTGTGCGCACAGCCTGTGGATAACTCGAACGGGTGTGCGAATGGCGGCACGCGATGGCAGGATGATCGCGTGTCGCCTGACGAGTTGCGCCCGACGTATCCGATCACCACCGAGCGCCTGCTGCTGCGCCCGTTGACCGCCGCCGACACCGAGGCGCTGCTGGCCTACCGCAGCCGCCCCGACGTCTGCCGGTACGTGCCGTTCCTGCCGATGACCCCCGAGGTGATCGCCGATCGGCTCACGACGTACTGGTCCGCGACCGACCTCACCGATGAGGGCCAGTCACTGACGCTAGGCATCGAGGTCGCCGAGACCGGGCAACTGGTCGGCGACGTGATCCTGTTCTGGCACAGCCGCAAGCACCGCGGCGGCGAGATCGGGTACGTGGTGAACCCCGAGTTCACCGGCAAGGGTTACGCCACCGAGGCGGCCCTGGCCATGCTCAGACTCGGCTTCGAGGACCTGGGACTGCACCGGATCGTCGGGCGGATCGACGAGCGCAACGAGCCGTCCGCCCGGGTGCTGCGCCGGCTCGGCATGCGGCAGGAGGCCCGGCTGGTGCACAACGAGCTGTTCAAGGGCGAGTGGAGCACGGAGGTCGACTTCGCCATGCTCGCCGACGAGTTCTCCGCTAGATATCCAGACCCGTCTCGATCCGCTTGAGCTGGTGCCGGGCCAGCGCCAGGTTGGCCCGGTCCTTGTTCAACGCCAGGTAGAGGAAGAGTCCCTGCCCGGTGCGCCCGGTCAACGGCCGGATCAGGTGGTACTGCGATTCGAGCGTGATCAGCACGTCCTCGATGTTCTCCCGCAGGCCGAGCATCTCCATGGTGCGCAACTTCGCGCGGATCACCTCGGTGTTCGCGGCCGCGGCGACGGTCAGGTCGAAGTTCCGGTCACCGCCGGCGACGCCGAGGGCCATTCCGCTGCTGCGGTCGACCAGGGCGACGCCGATCGCGCCGTCGATCTGCATCGCGTCCTTCAGGGCTACGTCCATGTCCGGCATCTCGGGTCCTCCCGTGTCGCATCGCTCCGGTCGACATCGAGAGTCGCCGACATCGGCACGATCGCGTCGCACATGATGTCCGATCTGGAGGGTCGGATTCCTGGAACCCTGAGGTGACCAGCAATCGACTTGAAGATTTCTGCAAGTCCGAAACTGAACAAGAGGCGTAACCGGGCCGCCCGCACCGCGTTGGTCGGTGTGAATGACTGGAGGGGACCCGACGTGTCAGTGCCGCTGTACCAGGCGAAGGCCGAGATGTTCCGCACCCTCGGCCACCCGGTCCGGATCCGGGTCCTGGAACTGCTGCAGGACGGCCCGCGACCGGTCCGCGACCTGCTCGCCGAGATCGACGTCGAGGCGTCGAACCTGTCCCAGCAACTCGCCGTCCTGCGCCGGGCCGGCATCGTCGCGTCGTTCCGGGACGGCCCCCTGGTGATGTATGCCCTGAGCACCCCGGACGTCGCCGACCTGCTGGCTGCCGGCCGCCGCATCCTCGGCGCCGTCCTCACCGACCGGGACAGCCTGCTCGTCGAGCTCCGCCGCCAGAAATAGCCACAGGCGCCGGACCGATCAACCCCCATTTGGTACGAATACCGAGCGCCCGTCCGTAGGCTACGAGCCACGCTCACTGGTGGTCTCGCGCGAGACCGTGACCACTACCGGACCGCGGCGCGGCGCACGGCCCCGGCTGGGCCGCAGGGGTGTCTCCGCGGCGCGGAGACACCCCTGCGGCCCAGCCGGGGCCGTGGTCAGTGCGCGCTCGACCCGGCCCAGAGGTTGATCCCGGACTCGGTCGCGTACTTGTCGATCTCGGCCAGCTCGTCGGCGGTGAACGTGGTGTTGTCCAGCGCCGCCAGGTTGTTCTCCAGCTGGGACACGCTGCTCGCGCCGAGCA
Organism: Actinoplanes awajinensis subsp. mycoplanecinus; assembly: GCF_001509495.1. Lineage (NCBI taxonomy): Bacteria > Bacillati > Actinomycetota > Actinomycetes > Micromonosporales > Micromonosporaceae > Actinoplanes > Actinoplanes awajinensis. The sequence goes on along the minus strand of NZ_LLZH01000121.1, from coordinate 165,320 downwards.
CCACCGAGGTGACCCGCGGGTCGCGGACCGACCAGGCGATCGCCAGCTGGGCCAGGCTCTGGCCACGCCGTTCGGCGATGCCGTTCAGCGCCCGGATCTTGCCGAGGTTCTCCTCGTTCAGCCAGTCCGGGGTGAGCGACTTGTGGTCGCCGGCCCGCGACCCCTCCGGGATGCCGTTCAGGTAGCGGTCGGTGAGCATGCCCTGCGCCAACGGGGAGAAACCGATGCAGCCGGCGCCCTCCCGCTCCAGCACGTCGAGCAGATCCTCCTCGATCCAGCGGTTCAACATCGAGTACGACGGCTGGTGGATCAGCAGCGGGGTGCCCAGGTCACGCAGGATCGCGGCGGCCTCGGCAGTCTTGGCCGGCGAGTACGACGAGATGCCGGCGTACAGCGCCTTGCCGGAGCGCACCGCGGAGTCCAGCGCGCCCATCGTCTCCTCGAGCGGGGTGTCCGGGTCGAAGCGGTGCGAGTAGAAGATGTCCACATAGTCCAGCCCCATCCGCTTCAGGGACTGGTCCAGGGACGCGGTCAGGTATTTACGGGAGCCGTGGTCGCCGTACGGGCCGGGCCACATGTCGTACCCGGCCTTCGTCGAGATGATCAGCTCGTCCCGGTGCGGGGCGAAATCCTCGGCGAACAGGCGACCGAAATTGATCTCGGCCGAGCCGTACGGCGGGCCGTAGTTGTTGGCCAGGTCGAAGTGCGTCACACCGAGGTCGAAGGCGCGGCGCAGCACGGCCCGCTGCGTCTCGATCGGCTTGTCGTCGCCGAAGTTGTGCCACAACCCCAGCGAGATGGCGGGCAGTTTCAGGCCGCTGCGTCCGACACGGCGGTACGCCATGGCGTCGTACCGGCTCGGAGCGGCTGCGTAAGAGGTCACCGTTGATTCATATCCCACCCCGGGTGGTCCTACCCGCCGACCTCGGCGACTGCTCGCCTCGACGGCCCGGTCAGGGTGTAGGCGGCGAACCCGCCGAGCGCCAGCACCAGCGCCGTGACCAGTGCTGCGGTGTCCCCCGGCGCCTGGGACTGCCAGGTCAGTACCCGCCCGAGGGCACCCTCCCCCTGCGGGAACATCACGGCGAACAGCGTCCAGCCGAGTGGCAGGAACCAGGACCGGGCCGGGGTGAGCAGGGTGGCGCTCAGCGCGGTCAGGCCGAGCAGCCCGGCCGCGTCCCGGGCCACCATCCACGCCGGGCTGAACCGGGCCGGGGTGACCAGCGTGACCGCCAGCAGTCCCACCACGATCAGCAGCACGGTCAGCAGGTGCCCGGCCCGCCGAACCGGCCACCGCAGGGCGGCGGTCCGGTCCAGCGCGTAGTCCGGGCTGGTCAAGGTGGTGGTCAGCCCGGCCACCATCAGCAGGACGGTCAGCACGATCAGCTCCGGAGCCACCACGCCGTTCTGGGTGTTGCCCAGCGCCAGCAACCACATCAGCACCGCGCAGCCGGCCGCCACCGCCAGCGCCATCGGGGCCCGCCGCGAGCGCAGGTACAGCGTCAGTTCCCTCACGTCGTGCACTTCAGCGCGTCGGCGCGGATCGCGAGCACCTTGGCCGTCGCCTGCTCCGCGGGCAGGGCACGCAGCTGCGCCCAGAGTGCCCGGGCCTCGGCGGCGCGCTCGGGGTCGTCGAACTCCGAGACGGCGGTCGGCGGCTCCTGCCCGACCAACCAGTACCCGGCCGCGCGCGCCTGCGCCCAGGACGGCCCCTTCTCGCACTCGTACGGACCGGTGAACGCCGCGATCACCGTCTCCGGCAGGACCGTGGACGGCTCGTCCAGGTGGCCGCCGGCGCCGACCTCGATCCGCAGCAACGCGGTGTCGGCGGTCTGCGGCGCCGGCACGAACGGCAGGTACGTGGTGTTGTCCTCGTGGACCCGGGTCGGCCCGCCCGGCAGCTTCGCCAGGACGGTCAGCGCCTCCCGGGCCGGCCCGACCAGCTCGGGCAGCAGCCCGGCGTGCACCCGGCTGACGCACACCCGCGGTTCGTCCTTCGCGCAGACCAGCGCCTTCGCGACCGGGTCGACCGAGTCGGTGACGATCCGGTTCTGGTGCGGCATGACCAGGATGGCCAGCGCGGCGCCCACCGCGAGCGGCAGCAGCGCCGCCACCCGGGTCCGCCAGGTGCCGGACGCGAACAGCATCACCCCGGCGACCGCGAGCGCGGCCATCCAGATCGCCTGGGAGCCGCTGACCTGCCAGGGCACCGTCGCGTAGTCGTCCGGCATGTTCATCTCGTCGATCGGCGAGAAGACCATGGACAGCCAGCCCCGGGGCCGGGTGGCCCAGGGCAGGCCCAGCAGCAGGCCGAGACCCGCCACGGCCAGGACCGGCGGGGTCACCGGGTGCGGCAGCAGGCGGCCGACCGCCAGACCGAGCCAGACCCCGGCGATCAGCGTCAGGCCGCCGACCGCGGCGACACCCAGGACCGCGGACGGCAGGTAGTCGGCGGTCCTGACGATCGACACCCCGGCCGCGACGCTCACCAGCAGGTAGCCGACGATCATGGCGAGGGCCATCGCGGTGATCGTCGGCACGGCCCGCCGCACCCGGGACCGGGGCGTGCTGGCGAACAGCTCGCCGACGTTCGACTTCTTCTCCCGGCGGCCCTGCCAGGCGCCGGCGGCCAGGGCCAGCGGCCAGAGCAGCACCAGGTACAACCGCTGGGTCATGGCCAGCTGCATCCACCCGACCGACCACTCCGACCCGGTCATCGAGCCGCTCGCGAGATACATCAGCGCGGCGCCGACCACCAGCACGATCAGGGCCGATCCGAGGGCGGCCGACCGGCGCAGTTCGATACCCAGCACGCGGCTCATCGGGCGGCCTCCGCCCGGTGCCGACGTAGCAGCGCGGAGTAGCCCCGCTCGGCGGGACTGTCCCCGGCATCGCCCTCGCCACCCTGGGCGATCAGCTCGTCCGGGGTGCCCTGGAAGACCAGCCGGCCCGCGTTGATCATCACGACGTCGGAGCACGCCGCCACCACGTCCTCGACCAGGTGCGTGGAGACCAGGACGCAGCTGTCGACGCCCAGGTCACGCAGCAGCTCCCGGAAGTCGAGGCGCTGCTCCGGGTCGAGGCCGACGGTCGGTTCGTCGAGCAGCAGCACCGAGGGGTCGTTGACGATCGCCTGGGCGATGCCGGCCCGGCGCAGCATGCCGCCGGACAGCGTCTTCATCCGCGAGCCGGCCCGGTCGGCGAGACCGACCCGTTCGATCGCCCGCTGCACCGCGCCCGGCACCGACGGCTTCGGCATCTCCTTGAGCCAGGCCATGTACTCGACGAACTCCCGCACGGTGAACCGCGGGTAGAAGCCGAACTGCTGCGGCAGGTAGCCCAGCCCGCGGCGGACCCGGCGCAGGTCGGCGCGGCCGGCCACCGACTCGCCGAGCAGGGTCAGCGCCCCGCCGGCCGGTTCGATGACGGTGGCCAGCGCGCGCATCAGCGTGGTCTTGCCGGCGCCGTTCGGACCGAGCAGGCCGTGCACCCCCGTGCCCAGGGCCAGGTCGAGTCCGTCGACGGCCAGGTGCCGGCCGGCCCGCACGCGCAGGCCCTCGGCGTGTACCACCCACGGGTGGGTGGTGGGGGCCGTCTCGGCCGCGCTCACCGTACGCATAAATCGGTCTCCTTCGATTGATTGCGCCGACAGCTGTCGCCGGGAAGCGACAACCCGACGGCGCCGGGGAGGTTCAGGTGGCGCCGCCATCAGGCGGCGCGAGAGAGCTCAGTGGTGGCTGGACAGCCGCCGGAAACGGTCGGACCGGATCAGGGCGAACCCCGCGGACACCGCGATGACCAGCAGCCACAGGCCGGCGCTGCCCGCCTGGAGCACGCCCGGCAGGCGCAGATTGATCAGGGATGGCACTGCCACAGCGAGGCCCCATCCGGCCGCCAACCCGAGGGCCGCGCGGCGGACGCCGACGAAGACGCCGAGCGCGACGGTCACCGTGGTGAACGCCAGGCACGGCAGCAGTGCCAGGGCCAGCGACGCCCCGGTCCGGTCGCTGGCCAGCCCGAGCACCGGGATCACCACGGCCAGCACCGCAGCGGTACGCCGCAGCAGCAACGGCAGCCCGGCGGTCGGGGTGCCGGCGATCAGCTCCCAGGCCGGATCACTGCCCCGGCTCCACGCCACCGCCACACCGGGCAGCGGCGCGACCGGCGCCAGCAGCAGCACCAGCGACGGCAGGCTGGGCTGCAAGCCCTGGAGCAGCACCGCGCAGCCCAGTACCGCGATCGTCATGGTCAGCCACGGCACCAGCTGCCAGATCAGCCATCGGTGCCGGGCCGCCGACCAGGGCCGACGGCGGGCCGGAGCGGGTCCGGTCGTGACGCCCTCGTCCACACCGGCCGCCACCCGCTCGAGCAGCGCCCGCAGGTCGTCCGGCACGTCCGTGGTCAGCAGCGCTCGGCAGTCCGCGCAGTCCTCGAGGTGCACCTCGACCGACCAGACCGTGGCCTCGTCGAGAGCCGGGTCGCCGTCGGCGTACCGGGTGATCCAGGTGGGGTTCGGGTGTCCGGTCATGACAGCGCCTCCCGCAGAGCGAGCCGGGCCCGCCGCGCCCGGGTTTTCACGGTGCCCTCGGGCACTCCCAGCAGCAGCGACGTCTCCCGGACCGAGAGACCGTCGAGGACCATGGCGCGGAGCACCTGGCGCACGTCGTCGGGCAGCGTGAGCAGCGCCTGCTCCAGGTCGTGCCCGACCCGGCCGGCCATCACCTCGTCCTCGGCGGCCGGTGCGACAGTCGCGGCGAGTTGCACGGCCGGCAGGTCCTTCTGCCGGGCGCGCCGCCGGAACGCGTCGACGAGCCGGTTGGCCGCGATGGTCCACATCCAGCCGACCGCGCTGCCGGTGGTGGCCGACCCGGCGAAGTCGCCGGCCGCCCGCCACACCGCCAGATACGTCTCCTGCATCACGTCGGCGATCACGTCGTCGTCCGAGCAGCGCCGGCGCAGGCGGACGGCGAGCCACGGCGACGTGCGCCGATACAGCTCGTCGAACGCGTGCCGGTCACCGGCTGCGGTGCGGCGCACCAGCTCCGCCTCGTCCTGACTTGGTCTCACAACCAGCAAGACGACGGCAGATGACCTTCGGTTCTCCAGGAGGAGTGACGCGCATCACACGGTGGCTCTGCCGTACGTTGGCGGTATGGCCTTCGACGAGGGACTCGCGGAACGGATCCGGGACGCGTTCGCGGACGCGGACGGCGTGACCGACAAGCGGATGTTCGGCGGGATCACCTTCATGGTGCACGGCAACATGGCCGTCGGCGTGATGGGCGACGACCTGATCGTGCGGCTCGGCGCGGAGGCCGGCGAGGCCGCGCTCACCGAGCCGGGCACCCGGGTCTTCGACTTCACCGGCCGCCCGATGAAGAACTGGATCGTGGTCGACGGCGACCGCCTCGACGACGAGGAGCTGGCCCGGTGGCTGCGAGCCGGCGTCGACTTCGCCAGCTCGCTGCCACCAAAATAAAGACCCTTTTAAACCACTTTTCGGTACGAGGTGAGCGTCGCGTCCAGGATCTCCCGCCCGGGACGCTCCCACAGCTCGGCGTTCATCACCTCGACCTCGATCGGCCCCGTGTACCCGGCCTTCTCCACCGCGGCGTGGAACGCGGCCATGTCGATGCACCCGTCACCGGGCAGGCCACGGCCGGTCAGCACCCCCTGCGGCAGCGGGGTGACCCAGTCGGCCAGCTGGTAGATCGCGATCCGCTCGCCGGCCCGCGCGATCCGGTCCAGCACGGTGTCGTCCCACCACAGGTGGTACGTGTCGACGGTGACACCGACCTGCCCGACCGGGTGCTGCTCGGCGATCGCCATGGCCTGATCCCAGGTGCTGATCACGCAGCGGTCCGCGGCGTACATCGGGTGCAGCGGCTCGATCGCCAGGGTCACCCCGGCGGCGGCCGCGTGCGGCACCAGCTCGGCGATCGCGTCGGCGACGTGCTGCCGGGCGCCGGCCAGGTCCTTCGAGCCGGCCGGGAGCCCGCCGGAGACCAGCACCAGCACCTTGGTGTCCAGGGCGGCGGCCTCGTCGATGGCCCGGCGGTTGTCGTCGAACCAGTCCGGCGCCTGGAAGAAGCCGCTGCGGCAGAGCGTGGTCACCGACAGGCCGGCGTCCCGGACCAGGGCGGCGGAACGCTCCAGGCCGTACTCGGTGACCGGCTCACGCCAGAGCGCGACCTGGCCGACGCCGGCCTCGACACAGCCGGCGACCAGGTCCGGCAGGTCCCACAGCTTGGCGGTGATCTGATTGAAGGAGAAACGGCTCATCCGGCCATCACCTCGAAGAACCGGTTCGCCCGGTGGGCGGCCAGGTCCGGGTCAGTGAGCAGGCCGGCGGTGTCGGCGAGCTCGATCAGGGTGGCGAAGTGCGGCACCGAGCGACCCGACTGCAGGCCGCCGACCATGGTGAAGTGCCGCTGGTGACCGGCCAGCCAGGCGAGGAAGACGATGCCGGTCTTGTAGTAGAAGGTCGGCTTCTCGAAGATGTGCCGGGAGAGCGGGACGGTCGGCGCGAAGATCCGGTCGTACTCGGCCAGGTCACCGCGGTCCAGCGCGGCGAACGCGGCAGCGGCGGCCGGGGCGATCGCCGCGAAGATGCCGAGCAGCGCGTCCGAATAGCCCTGCTCGTCACCGCGGATCAGGTCGGGATAGTTGAAGTCGTCACCGGTGTAGAGCCGGACGCCGGCCGGGAGCCGGCGCCGCAGGCGGATCTCGTGGTCCGCGTCGAGCAGCGAGACCTTGACGCCGTCGACCTTGGCCGCGTTGCTGTTGATCAGCTCGAGCAGGGTCTCGGTCGCCTTGTCCACGTCGGACGAACCCCAGTAGCCCTCGAGCGCCGGGTCGAACGCGGTGCCGAGCCAGTGCAACACGACAGGTTTGTCGGACTTCTCCAGCAAGGGTCGGTAGATCGCCAGGTAGTCGTCGGCGTCGCGGGCGGTGGCGGCCAGGTGGCGGCTGCACATCAGCACCGGGACCGCACCCGCGGTGAGCACGTCGCTCAACTGCTCGGCGTAGGCCCGGCCGACCTGCTCGAGGGTGGCCGCGCCGGGCGCCAGCTGGTCGGTGGCGACCCCGGCCACGATGCGACCGCCCGCGGACCGGGCCTCGGCCGCGCTGCGCCGGATCAGTTCCCTGGTCGCGGCGTAGTCCAGGCCCATCCCGCGCTGCGCGGTGTCCATCGCCTCGGCGACACCGAGACCGTGCGACCACAGGTGATGGCGGAAGGCCAGCGTGGTCTCCCAGTCCAGGACAGCGGGCGCGCCCGGGGCGTTCTGCGCGCGCGGGTCGGCGACGACGTGCGCCGCCGCGTACGCAATCCGATTTTTGGGTGGATTTTTCGGTATTTCCCATGACTGCTGTCCGGAAAGGACCAGGTCACGGCCGTCGGGGAGGTGCACCGTGGCCATGTCAGGCGTTCCCCAGCTCGATGCGCCGGCCCTCGCGTGCCGACTGCAGACCGGCCTCGGCCAGCCGGACCCCGCGGGCACCGGACGCGAAGTCCCAGTGGAACGCCTCCCCGGCCACCACGTGCCGGAGGAACGCCTCCCACTGGACCTTGAAGCCGTTGTCGAACTCGTCGTTGTCCGGCACCTCGGCCCACTGGTCCCGGAACGACGCGCCGGTCAGCGGCAGATCCGGGTTCCAGACCGGCTTCGGCGTGGTGGCCCGGTGCTGGATCTTGCAGCCGCGCAGACCGGCCACGGCGCTGCCCAGCGTCCCGTCGACCTGGAACTCGACGAGCTCGTCCCGGTTCACCCGGACCGCCCACGACGAGTTGATCTGGGCGACGATGCCACCCTCGAGTTCGAAGATCGCGTACGCGGCGTCGTCGGCGTCCGCGGTGTACTCCTCGCCGCGCTCGTCCACCCGGCGCTCCACGTGCGTGGCGATCGTGGTCTGCACCCCGCGGACCGCGCCGAACAGCTCCTCCAGCACGTAGTTCCAGTGCGGGAACATGTCCATCACGATGCCGCCGCCGTCGGCCAGCCGGTAGTTCCAGCTCGGCCGCTGGGCGACCTGCCAGTCCCCCTCGAAGACCCAGTAGCCGAACTCGCCGCGCACCGACAGGATCCGGCCGAAGAACCCGCCGTCGATCAGCCGCTTCAGCTTGCGGAGTCCGGGCAGGAAGAGCTTGTCCTGTACGACGCCGCTGCGGATCCCGGCCGCGCCGGCCAGCTCGGCCAGCTCCTCGGCGGCCGCCGAACTCTCCGCGAGCGGCTTCTCCGTGTAGACGTGCTTGCCGGCGCCGATCGCCTGCCGGATCGCCTTCTCCCGCTGCTGGGTCACCTGCGCGTCGAAATAGATCTCCACGTCCGGCCGGGCCAGTGCGGCGTCCAGGTCGGTGGTCCACTCGGTGAGGCCGTGCCGCGCGGCGATTGCGGCGAGCTTGTCCGGGTCGCGGCCGACCAGGATCGGCTCGGGCCAGATGTGGCCGCCACCGGGCAGGGCCACGCCGCCCTGCTCACGGATGGCCAGCAGGGAACGGACCAGGTGCTGCCGATACCCCATCCGGCCGGTCACTCCGTTGAGCACAATGCCGATCGATCTGCGCGCTGCCATGTGCGGTTACCTCCGGGTGCTTTGGGAAAGCGCTTTCCTGCTGCTGGCAGCGTAGGACGCTGATCGGCCCGGAACAAGAGTCAATTCACACACCGCCGAACCACCCCCGCGAGCCGCCGCACAAACCCCCTGCGTGGAGCTTTCAACCGCAACTCCCCACGCAGGCAGCGCCCGACGACTGCGTGGGGACTTTCGGTGCGGAGCGAACCGCAACTCCCCACACAAGCAGCGCCCGACGCTTGCGTGGGGACTTTCGGCGCGGAGCGAACCGCAACTCCCCACACAAGCAGCGCCCGACGACTGCGTGGGGACTTTCGGTGCGGAGCGGACCGGAACTCCCCACGCAAGTGGCGGCTGGCGGGGTGGGAAGGGTGAATCCCGCGCTCGGTGGGAGCGCGGGATTCGTTGGGCGGTACTAAGGGGTCAGCGTTCGCAGTTGACGGCCACGTCCGGGGCGTAGGGGTGGCACTCGTCGCCGGCCACGCCGTTCGCGCCGCCGTCGAGGTGGTCCGCGGCGGCCCGGTCCTCGTAGCCGAAGAGCTGGTCGTCGCCGGCGTCGCCGTACAGGTAGTCGCGGCCCTCGCCGCCCTCCACCAGGTCGTTGCCGCCGCCGCCGCGCAGGATGTCGTCGCCGGGGCCGCCCTGGAGCTGGCCGGCGCTGTTGTTGCCGGTCAGGCGGTCGTTGCCGGTGCCACCGATCAGGGTCTCGACGTCGGTGCCCACGTTGTCGTGCTCACCGGACTGGCCGTCGTCGCCAACGCCGTCGGCGTCCGCCCAGACCGCCCGGGTCCGGCCGTAGTACGACACCGCGTCGGTACCGGCGCCGCCGAGCAGGACGTCGGCGTAGACCGCCGTGGAGGCGTCGTCGCCGTCCAGCCCGTCGTTGCCGGGGCCACCGTCGAGCCGGTCCTTGCCCCGGCCACCGGAGAGGCCGTCCTGGCCGTAACCGCCGTACAGCTTGTCGTTGCCGTCGACGCCCTCGAGCGAGTCGTTGCCGTTGCCGCCGTAGAGGGTGTCGTTGCCGGCCCAGCCGACCAGGGTGTCGTTGCCGTCACCGCCGGAAAGCGCGTCGTTGCCGGTGTCGGCGTCGAGGTGGTCGTTGCCGCCCATGCCGTAGAGCCGGTCGGCGCCGGACATCCCCCGCAGGGTGTCGCCGCGCGAGCCGCCGACGAGCTTGTCGTTGCCCGAGCCGCCCTCGGCGGTCATCGGCAGACCGGAGTTGTTCACCACCGAGTCGTTGCCGTCGTAGAGCCAGACGTTGACCCGGGTGAGGCCCTTGAGCGTGCAGCGGACCTTGGTCTTGTCACCCTTGACCGCCTTGCAGCCCTTGCCGGCCTTGACCGCGACCCGATCGTCGACGGTCACGGTGTTGCCGCTGCGGGTGATCACCACGCGGTTGGTCTGGCTGCCGCCGGCCACGTAGCGGACCTTGGTGCCGGAAATCGAGGCGACGCCGGCGGTGGCGGCCTGCGCGGGCGCGGCGAACGCGCCGATCGAAACAGTTGCGAGAAGGGCCGCGCCGAGACGGGCGGGCAGAAGAGAGTGAAGCACGTGGATCCTCCCCAAGGATCCGGGCGGCATCCATGCCGCACGGCGGCGTGATCATATCTTGGGTACGCCGTCCGTCAGCACCCTGAAAAAATCAACGCGGAGGCCAAAGGACCCCCGCGTTGAGTCAGCGTTCGCAGTTGACCACGATGTCCCCGGAGGCGCCGTTCGCGCCGCCGTCGAGGTGGTCCGCGGGCGGCAAGATCATATAGCCCGTGCCTGGCCCCCGGCGTTCCCGCGCGCCTCGACCGCGTCCAGGACCAGTTCGAGGGCCAGCTCGAACTGGTCCTCCCGGTCGACCTCGCTCAGGTGCTCGGCAACCCCGCGGATGTGCGGGTACCTGTCGGCGGGCAGCACCACGTACTCCCGGTCCCAGGCCAGGCCGTCCTGGCGCATCACGTCCAGCCCGACCGCGTGCACGTTCGCCTCGAAGGCCGTCCAGGCCAGCACGGTGTCGGCGACCACCCGGTACATGCTGGCCGCCGCCCGCCCGTTCAGCCCGGCCTGCTCCATCGCCCCGATGATCAGCTCCACGGTGCGGAACTCGGCCTCCTGGCGCAGCGTCCGGGTGGCCACCAGGGCCGCGACCCGGGGATGCGCAACGAACGCCCGGCGGGTGGCCCGGGACAGCGACATGATCCGCTCGCGCCAGCTCGGCTCGTCGTGGTCGACCTCAGCGAGGGCGTTCTCCAGCAGTTGCGCGCCGATCGCCAGCAGCAGCTCGTCCTTGTCCCGGAAGTGCCGCAGCACCGCGGTCGGCGCCACCCCGAGCGCCGGCCCGAGCCGCCGGAACGTCAGCGCGTCGGAACCCTCCGCCTCGGCCACCTCCATCGCCACCCGCACGATCTCGGCCCGGCTCAGCGTGCCCCGCTCCCTCTTCGCCATGGCCACATCCTAATGAAACAACGTTGTGAACACCGTTGACATCAGTGTTCAAATGTCGTTGCATCTGTGGCCAGGGCCACTCTGAGGAGCGCACGGATGAACACAGCCATGCCGAAGTCGCTCGGCGTCGTGGACGGCGTTGTCATCGCCGCGTCCAGCACCGCCGCCACCACCAGCATCGCGATCGGCACCGGGGTGCTGGCCGCGACCGTCGGTCACCAGGTGCCGATCCTGCTGATCCTGGCGTTCCTGCCGATGCTCGGCATCGCCGGCGCCTACGCCCGCCTGAACCGCTCCGAACCGAACTGCGGCACCGGATACACCTGGGTGGGCAGCACGCTCGGCCCGTGGCTGGGCTTCCTGGCCGGCTGGATCCCGATCGCCGGCACGGTGATCTTCCTGGCCTACACGACGGCGATCTGCGGCTCGCTGCTCATCCAGACCGCCGACAAGCTCGGCCTGCACGGCCTCGACCCGAACTCGACCGCCCAGTGCACCCTGGTCGGCCTGGTCATCCTGGTCGCGGTGACCTGGACCGCGATCCGCGGGGTCAGCCACGCCGCGAACTTCCAGAAGTACCTGCTGATCTTCGAGTACGCGGTCCTGATCGTCTTCTGCGGCTGGGGCATGATCGTCGGCGACCAGCCGTTCTCGTTCTCCTGGCTGAACCCGTTCGCCTTCGACTCGGTCACCTCGCTGGCGCAGGGCCTGGTCCTGGCGGTCTTCTTCTACTGGGGCTGGGACGCCGCGTTCAGCGTCACCGAGGAGACCCGCGACCCGGAGGACGCGGCCCGCGGCGGCTACATCGCGCTCTTCACCATGCTCGGCCTCTTCGTGCTCGGCTCGATCGCGTTCCAGCGGGTGCTGCCGGTCGGCGAGCTGGCCGAGAACGGCGCGCAGGGGCTCAGCTACTACGCCGCGAAGCTGGTCGGCGAGCCGTGGGCGTCGCTGCCGCTGCTGGCCCTGATGTTCTCGGCGATCGCGTCGGTGCAGTCCGGGGTGATCCCGACCGCCCGGCTGACCCTGGCGATGAGCCGGGACCGGACGCTCGGCCCGGCCTGGGCACGGCTCAACCCGCGCGGCGCCCCGGCCGCCGGCACCGTCGCGATCGCGGTGATCGCCGGGTTCGTCGCCCTGCTGGAGTTCGCCATTCCCACCCTCAACCAGGCGATCCTCGCCGCGGTCAACACCATCGGCCTGCTCGTGGCGATCTATTACGGACTGACCGCTGTCGCCTCCGCGGTCCGCTTCCGCGGACTCCTGCGGACAAACCCCGCCGAAGGCTTGCGGGCCGTCGTGGTCCCACTCCTTTCCGGTACGACGTTGCTCGCCCTCGGCGTCTACCTCGCCGGGTACTACGCGACACTCAGCGACGGGTTCGCCATCAGCGTCGACAACGGCTGGTTCAACCTGGCCGCGCCGGCACTCATCGTGCTGCTCGGCCTGGCCGCCGCCGCGGTCGCCAAGTGGCGCCGCCGTTCCCCCTATTTCGTCACCGCCGTCGCTGCCACTGCCGAGGAGACCGTATGACCACCGCTGACCTGCTCTTCACCGGTGGACCCGCGTTCACCGTCGACGCGGCCCGCACCCGGGCGACCGCGGTGGCCGTCAAGGACGGACGGATCCTGGCGGTCGGTCACGACCTGGACGAGCTGCGCGGCCCGGGCACCGAGGTCGTCGACCTGGCCGGCCGGCTGCTGATCCCCGGCTTCCAGGACGCGCACGTGCACGCGGTCTTCGGCGGCGTCGAGATGGGCGAGTGCGACCTGACCGGCACCACCGACCTGGACGAATACCTGTCCCGGGTGGCCGCCTACGCCGCCGCGCACCCGGACCAGGAGTGGATCACCGGCAGCGGCTGGTCGATGGAGAGCTTCCCGGGCGGCGTGCCGACCAAGGAGCTGCTCGACCGGGTCGTCCCGGACCGGCCGGTCTACCTGACCAACCGCGACCACCACGGCGCCTGGGTCAACTCGTTCGCCCTGGCGCGGGCCGGCCTCACCCGGGACACCCCGGACCCGGCCGACGGGGTGATCAACCGGGACGCCGGCGGGCACCCGGCCGGCGCCCTGCAGGAGGGCGCGGTCACCCTGGTCAACCACCTGATCCCGAAGACCACCCCGGCCGAGCTGGTGGCCGGGCTGCGCCGGTCGCAGGACCTGCTGCACTCGCTGGGCATCACCGGCTGGCAGGACGCCATGCTGCGCGGCTCGAACGGCTACCCGGACCCGGCCGACGCCTACCTGACCGCGGCCCGCGAGGGCTGGCTCACCGCGTCGGTGACCGGGGCGCTCTGGTGGGACCGGGACCGCGGCGGCGAGCAGATCCCGGAGCTGGTCGCACATCGTGCGCAGCTCACCCACGGCCGGCTGCGCTGCTCGACCGTGAAGATCATGCAGGACGGGGTGGCGGAGAACTTCACCGCCGCGATGACCGCGCCCTACCTGGACGCGTGCGGCTGCCCGACGCCGAACAGCGGGCTGAGCTTCGTCGAGCCGACCGCGCTGAACGGGTACGTCACCGAACTCGACGCGCTCGGCTTCCAGGTGCACTTCCACGCGCTCGGCGACCGGGCGGTCCGCGAGGCGCTGGACGCGATCGAGGCGGCCCGCGGCAAGAACGGGTTCCGGGACACCCGGCCGCACCTGGCCCACCTCCAGGTGGTGCACCCCGCCGACATCAACCGGTTCCGGCGGCTCGGCGCGACCGCGAACCTGCAGCCGCTGTGGGCCGCGCACGAGCCGCAGATGGACGAGCTGACCATTCCGTTCCTCGGGGTTGAGCGGGCCGGGTGGCAGTACCCGTTCGGTGACCTGCTGCGGGCCGGCGCGACCCTGGCGGCCGGCTCGGACTGGCCGGTGAGCAGCCCGAACCCGATCGAGGGCATCCACGTGGCGGTGAACCGGTCGGCGCCCGGCGAGGACGACGGGCGGGTGTTCCTGCCGGCGCAGCGACTGGACCTCGGAACGGCGCTGGCGGCCTACACGGCGGGTAGCGCGTACGTGAATCACCGGGACGACAGCGGCAGTATCCGTACCGGAAATGTCGCGGACCTGGTGGTGCTGGACCGCGACCCGTTCGACGGCCCGGCCGCGGAGATTTCCGCGACGAAGGTCGCGATGACCTTCGTCGGCGGCACGGCGGTCTATCGGTCCTGAGCGGCCACGACGGCCAGGCACTCGCGGCAGATGTCCGGACTGTTCCAGGTGGCGAAGATGTCCACCTCGGGCGGCTGGTCCGCCTCGTCCCCGTCCGCGAAGCCCATGACGGCGTAACGGCGGTACGGCAGCGGGGTGCCCGACACGGGCGCCCCGCACCGGGCCCGATCCGCCAGTTGCGATAAATGCCGCAATTCGTCGGCCACGCCACGGATCATCTCGTGGCTCTCCTGGACGCGCCACATCCAGTACGGCGAGAGCGGGCCGAGCACCATCGCCCGTCGCGGACAGTAAACGGCCGCCCAGTGACAGTCGTCCGGCGCGTGGCTGATCTCGACCGGGATCAGCTGATCGATCGGGGCACGCGGCGCCTCGGGAAATCTCGGCAGCGGGTCACCACAGATTGACTCTCGGTAGTGTTCCACGTGAAACATCGCATACAGCTCGGTCGACATCGCCCCAGAGACAGTGCTGTATGCGGCATATCTCGCGGTGCCGTCCGGGAAGCGGACAGTGGCCAACCAAGTACCCACAGCGACCCCCTCGGTCCCGTCACCCGAGACGCAGGCTAAACCGGCGAGGCAAAACCGGCAGGATCAGGGTCATGCCTCTGCTCTTCTCGTACGGCACCCTGCAGGAGTCCGCGGTTCAGCGGGCCAACTTCGGACGGGAGCTGGAGGGCCGGGCCGACACGTTGCCCGGTTACGCGGTGCGACTCCTGGAGATCACCGACCCGGAGGTCATCGCGATCAGCGGCGAGACCCGTCACCCGATCGTCGTGGAGACCGGCAGCGAGCACGACCGGATCCCCGGTGCGGTCTACGAGGTCTCCGAGGACGAGCTGCTCGCCGCGGACAAGTACGAGGTGGCCGACTACCACCGGGTACTGCTCTCGCTCAGCTCCGGCGTCCGCGCCTGGGTCTACGTGAGCGCCGCCGCCTACTGACCGCCCCGGCTGGCCCCCAGGGGTGCCTCCGGGCCGGCGAGACACCCCTGAGGACCAGCCGGGGGACCGCGACTGGACCGCGGGCGTTGCGCGGAGCGGTCAGGCGGGTCACAAGCGGTCGGCAGCCGTGGTGAGGTTCGGGTAACTCGTTGACGTAGGTGGGGGTGACCGGGCGGTAATCCCCGCTTCCTACCGTGGCCATGCGAGGACGACCCCGGACGGAAGGACTCCCCCTGTGGCCGCCGATGTCACCCAGGTGCGCACCGTCTGCGGCTACTGCGGCGTCGGCTGCGGCATCGTGCTCGACGTGGCCCGCGACCCGGACGGGCGCCGCCGCGTCCTCAAGGCGACCGGCGACAAGGCGCATCCGGCCAACCGCGGCCGGCTCTGCACCAAGGGCGCCACCAGCGCCGAGCTGTTGCAGGCCGAGGGGCGGCTGGGCTACGCCCTGGTCCGGCCGGAGCGCGGCGCCGAGCCGCAGAAGCAGAACCTGGACGAGGCGATCGCGGAGACCGGGCGCCGGCTGCGGGCGATCGTCGACGAGCACGGGCCGGACGCGTTCGCCATGTACGTCTCCGGCCAGATGACCCTGGAAGCCCAGTACCTGGCGAACAAGCTGGTCAAGGGCTACATCGGCACCAACAACATCGAGTCGAACTCGCGGCTCTGCATGGCCAGCGCGGGCACCGGCTACAAGCTGTCGCTGGGCGCCGACGGGCCGCCCGGGTCGTACGACGACCTGGACCACGCGGACGTCTTCTTCGTGATCGGCGCGAACATGGCGGACTGCCACCCGATCCTGTTCCTGCGGATGATGGAGCGGGTCAAGGCCGGCGCCAAGCTGATCGTGGTGGATCCGCGGCGCAGCGCCACCGCCGACAAGGCCGACCTGTTCCTGCAGATCCGGCCGGGCACCGATCTGGCCCTGCTCAACGGCCTGCTGCACCTCGTCGAGAAGGACGAGGAGTTCATCACGGCGTTCACCGAGGGCTGGGCCGCGATGCCGGAGCTGCTCGCGGACTACCCGCCGGACCGGGTGGCCGAGCTGACCGGGCTGGCAGAAGCGGACATCCGCACCGCCGCCGAGTGGATCAGCGACGCCCCGAACTGGGTCTCGCTGTGGACCATGGGGCTGAACCAGAGCACGCACGGCACCTGGAACACCAACGCGATCTGCAATCTGCACCTGGCGACCGGCGCGATCTGCCGTACCGGAAGTGGCCCGTTCTCGCTCACCGGGCAGCCGAACGCGATGGGCGGCCGGGAGATGGGCTACATGGGTCCGGGTCTGCCCGGCCAGCGATCGGTGCTGGTCCCGGCGGACCGCGAGTTCACTGAGCGGGTCTGGGACCTGCCCGGCGGCACCCTGCGCACCGACGTCGGCAAGGGCACCGTCGAGATGTTCGAGCAGATGGCCGCCGGGCGGATCAAGGCCTGCTGGATCGTCTGCACCAACCCGGTCGCCTCGGTCGGCAACCGGAAGACCGTGATCGCCGGGCTGGAGGCCGCCGAGCTGGTGATCACCCAGGACGCGTTCGCGGAGACCGAGACGAACGCGTACGCCGACATCGCGCTGCCGGCCGCGATGTGGTCCGAAACGGACGGCATCATGATCAACTCAGAGCGCAGTCTGACCCTGGTCCACCCGGTGGTGGACGCGCCGGACGAGGCGTTGCCGGACTGGTTGCTGATCGCCCGGGTCGCGGCCGCGATGGGCCACGCACAGGCCTTTTCGTACGGCAGCGCGTCCGAGATCCTCGACGAGATCAAGCAGTTCGCGAACCCGCAGACCGGTTATGACCTGCGCGGAGTGTCGTACGAAAGGCTCGAAGCGGGCCCGGTGCAGTGGCCGGCCGTGCCCGGTGGGCCGGACCGCAACCCGATTCGCTATCGCGCCGAAGGCGGTGGTTTCCGGTTCGCCACCGCGAGCGGCAAAGCGGTCTTCCACCCCCGCCCGCACCTGGACCCGGCCGAACTGCCGGACGACGACTTCCCGTTTGTGCTGAACACCGGCCGGCTGCAGCACCAGTGGCACACGATGACCAAGACCGGCAAGGTCGCCAAGCTCAACAAGCTGAACCCCGGCCCGTTCGTGGAGATCAACCCGGCGGACGCGGCGGCGCTCGGGGTGGCCGAGGGCGATCAGGTGGAGATCGCGTCGCGGCGGGGCCGGGCGGTGCTGCCCGCGGTGCTCACCGACCGGGTGCTGCCCGGGTCGTGCTTCGCGCCGTTCCACTGGAACGACCTGTTCGGCGAGTACGTCAGCGTCAACGCGGTGACCAGCGACGCGGTCGACCCGCTGAGCTTCCAGCCGGAGTTGAAGATCTGCGCCGTCAATCTCTCCAAGGTCGCCGTCCCGGCGCCGGTCGCCACCTCGGGCACCACGATCCACGACCTGCTCGGCCTGGACCCGGTGCCGCCCGCACTGACCGACCCGCAGCGCCGCTACCTGGCCGGATTCATCGCCGGGCTGCCACCGGGCCTGGCCGGCGCGCCCACCCTGCCGGGGAACGCCCCGTTCGACCCGGACACCGCGATGTGGGTGAACGGCCTGCTCGCCGGGGTCTTCACCACCGCGCCCGAGAAGGCCGTGGCCAGACCGCAGCCGGCCGGGCCACGGCTGCAGATCCTCTGGGCCTCACAGACCGGCAACGCGGAGGATTTCGCGCGCGGACTACAGAACCGCCTGGCCAAGACCGGTCACCAGATCTCGGTACGCGGCATGGACGGCGCCGCACCCGACCTGCTCGACCCGGACGCCGACCTGCTCGTGGTGACCAGCACGTTCGGTGACGGCGACGCCCCGGACAACGGCACCGCGTTCTGGCAGTCGCTGACCGGCGACGGCGCGCCCCGGCTGGACGGCCGCCGGTTCGCGGTGCTGGCCTTCGGCGACTCCAGTTACGACGACTTCTGCGGGCACGGCCGCCGCCTCGACGAACGGCTCGCCGAGCTGGGCGGCACCCGGCTCGCCCCGCGCGCCGACTGCGAGCCGGACTTCGAGGACACCGCCACCGACTGGCTGGAATCGGTCGTCTCGGCGCTGACCGCCCCGCCTCCGGTCGCACCGACCCGGGCCGCGCCGATGACCGCCCACCTGGTCGGCAACCAGCTGCTCAGCGAGCCCGGCTCGGCCAAGGAGGTCCGCCGGTTCACGTTCCACACCGGCGGGCGGCTGGACTACCGGGCCGGTGACGCGCTCGGCGTGTGGCCGGTCAACTGCCCGGACCTGGTCAGCGAGTGGCTGACCGTCACCGGCCTGGCCGCGGACGACGCCGTCGAGCTCGACCGGGTCGGCATGCTCCCGCTCGGCGAGGCGCTGGCCAAGCACCTGGACATCACCCGGATCACCAGCGACCTGCTCCGGTTCACCGCCGACCGCGGTGGGGACGCGCAGCTGCGCACGCTGTTGCGCCCGGACAACAAGGGTGAGCTGGCGAAGTGGTCCTGGGGGCGCCAAGCCGTCGACCTGATCGCCGAGCAGGGAGTGCGCGCGTCGGCGCAGGAGTGGGTCGGCGTGCTGAAGCGGTTGCAGCCCCGGCTGTATTCGATCAGCTCGACACCGCTCGTCGACCCGGATCAGGTGAGCCTGACCGTGTCGGTGGTGCGGTTCGACAGCCTGCTCGGGCGTACCCGGAAGGGTGTCTGCTCGACGCACCTGGCGGACGCCGGACCGGATCTCGAGGTGTCGTTGTTCGTGCAAAAGGCGCCGCACTTCCGGCCGCCGGCCGACCCGGCCACCGCGATGATCATGGTGGGGCCGGGCACCGGAGTGGCGCCGTTCCTCGGGTTCCTGCAGGAGCGGCAGGCGAGCGGCGCGTCCGGGGCGAACTGGCTGTTCTTCGGAGAGCAGCGCCAGGCGACCGATTTCTACTATGCCGAGGAGCTGGCGGCGCTGTCCGCGGCGGGCACGCTGACCCGCCTGGACCTGGCGTTCTCCCGGGATCAACGGGCCAAGGTCTATGTCCAGGACCGGATGCGGGAGCACGGCGCTCAGGTGTGGGCCTGGCTGACCGGCGGCGCGCACTTCTACGTCTGCGGCGACGCCAGCCGGATGGCGAAGGACGTCGACAGCGCCCTGCACGAGATCGCGGTCAACCACGGCCGGCTGAGCCCGGAGGCGGCCACCGCGTACCTGAAGCAGCTCGCCGCGGAGAAGCGTTACGTGCGGGACGTGTACTGAGCGCGGTTCAGCGCCATCCCGGCCAGCCCGCAGCAAGCGGTCAGCCAGCTGAGCGGCAGCAGCAGGTAGACCGCGTCGCCGACGATTCCGGAGAGCAGACCGCTCAGGATCAGCAGGGCCGCGCCGATGAAGACGAGAGCGGCGACTGCCACCGTCCGATGCAGGGCGTGCGTAGGCATGGGAACTCCTGGGCTCGGCAGCGGGATGGGCTGGAAGCGTCCCCTATCCCCGCGAATCAGGACAACCGCCATCCGGGCTGAGTGAGCGCCCGTTACGACGTGACGGCGATCACAGTCATGTCAGGCAACGGATCTTGGCGGTCGGCGCCACCTCCCCCATGAGGCGACCTTCCCCCACCCCGCCTCGCTCCGAAGCGGAAGGAACACCCATGAACAGCGCCGAAGACAGCGCGAACAAGCCGAGTCGCCGGAAGCGGAAAGTCGTGCTGGCGACCGGCATGGCCGTGGTCGTCGCCGGGCTCGGCACGGTGGCCGGTGTGTCGTTCGCCGACGCCGACACCGCGACCGCCGCCGGGTTCTCCGACAACTTCGAGGACGGTGACACCGCCGGCTGGACCAAGTCGGGTGGTGACTGGTCGGTCGTCAGCGACGGCAGCAAGGTGCTCAAGCAGGGCAAGTCCGGTGCGACGCTGGCCCGGCAGTTCGCCGGCGACACCAGCTGGACCGACTACACCGTGCAGGCCCGGGTCGAGCCGCTCGCCGTCGCCACCGGCGGGTACGCCGCGCTCGTGGCCCGCTCGACCAGCTCGACGAGCTTCTACCGGCTCGCGCTGACCGGCACGAACAAGGTGCGCCTGGAGTCGGTGAAGTCCGGCTCGGCCACCGTCCTCGGCGAGGCGGCGCTGACCGTCAAGGCCGGCGAGTCGTACACGCTGGCACTGAAGGTCAGCGGGAGCACGCTGAGCGGTTCGGTGAACGGGGCCTCGATCCTGTCCGCGACCGCTACCGCGTTCGGCAAGGGCCGGGTCGGCGTGCAGACCTACGACGCCACCGCCGAGTTCGACGACGTGCTGGTGAGCACCGGCGGGGCCGCCGCGACCAGCGCACCGACCACCGCGCCGACGACCACGGCTCCGACCGCCTCGGCGACCGCGACCGCCGCACCCACGAAGACCGCGACCACGAGTCCGACCGCGACCACGTCGGCATCCGCGTCGGCGACGAGTGGAGGCAGCGGCACCAGCACCACGTTCGAGACCAGCCCGATCGGCTTCGGCGAGGGCACCACCGGTGGCGCCGGCGGCGCCACCGTGAAGATCACCTCGCTGTCCCAGCTGGTCACCGAGGCCGCCTCGGACGGCGCGAAGATCCTGCAGCTCTCCAGCGTCCTGCAGGGCAGCGGTGCCGACGAGGTGGTGGTCTCCTCGAACAAGACCATCGTGGGTGTCGGTGCGAACGCCGGCCTGACCGGTGCGGGCTTCTTCATCAAAAAGGCCAGCAACGTCATCATCCGCAACCTGAAGATCTCGTTCGCGCAGGCGCCGACCGACCTGATCGCGGCGCAGAAGTCGGACCACATCTGGATCGACCACAACGAGCTCTTCAACGACACCAGCCACGACAAGGACTTCTACGACGGCATGGTGGACCTGACCCATGCCACCGACTTCGTCACGGTCTCCTGGAACTACCTGCACGACCACTTCAAGGGCTCGCTCGTCGGCCACTCGGACAGCAACGCCGCCGAGGACACCGGCCACCTGCGGATCACCTACAGCCACAACTGGTTCGACAACGTGGCGTCCCGGCTGCCGCGCCTGCGCTTCGGCACCGTGCACCTCTACAACAACCTGTTCACCAACGCCAAGACCAGCGGCATCCACTGCCTGATGGACGCGCAGTGCCTGGTGCAGAACAACGTCTTCGTCGACGTCAAGCTGCCGGTCTGGACCACCGAGGACTCCGACAAGGACGGCTTCGCGGTCATCTCCGGCAACGACTTCGGCGGTGAGGCCCCGGTGATCACGCAGACCGGCACGTTCACCAAGGCGCCGTACTCGGTCACGCTGGACCAGACGTCCGCGGTCTCCGCACTGGTCAAGGCCGGTATCGGCACCGGCAAGATCTGACACTCGCCGCACTCCAGGCGCCCGGTCCGCTCACGGCGGCCGGGCGCCTTCGGCGTTTTTTCGTACGTACGAAAAGCGCCCTGACGACGCCGCAGCCCGCTCCGGTTACGACCAGATCTGCTGGTGTTCGCAGCTGACCAGGGTGTCGGTGGAGGTGTAGAGGCAGGAGTCGCCGGCGGTGGTGGCGTTGGCGCCGCCGTCGAGCAGGTCGGCGGCGAACGGGCCGGACACCTCGAAGCCGTTCAGCGAGTCGTCGCCGGCCTCGCCGTAGAGCTTGTCGCGGCCGTCGGAGCCGTCCAGCTCGTCGTTGCCGCCGCCACCGAAGATGACGTCGTCACCCTCCATGCCGTTGATGAAGTTGGCCGCGCCGTTGCCGGTGAGCCGGTCGTTGCCCTGGCCGCCGTAGATGCGCTCGACGTCGGCGCCGACCGTGTCCCGCTCACCGGCCTGCCCGTCGTCACCGGTGACGCCGTCCAGGTCGACGGTGACCGCCCTGGTGTGGTGGTTGTACTCGACCGTGTCGACGCCCGGGCCACCGAGCAGCACGTCCGCGCCGATCAGGCCCTGCCGCTGGTCGTCGCCGGTCAGGTCGTCGTTGCCGGCGCCACCCTCGAGGCGGTCGCTGCCCGACTCACCGAGCAGCCAGTCGCTGCCGTTGCCGCCGTACGCCCGGTCGTTGCCGGAGCCGCCGAGGAAACCGTCGTCGCCGTTGCCGCCGGAGAACACGTCGGCGCCGTCCCCGCCGTCGGCCCAGTCGGTGCCGTCCTCGCCGGAGAACCGGTCGTTGCCCCGGTCGCCGTAGAACCGGTCGTTGCCGGCGCCGCCGTACGCGGTGTCGTTGCCCCAGTCGCCGAGGATCGTGTCGTTCCCCGCGCCGCCGTAGAGCAGGTCGTTCTCGAACGAGCCGTTGAGCCGGTCGTTGCCGCCGCCGCCGTAGAGCTTGTCGGCGCCGTGGCCGCCGTCGATCGAGTCGCCCTTGGTGCCGCCGTAGATCCGGTCGTTGCCGTCGTCACCGTAGGCGACCATCGGCACGTCGGAACGGTTGGACAGCACGTCGTTGCCGGCGTACAGGTTCACCGACACCCGGGTCGGCGTCGCTGCCGTGCTGCACCGGACCTTGGTCTTGTCGCCCTTGACCTGCTTGCAGCCCTTGCCCGGCTTGATCAGCTTCTTGTCGTCAATCGTGATCGTCCGGCCACTGCGCGTTATGATGACGCTGTTCGCGCCGGTGTAGGCCGCCTTGTATCGCACCTTGGAGCCACTCACCGTGGCGATGCCGACGCTGCCTTCCGCGGCCTCAGCGGGCCCGGCGAAAACAGCGGCAGCAGCAGTGGTGACACCCAGGGCCAGTAAGAGCCTCGGAACGCGTCGCAAGTGGATCCTCCCCCGTCGAGTCCGAGGATCATAAATGGTCGGCGGCCCGGTTGGGCACCGGTCGTTATGGTGACGGCCGGATCTCCGGGAAGGCGGGCAGGACGTGCGGATTCTGATGGCCGATGACGAGCGGACGCTCGCCGACACGGTCGCCGACGGGCTGCGGCAGTTCGCGATGGCGGTGGATGTCGTCTACGACGGCACGAACGCACTGGAGCGGATCAGCACGCACCGCTACGACGTGGCGATCCTGGACCGGGACATGCCCGGCCTGACCGGTGACGAGGTCTGTGTCCGGGCCGTCGACCAGGGCATCGACACCCGGTTGCTGCTGCTGACCGCGGCCGCCGGGATCCGCGACCGGGTCGAGGGGCTCGGGCTGGGCGCCGACGACTACCTGACCAAGCCGTTCGCGTTCGCCGAGCTGGTGGCCCGGGTGCAGGCGCTGGCCCGGCGCTCCGCGGCGCCGCTGAAGCCGGTGCTGGAGCAGGACGGCGTGGTGCTGGACACGGTCCGGCACTTCGCCGCGCGGGACGGCCTGACGCTGGCCCTGACGCCGAAGGAGTTCGCCGTGCTGCGGGTGCTGCTGCGCGCCGGCGGGCAGGTGGTCAGCGCCGAGGAGCTGTTGGAACAGGCCTGGGACGAGAACGCCGACCCGTTCACCAACTCGGTCCGCGTCACGATCATGACGTTGCGCAAGAAGCTCGGCGAGCCGGCGGTCATCCACACCGTGCCGCGCGTGGGCTATCGGCTGGGCCAGTGAAGTCCCAGTCGCCGGCCCGGCGGATCATGGTGGTCTGCACCGCGGCGTTCCTGTTCGGGGTGGTCGTCGTCTGGCTGAGCGACGTCCTGCTGTTCTGGCTGAGCCTGGTCGGCGAACAGATCTGCGGGCCGGCCGGCGCCCGTGGTGAGCTCTGCCAGGTCATGGCCATCCGCACCGATCTGCAGTTCGTGGTACTCGTCGGCTTGATCGCGGTGGTCCTGCCGTTCGGCGCCCGGTGGGCGGTCCGGTGGTGCCTGCGGCCGATCCGCGAGCTGGAGCCGGTGATCGCCAGCGTCGGCCCGCAGAACCTGGGCTACCGGATCAACGCCGGGACCGGCAACACCGAGATCACCGTGCTGGCCCGGGCCATCGACGAGATGATGGACCGGATCGCGATGGGTTACGAGGCGCAGCGGCACTTCGCCGCGAACGCCTCGCACGAGCTGCGCACCCCGCTCGCCGTGCAGCGCACCCTGATCGAGGTGGGCCTGGCCCGGGCCACCACCCCGGAGAAGCTCGACCTGGTCACCGCGCAGCTGCTGGAGAGCAACGAGCGCAACGAGCGGCTGATCGAGGGTCTGCTGGTGCTCAGCGAGAGCGACCGCGGGCTGGTCACCAAGATCCCGCTACGGCTCGACGAGATCACCGAGACCGTCCTGGCCGACCACGAGGTACGGGCCGCCGAGGCCGGCCTGACCATCAACCGGAAACTCACGCCCCGGGTGGTGCTCGGTGAACGGGTGCTGCTCGAGCGGCTGATCATCAACCTGGTGCAGAACGCCATCAAGTACAACCGGCCGGGCGGCTCGATCGACGTCGAGATCGGCGACCAGCCCGCGCTGACCGTCACCAACACCGGCGACGACGTGCCGCCCGAGGCGGTCTCCGGACTGTTCGAGCCGTTCCGCCGGCTGGGCGGCACCCGGATCGACCACAGTGGCGGGTCCGGCCTGGGCCTGACCATCGCCCGGTCGATCTGCCGGGCTCACGACGGTGCCATCAGCGCGCACTCCTCCGGGCGGGACGGGCTCCGGGTGGAGATCGTCTTCCCGGCCGAACGGCCGCGGTAGCAGCGCGGCACCCGGCCGCCGATCCCGGTGAGGATCTCGTGCGGGTTGGTGTCCGCCCAGGCCGCCCACTCGTCCACCGACGGGCCGCCGGCGCCGAAGAGCACCACCCGGTCGCCGGCGCTGACCGGCAGGTCACCCACGTCCACCACGACCTGGTCCATGGCGACCCGGCCGACGATCGGGCGGCGGACGCCGTGCACGGTGACCTCGGCCCGGCCGGTGACCCGCCGGGGCACGCCGTCCGCGTAACCGGCCGGGACCAGGGCGAGCGTGGTCTCCCGCTCGACCACGTGGTCGTGGCCGTAGGAGACCCCGGTGCCCGGCGCGACCCGCTTGGTCAGGATCACTGTGGACTCCAGGGTCATCGCGGGGCGCAGGCCGAAGGAGCGACCGGGGACCGGCTCGATGCCGTACAGGGCGATTCCTGGCCGTACCAAATCGAACCTCGCCTGCGGCAGTTGCAGGGCCGCCGCGGAGTTCGCGAGATGGATCAGCGGTCCGGTGAAACCGGCCGCGGCGGCCTCGGCCCGCGCGTGACCGAAATCGAGCAGCTGCCGGTGCAGTCCGGGGTCCGCCGGGTCCTCCGCGGTGGCCAGGTGCGACCACAGGCCGCGCACCGTGATCAGGCCCGCGGCCTGCATTTTCCCGGCGATGGTGAGCAGGTGCGGCCAGTCCCCGGCGGTCGCGCCGGCCCGGGACAGCCCGGTGTCCGCCTTGAGATGCACCGCCGCGGCACGGCCCAGCCGGCCCGCGGTCCGGCCCAGCGCCTCGAGCGCCCGGGCCGAGCTCACCGAGATGTCGACGCCGGCGAGCAGGGCCTCGTCCAGCACGTCGTCCGGGGTGTAGAGCCACATCAGGATCGGCGCACCGATCCCCGCCTCGCGCAGCTCCATCGCCTCGCGCAGCGAGGTCACGCCGAGCCAGGACGCGCCGTGTGCGAGCGCGGCGCGGGCCACCGGCACACTGCCGTGACCGAATCCGTTCGCCTTGACCACGGCCATGACCTGTGCCCGGCCGGCCGCTCCGGCCAGCACCCTGGTGTTGTGCCCGATCGCGTCCAGGTCGACGATCGCCCGGGTCATCGTTCGGTCGACGCGGCGGTGCTCACCAGCTGATCGAGCAGGTCGGGGTAGGAGAGCCCGGCGGACCGCCAGATCTGCGGGAACTGCGACAGCTCGGTCAGGCCCGGCAGCGTGTTGACCTCGTTCATCACCACCACGGCGGCCCCGTCGACCTCGGTCAGGAAGAAGTCCACCCGCAGCAGGCCGGCGCAGCCGAGCGCCTCGAACACCCGGCGGGCGGTGTCCTCGAGCAGGTCCCGGTGCTCCGGCTTGAGGTCGGCCGGGATGGTGAACGCGGCCGCGCCGGGCGTGTACTTCGCGTCGAAGTCGAAGAAGGACGCCGAGTGGTTGATCTCCAGGGCCGGGCCGACCTCGATCGTCCGGTCCGGGCGCTGCAACACCGCCATGTCCACCTCGCGGCCCAGCACCGCCGCCTCCACCAGGACTTTGGTGTCGTGCTTGCGGGCCAGCGCGATCGCCTCGGCCAGGTCGTCCCAGTCGTCGACGCGGGAGACGCCGACGCTGGAGCCGCTGCGGGCCGGCTTGACGAAGACCGGCAGGCCGAGCCGGTCCCGGTCGGCGGGCGTGACCTGCTCCTCGCCGCGCAGCACCACACCGTCGGCCACCGGGATGCCCTCGGCCGCCACGATCGTCTTGGTGAACGCCTTGTCCATCGCGGTGGCGCTGGCCAGGACGCCGCTGCCGACGTACGGAATCCGGGCCATCTCGAGGACCGCCTGCAGGGTGCCGTCCTCGCCGAACGGGCCGTGCAGCACCGGAAAGACGACGTCAACGCCGCGCAGCGCGGCGAGCGCGTCGAGGATGCTCACCAGCGAGGTCTGGCCGGTGGGCTCGGCCGGGAAGACCGGCTCCGCGCCGTCCGTGCCGACCTGCCAGCGGCCGGCGCGTGAGATCCGGATCGGCACCACCTGGTAGCGGTCCCGGTCGAGGAAGCGGAAGACCGAGGACGCCGAGCGGCAGGACACGTCGTGCTCCGCGCTACGTCCGCCGAAGATCACCGCGACCCGGATCTTGTCTGCGGAATTGTGCATGGCGGACATCCTGGGGAGAACACCGTGCGGCGAGCGTCAGTGATCTCCTTATCGGATCTTTAAACTTCACCAATCGGGCGGTACGCAACCGGAACGTCGCAACGGGATCGATATCTCGTCCGGTCTATGTCATGATCCGGGGCGATGTCCATTCGCGCGCTTCCCGCCACCGCGGCCGTGCTCTCCACGGCCCTGCTGCTGACCACCGGCAGCGCCGCCCTCGCGGCCTCGAACACGCTCACCCTCACCGCGGTGAACCGGTCCGGCGCCAAGGTCGCGATCAGCGCGACCGCGGTCAACCTGTCGACCAGCTCGTCGTACACCCTCCGGGCCGGCAAGGCGCGGAAGCTGCCCAAGGGCAACTACGCCGTCGTGGTCTCGATCCCGACCGGCAGCACGACCACCCTCGGCGGGCGGACCGTGAAGGTCTCCGGCAACAGCAAGCTGACCCTGGACGCCCGCTCCGGCCGCCGGATCAGCCTGGGGCTGAACCCCGCCCCGTCCGGTCTCGCGGCCCGGCTCGACGTGCAGATCTGCACCAAGACCGACGCGCCCGCCCGGATCGACGCGAGCACCTGGGACCGGACCGCGCTCTACGTGATCCCGAGCAAGTCGACCAAGCTGGCCTACGGCGCGCTGGGATCGTGGACCGACGGCTCCGCCGAGACCGCCAGCTACGCGGTGATGCACCGGACCACCGGGCTGCCGAGCGCACCGGCCAAGACGTTCCGGCGCACCGGGCTGGCCACCGTGCAGGTCACCTCGCGCCGCGGGCCGAACTCGGCGAACTACCTCAACCAGGCGGTGCAGCCGGTCAAGGGTGGCTGCGGCGACGACCTGTGGGCGCCGCTGGGCTCCACCGACCGACCGGCCAGCAACAAGCTCTACCTGTCCGCCGGCACCTGGGACCTGCAGGCCGAAGGCACCCCGACCGTGACGCGCAAGGTAGCCGCCGGCAAGGCGTACAGCGTCCGGCTCAACAGCGCCGGCTGGGGGCCGGGCACCGAGCTGCCGTACACGTATCAGGGTCGCCTCGAGTTCCCGCTCGACGACATGTTCGCCGACCCGTCGCTCTCGGCCACGTCCGGCAGCATCAGCGATGGCCGCGGGACCGCGACCCTCACCTACCGCGGCAAGGTCGTCAAGACCCGGTCGAACCCCGGCGGGTCGCGGCCCAGCCTGTACTACCGACCGGCCAAGGCCGGCTGGTACACGCTGACCAACACCGCGACCAGGTACGAGGCCGGCGTCACCTTCCCGGCCGGGATGCTCTCCACCAGCAGCCGGGTCACCTACCGGTTCCCGCTGAACCCGAAGGCGAAGAAGAACACGCTGGCCCCGAACTACTCGGTGCAGATCATCCCGGCCGGCCTGGACCTGTACAACAAGGCCAAGCCGGGCAGCACCACCACCGTGACGCTCCGGCTGAACCGCGTCGTGCACTACGAGGACCTGACCCGCGGGGCGAACCCGAAGCTGAAGTCGCTGACCGCGAAGATCTCCGCGGACGGCGGCAAGACCTGGCGCGCGGTACCGGTCCGCAAGATCGGCGGCAACTGGACCGCCGTGGTGAAGAACCCGGCGGCCGGCTACGTCGCGGTGAGCGTCCGGGCCACGTACACCAGCGGTGGCTACAGCGAGTCGACGATCTACCGGACCTACCGCATCGGCTGACCGCGATCCGCTGACGGGGTGCGTGCCATCGGGTGATCCACCTGGTGGCACGCTCTGCGTCATGGACCTGACCGTGATCCTCGGCCCGATGAAGGGCGGCAAGTCGCTCGAGATGATCAGCTTGCTGTCCCCGCTGCAGCACACTGGCATCCCGCACCGCATCTTCCAGTCCGCCCGGCACGGCCGGGACACCGCGGTGATGTCCCGCTCCGGCGGCACCCTGGAGACCGTGAAGGTGCACTCGCTGGCCGGCGCCGCCGACGGTGACGTCGAGGTGATCGGGGTCGACGAGATCCACATGTTCACCGTCGACGACATCGCGGTGCTCGGCGTCGCGGTCCGGCAGGGTGTCAAGGTGGTCGTGGCCGGCATCGACCTGGATCACCGGGGGCAGCTGTTCGCGCCGGTCCGGGCGCTGTTCGAGCTGGCGCCGGAGAAGGTGATCTATCGGCGCGCGGTGTGCGACGTGTGCCGGTCGCTGGACGCGACGCACACCCAGGTGCTGGAGCACGGCAAGCCGTTCATCCGGGAACTCGCGCCGTCGACGGCGCTGCCGGACGACGGGACCTACACGTACGAGGCGCGGTGCCGTCGCTGCGTGGTCCTGCCCTAGCTCTTGCGGAACGCCATCCGGTAGCTCTGTGGGCTGGTGCTCTAGCTCTTGCGGAACGCGACCCGGTAGCTCTGCGGGCTGGTGCCGACGATCAGTTTGAAACGGTCGCGGAACGCCGTGGGTGAGCCGAACCCGACCTGGCCGGCGATCTGCTCGACCGGCTGGTCGGTGGCCTCCAGCAGGTGCTGCGCGCGACGGATCCGGGCCCGGAGCAGCCACTGCAGCGGGGTCGTCCCGGTCTGCTCACGGAACCGGCGATTGAGCGTACGGATGCTCATCCCACCCCGCGCCGCGAGGTCGCCGAGCGTGACATCGGCGTCGGTGTTCTCCTGCATCCAGCTCAGCAGCGGTTCCAGGACCGAGCCGCGCGGCGTCGGCGGCTGCTCCGGCACGATGAACTGGGCCTGACCGCCCTCCCGCTCCAGCGGCATCACCGACAGCCGGGCCGCGTCGGCGGCGACCGCCGAGCCGTGATCGCGCCGGATCAGGTGCAGGCACAGGTCGAGGCCGGCGGCGGCGCCGGCCGACGTGAGGAACTGGCCGTTGTCCACATAGAGCACCCCCGGATCCACCTCGATCTGCGGATGACGGGCGGCGAGGTCCGGCGCGGCGAGCCAGTGTGTGGTCGCGCGCAGACCGTCCAGCAGGCCGGTCGCGGCCAGGATGAAGGCGCCGGCACAGATCGAGGCCACTCTCGCGCCGCCTGCGGCGGCTTTCCGCAGATGATCCAAAACCTTTTCCGGTACGACCATGGCCGCGTCCGCGCAGCCCGGCAGGATGATCGTGTCGGCGGCCAGCAGGGTGTCCAGGCCGTACCGGGCTCGCAGCGTGAACGCCCCGGCCTCGACGGTGTCGCCGACCGCGCAGACCCGCACCTCGTACGGCGTGCTGCCGTCGGCGAGCCGCACCCGGCCGAACACTTCGAGCGGCGTGGCCAGGTCGAACGGGATCACCTGGTCGAGCGCCAGAACCGCGACGATGTGCATGGCACCTTTATAGCTGGCCGGAATCCGTTGACAGCGGGCAATCCAGCCAGTTCCGGTGCCCGATAAGGATCACTAGCGTCCTCGGCGTGACAAAGCTCCTACTCAGCCTGCACGTCCTGGCGGCGATCATCGCGATCGGCCCGGTGACCGTGGTGGCCAGCATGTTCCCGGCAGCGGCCCGCCGCGGTCAGCGCGACGCCCTCCCCCTGCTGCACCGGATCTGCCGGGTCTACGCCCTGTTCGGCGTGGCCGTGCCGGTCTTCGGGCTGGCCACCGCGAGCAGCCTCGGCGTCCTCGGCGACACCTGGCTGATCACCTCGATCGTGCTCACCGGGCTGGCCGCCGCACTGCTCGGCCTGGCCGTCCTGCCCGGCCAGGCGCGGGTGATCGCGGGCGAGGACGTTCCGCCGAGCCGGCTCGGGATGCTGACCGGCGTCTTCAACCTGCTCTGGGCCGTGGTCGTGGTGCTGATGATCATTCGCCCCGGCTCGACGACGGGAGCCTGACCGTGCGCGTCCTGCGGATCGCGGCGCTGGTGGAGCTGCTCTCACTGGTGATCCTGCTGAGCAACCTGGCCACCGTGCACCTGAAGCCGATCACTTCGCTGTGCGGGCCGATCCACGGCTGCGCCTACCTGATCGTGGTGATCCTGGCCTTCCCGCACCGGCCGGCCCGGTTCTGGGCCTGGATTCCCGGCGTCGGCGGGTGGCTGGCCGTGACCCGGATTCAGCGGGTCACGGCCGGCCGGTAGCCCCTGATAGGGCAGGGCGTTCTCTCCCCGCCGTCAGGGCAGGGCGTTCAGGAACGGCTCGTGACTGTTCTTGAACTCCCAGCTGTAGAACCGGTCCCAGTTGATCGACCAGGTCATCAGGCCGCGGAAGTTCGGGTTGAGGCTGCTCCGCGGGGTGTATCCGCCGCAGCCGGTGCCCTTGACCAGGCAGGTGACCGCCGACTGGACGACGGCCGGCGCGACGTATCCGTTGCCGGCGCTGACCGAGCTCGGCGCGCCGAACGCGACCTGGTCCTCGCGCAGTGCGGGGAACATGTTCGCGGTGTTACCGGCCACCGGGAAGCCGGCCAGCATCATGTCGGTCATCGCGACGTGGAAGTCGGCGCCGCCCATCGAGTGGTACTGGTTGTCCAGCCCCATGATCGAGCCCGAGTTGTAGTCCTGCACGTGCAGCACGGTCAGGTCGTTGCGCAGTGCGTAGATCACCGGCAGGTACGACCCGGCCCGCGGGTCCTGGCCACCCCACGGCCCGGAGCCGTAGTACTGGTAGCCGAGCTGCACGAAGAACGTCTCCGGCGCCATGGTCAGCACGAAGCCGGTGCCGTACCGGGCCTTGAGCGACTTGACCGCGCTGATCAGGTTGACGATCACCGGGGTGGTCGGGTTCTTGAAGTCGGTGTCACCGGTGTTCAGCGACAGCGAGTGTCCCTCGAAGTCGATGTCCACGCCGTCCAGGCCGTACTTGTCGATGATCGCGCTGACCGAGCTGACGAACTTGTCCCGCGCCGCGGTCGTGGTGAGCTGCACCTGACCGTTGGCGCCGCCGATCGAGAGCAGCACCTTCTTACCGGCCGCCCGCTTCGCCTTGATCGCCGCGATGAAGTCGGTCTCGCTCTCCACCCCGGGGCACTCGGTGGCCGGGCAGAGGGTGAACCGGATGTCGCCGGAGGTCGCGTTCGTCGGCTCGCCGAAGGACAGGTTGATGATGTCCCAGTCGGCGGGCACGTCGGCCATCTTCAGGTAGCCGGCGCCGTTGGCGAAGCTGGCGTGCAGGTAGCCGATCAGCGCGTGCTTGGGCAGGCCGCCGACCGGGATCGGGGTGCTCGGGCTGGTGCTGGGGCTGGGGCTGGTGCTCGGGGACGTGCTCGGGCTCGGCGACGCGCTCGGGCTGGTGCTCGGCGATGTGCTCGGGCTGGCACTCGTCGTGCTCGGCGACGGGTTCGTGGTGCCGCCGCACGCGCCGCTGTTGATCCAGACGTCCCACTGGCCGCTCTTCAGGACCGGGTCCTCACCCTGGGTCCACCACTTCGCGGTGTAGTTGTTGCCACCCTTGGAGGCGACGTTGTCCTTGACGTAGGTGGCGGACGTGCTCCAGGCCGGGGCACACGCTGCCGCCGCGTTCGCGGTGCTGGCCACATAGACGCTGGAACACGCGGCGGCCACGACAGCCGCAGTGGCGAGGGTCACTGATCGACGCATGGCTAATTATTAGGACTGTTAACTGAAGTTGTAAAGAGATGGGCGCCCAGGAGAAATCCCGGCCGCGCCCAGATACGGCCCCCGGCCCGGGGAGACCTTGACCTCGCCCCGGCCGGCAACGGCATGGGGGCAGCGCGGCCACCGGATACCACCTGTCGTACTACGGCTCGTACGGCTACACCGGCGGCTTCGACATGCCGACCCCGCAGACCCTGCGCTGATCCCGCGACGAGGGCCCGGCTCCGATCGGAGCCGGGCCCTCCTGCGTTCCGGGCCGATCCGGCCGGCGCCGGCGCCCTTTCGTCCGTACAAAAAAGTCTCTCGGACAGGCCGGTAAACCTTCGCCCGGTGGCCGGCGTGTAAGCCATGTGACTCCCCGAAGCGAACCGACGGATACCAGCGACGCCGGGTACGTGGCCTTCGTCGCGGCCGGCTGGAACCGCTACCTGTGGATGGCCAGCGTGATCACCGGCGACCGGCATCACGGTGAGGAACTCCTGCAGGAGTGCCTGGTCAGCCTGTTCACCCGGTGGCGGAAGGTGGCCGGCAAGGGCGACCCGCACGCCTACCTGCGTCGCATGCTGGTCAACGGCAACGTGAGCCGGTGGCGGCGGTGGCGCCGGGAGGAGCCGGTGGCCGAGACGCCGGACCGGCAGGACGGCCGGTACGCGCCGGTCGAGCCGCACGACGCGTTGCAGCGTGCCGTGCTGCGCCTGCCCCGGCAGCAGCGCGCGGTGATCGTGCTGCGCTATTTCGAGGACCTCTCCGAGAAGGACGCGGCCGCTGCGATGGGCTGCTCGATCGGTGCCCTCAAGTCCACCCACTCCCGGGCCCTGGCCAAGTTGCGCGCCGAGTCGGCGCTCCTCGAAACCCGTGGCTGAACCCCTCTTTTCCATGGAAGGAACCTCATGAGCGACCTGCAGAAGGCCATGCACGACTGGGCCGACCGGATGCCCGCTGGTGAGCCCCCGATCGCCGAGCTGGTCGGCGCCGGCACGCGCAGCCGGATCCGCCGCCGGGTCGGTGCGGCCGGCACCGCGACCCTGGCCCTCGCGGCAGTGGTCGGTGTCGCGCTCTCCACCGGCGGCACCACGCCGTCCGGTTCGACCGAGGCGGCCGGCCCGGTGGCGACACCGGTGTCGCCGGCGTTGGAGCTGGCGGCCGCGGCCACCTCGACCGCGGAGTCCAGCTTCGCGTTCAAGATCGCCTCGACGCTGACCCTGGCCGAGTGGCAGATCGACCACGTCACGACCACGTGCACCGGTGCGCTCGACCCGGCGAACAACACCGGGTACGTCAGCGGCGGCCTCTTCGAGACCCGGCTCGTGGACGGGCACAGCTACGTCCGCAAGGACACGCTCTGGGTCGACCGCGGCAAGGGCACCCTGGCCGGCTCGATGCTCTGCGGTGACAGCAAGGCGCCGGCCGCGATCAGCGCCAACCCGGCCACCGCGCTGAAGAGCCTGCAGAAGGCCGGTGACGTCACCAAGACCGCCGGCGGTTACACGTTCACCGCCGACGAGGTGCGGGGCAAGGTCAAGGTGGCCGGCGGCAAGATCACCGAGTTCACGTACACGATCAACAGCAAGGTCACCAAGGACTACCCGGCGTACACCCGGGAGACCACGATGACGTTCGGCAGCTACGGCAAGGCGGTCTCGGTCAAGAAGCCGCTCTGATCATCAGCTGAGCGCCTGACCTGGGCGAGGGGCCTCATGGCCGCTCGCCCAGCAGCGTGAACCAGCTCTCCGCCAGCACGGTGACCACCTGCTCGCGGCTCGCCTCCGACCGCCCCTCGGTCCAGTGCCGGCCGAGATGGTCCAGTTGCACGAAGGCCAGCACGGCCCGGGAGTGGCGGACCTCCGGCACGAACCGCCCGGCCCGGTCGAGCCCGTGCTTGATCTCCGCGATCACTTCCTCGAACCAGCCCACGACCAGGCCGCGCAGCTCCGGCTCGACCGTGGCGGCCTCGCTTATCGCGCTGAGATGCGGGCGGAACAGCTCCCAGCTGCTCGAGCGGTGGTGCAGCCAGCCGGCCATGGCCTGGTAGGTGCCGGCCGCGACGACATCGACGAGGACCGGCGCCGACACGGAGCGTCCGAGGAGATCGTTCAACTCGTCGATGAGGGCCCGCACCAGATCGCTGCGGGATTTGAAGTACGCGTAGAAGGTCACCCGGGTGGTCCCGGCGGTCGACGCGATGTCGTCGACGGTGGTCGAGGCGTAACCCTTGCTCTGGAACAGCTGCAGCGCCGCGGACAGCAGGAGTTTGCGGGTCATCTCCTTCTGTGCCGCCCGAAGGTTCGCCACGCGGTCACTTCCCCCAGGTCAGCCCGCTGATCGTCGAATTAGCTTACGGCGCGGCCGGTACCGCGGTTCACCAGCCAATCCATGATCGCCAACTGGTGGGACGCCCGTCGTTGGTGGACTCGACCACTTTCGCGGCTTTGCCGCTTCAGGGGAGACAGCGAAGGGCCCGGACCGCTGCCGGTCCGGGCCCTGACTTTCCGGTACGAAGGTCAGCCGCTTCGCCGGTTGCCGTACTGGCGCGGGCTCTGCACGGTCCCGGAACGGACCTGACGCTGCCCGGCCTCGCCGTGCACGTGGTTGCCGGCCGACTTGCCCTTGGCCCGGCGTGCTGCCCGGTTCTCGAAGGGCTCGGGCGTCTCCTCGGTCTCCGGTTCCGAGCCGGCGTCCGCGGTGGGGTCAGTCATCGATGTCTCCTTGTGCTGTTCGAGACCGGAAAAACTCGCAAACGGCCCCGAAGCGCGACTTCCGCGATACGCAGACCGTAGCGCAAACACCACCGCGTTCAGGCCCACAACCGACGCCAGCCGGTGTCGGCGAGGCGTCACCGGCTCGGCGTCAGAGCCAGCCGCGCTTGGCGGCGCGGAGACCGGCCTCGAACCGGCTGCGCGCGCCGAGCCGGTCCATCAGGTCGGCCACCATCCGGCGGGCCGTCCTGGTCGACACGCTGAGGCGCTTGGCCGTCACCTCGTCGGTCATCCCCTGGGCCAGCAGCAGCAACAACTCGCGGTGCTGCGGGGTCAGCCCCTCCTCGTCCGGTTCCGGCTCGGCACCCAGCGGCGCGGCGGCCGTCCACACCTGCTCGAACAGGGTCAGCAACGAGGCGATCATGCCGCGGCCGGTGATCTGCACGGCGCCGGCCCGGCTGTTCTGCGGGTCGGCCGGCAGCAGCGCCACCTCCTGGTCGACGATCACCATGCGCGGCGGCAGGACCGGCACCGTACCGACCTCGCCGCCGGCCTGCACGAGCCACTGCGCGTACGCCACGGTGGCCTGATCGTTGCGGACGCTCTCCTGGTAGACGGTGCGCAGGCTGACACCCCGCAGCAGCGAGGCCTCGTCCAGCGGGCGGCTGGCCGCCAGGCTGGCCGGCGACTGACCACCACCGGGCATGAACGACAGACACTCGAAGGTCGCCCGCAGGGCCAGTTGCTCCAGCCGGGACTGGATGGCGTCCATCCCGGTCAGCAGCTCGTAGTCGGGTTGGGTGGTCTCCGGTCGCAGCACCGCACACTCGGCGACCATCTCGGCGATCGCGGCGTGGCTGGCCGCGATCTCGTGCTGCTGGCGGGCGAGATCCGCCTGCCTGCGGGCCAGCAGCGCGCTGAGCCCGACGTCCGGCCGGACCGGGCGCATCGCACCCGGCGCCTCCATCGAAGGGCTCAACAGCGCGAGTTCGAAGAGTTTGTCGAGTGCGGTCCGCACCTCGTTCTCGGTGAGCACCAGGTGCTCACCGATCTCGCCGACTCCCCAGCCGGGATTCGCCAGCATCGCCCGGTAGACCTTCTCCGCGCGCCCGTCGATTCCCAGCAATCCGAGTCCTGGCGACCCCAGCATGTGTCGCCCCCGTCATGCCGTGCCTGCATCAGTAGATCGCCCGACATTAATGCATCAGAGCAACCAGCGGCGGCCCCGTTCGAACAAATCACCGCACCGAACGGCCGAGCATTGTGGACGGTGCCGACCCTCCGGAAAAACCTCGCGCAACGCCGTAATTGGACAATTCATGCCCGGGGCCGCATCCCTGGTGACAAAAACCGGTCATGGCCGGTTGTGTCCAGCCTTCGGGGCCATGAACACCCCTGGCGCGCTGGTAGAAAGTTCTCAGGCCGATCGCCAAACGCGATTGCGGCACCGCAAAAGTCACCGGACCGGCGATTTTGGACATTCACGGGGGTAAAACCAATGAAGCTTCCTAAGCGTTTCTTCGTAGCTCTGCTGGCCGTCGGTTTCGCTTTCTCGGCGGCGCCGGCAGCGGTGGGCTCCCACACTTCGACTCCAGGCGGTGGCAACGTACTTGCTGGATTCGGCTGGGACTAAAAAGGAAGCGGAGTGATGGTACTTGTTTCCATCACTCTCGCGGCCGACGGTGAGCCGATCAGCACGGTCCTGCTCATCGACACGGTCTGGTCGGCCACCAGACCCGAGGACCGCCTCGAACATCTCAGCGCCCGAACCGGCGCCGGCTGCGTTCACCTAGGCATGTTCATCCGAACAGCGTCGGCCGACGAGGCGCTCGTCACCGCACACGAAATCTGGCTCAGAGCCGCCACGATGTCAACGACGCTCCAGTGCCTGAGGAATGTCTCCGCGGCGAGTCTGCGCACCATCGACATCGCCGATAGATCTTTCGCCAAGCGGCAGGACATATGATCTCGGAAGCAGGTCAGAAATGATCAGGGTTGGTATTGTTGATGACCATCCCATCGCCCTGTGGGGGTTGCGCGGCGCGCTGGAGTCAGTGCCTGACATCAGCGTGGTGGCGACCGCCGCGACGGCAGAATCGTTCGATCCCGCAAATCTCGATGTTCTGGTTCTCGATATCCATCTCGCCAGCGATCTACCCTGCGTTCCGGTTGTCACCGCAATGGCCGCACACACTCGAGTGATCATGACATCGGCAACCGAGCGGACGGCCGACATCGAGCAGTGCATGGCCGCCGGGGCCCGGGCGTTCGTTCCGAAGAGCAGCCCGCTCGAGCAGTTCGCCGACACGGTACGAATGGTGGTCGCGGACGGCTCGGCGCCGCTGGCCGCTCCCGCGGTCACCCATCCGGTCCTGTCACCCCGCGAGCGGGCGGTCCTGGACCACATCGCCGGCGGGCTCACCCACGAGCAGATCGCCCGCCGGCTGGGGATCAGCAAACACACCGTCGACACCTATCTCAAACGGGTCCGCGCCAAGCTGAACCTCGGCAACAAGGCCGAGCTGACCCGGGCCGCGCTCGCCACCTCCGGCCAACCAGCGGGGTACTGAGATGCGCCTGAGCACCGAACACTGGGCCCACCGGGTCAACCAGGTCATCCGGGTCGTGGTCGTCGCCACCGACCCGGCCCGCCGGGAAGAACTCTGCGAGCTGCTGGCGGCCGTGCCCGGCCTGCGGGTGACCGCCGCCGGGGCGGAGCTGCCGCGACGGCGTGGCCACCGCGGTGAGGTGCTGCTCGTCCAGCACGACTTCGGCAGCGACGACACCCGGCTGATCGAGCTGGGGCGGCTCAGCCGCCGTCGCCGTGTCGTCGTCACCTCGATGTCGCAGCTGCGCAGCGACATCTGGATGGCGGTGTCCTGCGGCGCGCTGGGGTACGCGACGTCCGACGCGGAGCTCGTGCCGGCGCTGCGCTCGGCCGCCGAGGGCCGCCCGCACCGGCCGTACTTCCTCGGCGACCCGCCGGCCTGGCTCGACCTGCCGCACCTGACCGATCGGGTCTTCGCCTACGTGCGGGAACGCGAGCGCGCCCAGTACCACCGCCTGATCCACGACCACGTGCTGCAGACCCTGGAGGGGTTGGCGCTCTCCCCGTCGATCACCGACGTGGAGGTCAAGGCGCTGCTCTCCCGGGAGGCGGGTGCGCTGCGCCGGTTCATCCGGGCCGGTGTCGGCGAGGACGTCCGGCCGCTGCTCACCGAGCTCCGGTCGATCATCGCCCGGCACGACCGCAAGCCGCTCGACGTGGTGCTGCGGACCGACGGGCACACCACGCCACCGCTCGCCGACCAGACGCTGCGGGCGCTGGCCGACGCGGCGAACGAGGCGCTCTGCAACGTCAGCAAACACGCGGCCGCGCCGTCGGCGGCGGTGACGGTCACCGCCGCGCCGGACGCGGTGAGCATCCGGATCGTCGACTCGGGTGTCGGGTTCAACCGGCGTACCACCCGGCCCGGCTTCGGCCTCAACGAGTCGATCGTCGCCCGGATGCAGTCGGTGGGCGGCAACGCGACGATCGAGAGCATTCCCGGCCGTGGCACGGTGGTCGAGCTGACCGGACCGGCCATCCGGGTGCCGAGCCGGCCCGAGCACCGCGCCGCGTGAGGCGCCGCTCAGTTCCGGTTGCGGGGGTGCTGCCGGGCGGTGCGTTCGTTGCCGTGCCGGTAGTTCCCCGTCCAGCGGGCCATCGCCAGCTGCGGATCGTCCTCGACCTCGGCGAGGAACTCGGCGGCGCGAGCGCCCCGCAGCTTCGCCGCCACCCGGCCGTGATGCGTGACGATCACGGTGCCGTCGGCGCGACGAACGTACTCGAATCCACTCGCCGATCCACCCATTCGTCGGACTGTACGCGACTCCACCGGGTCCACACCGGCCCGTCGCGCGCCGGAGGCACGAGGAAATCTAGTGACTGTGATCAATAACGTACGGGGCTGGACGCGCCGCCGCGGTCCGGGCGCGCGCCCGGACCGGGCCGGGTACGCGCGCCTGTTCGCACAGGACCGGGCCGCCCCGCACTGGGCCTACGACTACGCCGACCGGCTCGCCCGGCGCCATCCCGCGGACCACCGCATCCTGATCCAGACGAGCATGTCGCCGAGCGGGACGTTCCACATCGGCAACCTGCGGGACACCATCTGCGCGCACCTGGTGCACCGGGCGCTGGTGCGGACCGGCCGGCGATCCGCCGTGCTGCTCAGCTTCGACGACTTCGACCCGTTCCGGCAGAGCCAGGCGGTGGCCGGCACCGAGCTGGCCCCGTACGGCGGACGGCCCCTGGCCCTGGCCCGCGAGCGCTCCACCGCGATCTGCCGCACCTACCTGCGTGCCCTCAAGGACCTGGGCATCTGCCCGCCCGACGCGGACCCGGACGGGCGGATGCCGGTCGGCGCCGCCTGGGAGACCCACTACCAGTGGGAGCGGTACACCAGCGGCACGTACCGGGGGATCCAGCGCCGGTACGTACGGCACGCGGACCGGCTCGCCGCGCTGCTCGGTGTCGAGGACCCGCGGCGGCTGTTCGCCGTCTACTGCCAGCAGTGCGGGCGCAACACCACCACGATCCACGAGTTGCGCCCGGACCAGGTGCGCTACGACTGCCGGTCGTGCGGCGCGTTCGTCACGACCGAGGTGATGGAGTGCGTCAAACCGTCCTGGGCACTCGACTGGACGCTGCGGGTCGCGTACGAGCACATCGACTGTGAACCAGCCGGCCAGGATCACTGCAGCTCGGGCAGCACGATGGACCGCACCCAGCCGATCTACGACCGGTTCCTCGGCTCCGACCAGCCGGTGATCGTGCCGTACGGTCTGATCCGCCAACCCGGGCAGCGGCAGAAGATCTCCGGCTCACGGGCCGGCGGCCTGGCACCGGACGACCTGCTCCGGGTCATGCCGCCCACCATGATCCTGTGGCTGTACGCCCGGCCCAACTGCCTCTCGGACATGCGCCTCGGCCTGGACCGCGGCTCGGTGCTCGCCGCCTACGCCGGCTACGACCGGTTCCTCAGCCGGGTGCCGGTCGCGCCGCGGGCCCGGAAACTGTACGAGCTGCTCACCGACACGCCGGTGCCGGACGGCCCGCCGCTGCCGTCGATCCGCCGGGTGCTCGGCCTCCTGCACGCCACCCTGTACGACGCCGGTCGCGTCCTCGACGAGCTGGCTGCCGCGGCACCGGCCGCCGACCGCGCGGCGCTCGCCGAGCGGGTCCGGCACGCGCTGGCCTGGGTGTCCGGCCCCGGCCGCGGCACGTCCTGGCTGCACGGCCCGGCACCCGCCGGCCCCGGTACCGCGCTGCTCGCCGGCGGTCTGGCCGGACGGTGGGACCGGGCCCGGCACGCCGCCCTGCTCGGCGCCCTGTTCGGGGTGGCCTCCGGACCACCGCTGCGCCGGCTGCTCGACGCGTTCACCGAGGCCGAGGTGGTCGACGCGGTGACCGCGTTCGACAGCACCGGCGCCCGGCCGCTGCTGCGGCGAGTGACCGACCGGCTCGACGCCGTGTCCGTGACCGGAGGTTCCCGTGCACGCTGAGATCTTCGATCCGCGCTTCGAGCCGGTGCCGGCCGAGTGGGAGAAGTTCGTCCAGGACGAGGGGGTCTCGGCGGCGTGGAGCGCCGACGCGCTCGCCGCGGTCGCGTGGACCTCGCAGCGCACCGTACACCTGGGTCTGGTCTTCGACGGCAAGCATGTGGTGGCGCTGTTCTGCGGTGATTTCGGCGCGCTGCGCCGCCGCCGGGCCCGGTTCAGCGCGACCGCGAGGCTCCCGCTCGCCGGGGTCTTCTTCGCCCGCATCCTGATGGGCTTCGACGAGGGGTTCGTGTTCGCCGAGTCCCTCGACCTGCCCGGCCGGACCGCGGCGCGGGCGGCGTTCGAGCGCGGGTTGCGCGCCCGGCTGGGCCGGCGCTGCCTCGGCATCGTCTACCAGAACGTGGCGACGGCCAGCCTTCCGGCGTTCCGCAGCCGCACCCGGCTGTGCCGGCCGGTCTCGCCCAACTCCGTGCTGGTCAACCGGTGGGGCTCGATGGACGAGTACTTCGCCGGGCTGCCCCGTCGCCGGCGCCGCCGCTTCGAGCAGATCTACCGCGACGTGGACCGGGATCCGGGCCTGCGGGTGCTCCGGGCGGTGCCGGCGATCGACCCGCACGAGGCGAGCCGGCTGGAGCAGCTGACCCGGCTCAAACACCTCGGTCCGGGTGAGGTCCTGGTGCCGCTGCCCAGCCTGTACTTCGAGCGCCTCAACCACCGCGACGGGGTGCGCTACTTCGCGCACACCCAGCCGGACGACGGCGCCCTGGTCTCCTTCGACCTGTCCTTCGAGCACCGGGGCGGGCTGGTCACCACGGTGACCGGGTCCGCGTCCGGTGCCCGTAAAGGTCAGGGTCTCTACTGGGACCTCTACCTTCGCGAGATCGAGTACGTCATCGACCGCGGTCTGCCCCGGCTGGAGTTCGGCAAAGGGCTCGTCGACCTGAAGAAGCAGTTCGGCTGCGTCACCGAGACGCAGTACGCCGTCGCCGCACCGTGGTGACACCGACCCGAGGGGAACCCCGCATGATCAAGTTCGACGCCGCCGTGACGGCGCACCTCGACGCCGTGACCCGGCGCGACCTGCCCGCCTACCTGGACACCGTTCACGACGACGTCACCGTGGTGCTGCCGAACGGCAAGGTGGTCAGCGGCCGCGACGAGGTGGCCACGTTCCACAAGGGCTGGTTCGACGACCCGGACTGGCGGATGGAGCTGACCCCGGTCCGGTCGTACACCGCCGGGGACACCGGGGTCGCGCTCTACTCGGTCGAGTACCACGACGTCGACGGGTCGGGCACGCCGTACCAGAAGACCTACGTGCTGAGCCTGCTGT
Organism: Actinoplanes awajinensis subsp. mycoplanecinus; assembly: GCF_001509495.1. Classification (NCBI taxonomy): domain Bacteria; kingdom Bacillati; phylum Actinomycetota; class Actinomycetes; order Micromonosporales; family Micromonosporaceae; genus Actinoplanes; species Actinoplanes awajinensis. The sequence continues at coordinate 123,544 of NZ_LLZH01000121.1, read as the reverse complement.
TCACCCGGCACGACGACCGGTGGCTGCTGGTACACGACCAGAACACGTTCTGCTGAGATGGCGGCCCTCCTGGCGTACCGCGTCCCGCGGTCCTTCTCCACGGGCGCGCACGAGCGGGACCACGCCGCGGTGGTCCGGCTCGCCCACGACGAGGTGCCCTTCTACCGGGAGCGGCTCGCCAGGGCGGGCGCCACGTCGGACGTACCGGTGCCGCTGCCGACCGCGGACCTGGACCGCCTCTACCACCAGCTCTTCCCGCTGGGTTCGCCCTGGCTCGGTCAGGCGGACCCGCCGGCCTGGGTCCCGGACCCGGCAGAGCTGCCCTCGGCGCTCCGGCTGACCGAGCGGCACCGCACCGACGCGACGGTGTTCGAGCTGCGGGCCGCGCTGCTCGGCGGCGGGCGGGGCCGGTACCGGGTGCTGCTGAACCGGGACGCGGTGATCGACCCGTTCGCGCCGGACCCGCGCGAGGCTCAGGCCGTGGCGTTCGCCGCGACGCGGCTCGCGACCCTGGTCGGCACGCCAGGCGATCTCGCAGCGTTCCGGTCCGCTGCCGGTCCGACCGATGCGACGATCCTTCCGGTACGACAATGTGCCGACATCGTCGCGGTCACCGGTGAGCCAGGGCTCCTGCACGACCCGTACCTGGGTCACCTCGGTGCCTGGGCCGCCTCGTGCGGGCACGCCCACCTGGACTGGCGGCGGTTCCACGCCACCGCGGTCCCGGCCGGTGTGCTCGTCACCAAGCTGCGGCAACGTCGGCCGACCCTGGTGCACATGCTGCCGGCCGGTGCCGATGGGCTGACCGTGACGAGCTGTCCCGCCCACCGGACCCCGGTGCTCGTACCCCGTTCCTGACCTATCGCGGCGCCGCCGCCTTGACCAGCTTGATCTTGCCGTTCGCCTCCGGCTCGATCTGGTCGACGGCGTGCACCTCGACGGAATATCCCGGCAGTGCCGCCAGCACCGCTGTCCGGATCGCCTCCACCCCGGAGAGCTCGTCCCCACCGGTCATCACCAGCCGGAGGTCGAGCGACCCGGGGTGGTGCTGCACCAGTTGCATCCGGTGCACCGCGGGGAACCGCTCGATCACCTTGGTCAGGAAGTCGGCGTGCATACTGCGCCCGTCCAGGGCGGTGATCCGGTCCTCGCTACGTCCCTGGATCTTGTCGACGATCGGGGTGTGCGCCACCCCGCACGGGCAGTCGTTCGGCCGGATCCGCACCCGGTCGCCGACCCGGTACCGGATCAGCGGCATGGCCTCGCTGCGCAACCGGGTGACCAGCACCTCGCCCTCGCCGTCCTCCACCGAGACGCTGCCGTCGTCGTGCTCGACCTCGACCACCACGTTCCCGGTACGCAGGTGCAGCGCCCCGAGCGGGCAGGTCCGCGCCGCCGTGAACATCTCCACCGACGCGTAGACCTCGTGCCCGGCCGCACCGAAGTAGCCCAGCACGTTGGCGCGGGCGGCCGGGGTGAGCCGCTCGCCACCGAACACCACGGTGTGCACGTCGCGGTACTCGATGCCGCGCCGCTGCAACTCCTCCACCAGCGTGGCGATCACGTTGGGGAAGCCGAACAGGAACGTCGGCCGGGCCGCCAGGAACGTCGCGACCTGGGTGTCCAGGCCCTCGGCGGTGTTGATGTGCAGGTTGCGCACGACCCCGAACCGCTCCAGCGGGTGCCGCAGGAAAGCCCCGGTCCGGAAATACCCGACCCGGTCGAACGGCCGCAGCCCGGACGCGAGCATGTCCTGCAGGTAGGTGGCGCGCAGGTACCCCAGGTCGCGCTCCGAGTTGCGGAACGTCACCGGGATGCCGGACGAGCCGCTGGTCCGCGCCGCCCGGGTGTTCTCCGCGGTGTAGCCGGCCGCGAGCAGCTCGGTCTCCGGCAGCTCGTGCACCAGCGACCGGTCGAGCACCGGCAGCCGGGCCAGGTCGGCCGCCGACCGCACCGCCTCGGCCTGCTCGGCGGTGAGCACCCGGCGGTAGTACGGCACGGTGCGCTGGGCGTGACGCAGCAGCGTCCGCAGTTGCCTGCTCTGCACCTCACGCAGGGCCTCGGCGCGCTGGCGCTCGCGGCGCCGGGCGACGAACAGGTTCGCCACCACCGGCGCGAGCGCGATCGAGGAACGAAGTGTCGACGGCATCGGAAACCTCAGTTCTTCAGTACGGCGAGCCACGAGGGCGGCAGGTTCCGGCGTACCTCCACGGCCTCGAACACCGACGGCTCCTGCGGCCCGTGCTGCTTGGCCCAGGCGGCCATCCGGGCGAGTCCGTCGGCGAGCGGCACCGGCGGGTCGACCAGGTCGAACACCTTGCGGGCCTTGTCGTGGCTGGCGTACGCGCTGTGCACCTCCTGCCGGGCCGGCAGGTAGTTCACCGACAGCGGCACACCCATCGCGGCCGCGGTGTCCGCCGCGAGCACGTTCACCGAGTACACCGAGTCGCCGCCGATGTTGAACGTCTCGTTGTAGGCGGCCGGGGTCTCCACCGAGCGCGCGATGACCGGGGCCACGTCGCCGATGTAGCTGAACGCCCGGGTCTGCTCCCCGTCACCGAAGATGGTGAACGGTTCACCGCGCAGCGCCTGGTTCATGAAGATGCCGATGACGTTGCGGTAGCGGTCGCCGATGTTCTGGAACTCGCCGTAGACGTTGTGCGGGCGGAACACGATGTACGGCAGCCCGAACATCGCGTGCGACACCTTGAGCTCCTGCTCGATCGAGAACTTCGCGATGCCGTACGGGTCCTCCGGCTCCGGCACCAGGTCCTCGGTCATCGGGGGCTGGTTGCTGCCGTACACCGCGATCGACGAGGTGAACACGAAGCAGCGCACCGTGCCGGTGTTCACCGCCGCGTTGATCAGGTTGATGCTGCCGATGACGTTGTTGTGGTAGTTGAACCGCTTGATGAAGTGGCTCAGGCCCTCCGCGGCGTACGCGGCCAGGTGGAAGACGTAGTCGAAGCGGAACTCGGCGAACAGCTCGTCGACCAGCACGTGGTCGCCGATGCTGCCCTGGCGGAACTCCGCGCCGTCCGGGACGTTCTCCACCACGCCACCGCTGAGGTCGTCGAGGACGACCACCCGGTAGTTCCGGTCGAGCAGTTCCCGGGCGACGTTCGCGCCGATGAAGCCGGCGCCGCCGGTGACGAGAGCGGTCGGTTGTGCCATTACAGGGACACCTTTTCCTTGATGGTGGCCGGGGAGTCGTCGCCGCCGTCCGGCTCGATGGCTTCGGATGGGCCGGCCGGCCGGCTGACCCGCAGCAGGCGCAGCAGCGGCGCGGCCATGATGGTGGTGGTCAGCGCCATCACGACCATCACGGTGAACGCCTTGGTGTTGATGACGCCGATGTCCATCCCGGTGCGCAGGACCACGATCTCGGTGATCCCCCGGGCGTTGAGCAGGACGCCGAGCCCGAGCGACTCCCGCCAGGGCATGCCGCCGGCCCGGGCGCAGAACGCCGCGCTCAGCAGCTTCCCGCCGACCGCGACGACCAGGATCAGCAGGCCGGCCAGCAGGACCGAGGTGTGGCCGATCGCGCTGACCACGTCCACCTGCAGGCCGATGGAGGCGAAGAAGACCGGCAGCAGCAGCGCCCGGTTGAGCGTGCTGAGCCGCTCCGGCACGGCGGCCAGGAAGCGGGACTTGCGGGGCAGGATCAGACCGGCCAGGAACGCGCCGAAGATGGCGTGCACGCCGATCTGGTCGGTGAGGCCCGCGAGTGCGAAGACCAGGCACAGCACCGCGACGATGCGGACGGCGAGCGACGCCTGCACCGCATCCAGCCGGTCCGCGGCCCGTTGCAGCAGCGGCTTGAGCACGAGCAGCGCGAACGCCGAGACCGCGATGGCCAGCGGCAGCGCCACCAGGGCGCCGAGCGCGCTGCCGGCCTGGATGACCGCGATCACGACGGCGAGCGCGCACCACGCCATGACGTCGTTGATCCCGGCGCAGATCATCGCGAGGTTGCCGAGCCGGGTGCCGGACAGTCCGGAGTCCTGCACGATCCGGGCCAGCACCGGGAACGCGGTGATGCTGATCGCGGTGCCCATGAAGATGGCGAACGGCACCATACCGACGCCCTCACCGGCGAAGTCCGGGTACAGCGTCGGGACCAGGAGCAGGCCCAGCAGGAACGGGGCGATCATCGTGGCTTGACTGATCATGCCGATCGCGGCGCCCTGCCGGCGCATCATCCGCAGGTCCATCTCGGCGCCGACCGAGAACATGAACAGGATCAGCGCGATCTGGGCCAACACGTTCAGGTCGGCGCGGATGTCCGCCGGGAACAGCGCCGTGCTGACCTCGGGCAGGAACCGGCCGAGCACCGACGGGCCGAGCAGCAGCCCGGCGACGATCTCACCGACCACCCTCGGCTGGCGCAGGCGCGCGGCGAGCCAGCCACCGGCGTGCGCGAGCCCGCCGATCAGCAGGACGGCCAGGAAGAGGCGCAGGTAGATCGGGATCGCGGCGTGGGTCGCAGCGGCCGGCGCCCGGCCACCCGCGGTGTCGGAGATGCCGCCGCGCCACACCAGCAGGCCGACGATCACGGCGGGTACCACGGACACCAGGATGGACACGAGCAGGATGCGCTTGGGCGAGGTGACGAGCCGGGCCGGCTCCGCGGCCGGTTCGCCGGCCTCCCTGGTCGGCGGCAAGGTCTGTGTCATGTGGATTCCTTCGAGGAGGTCAGCGCCGGCAGGACGGTGATCGCGTGGACCACGTCACCGACGGCGATAGCCGCTAGTGCACCCGGCGCGCCCAGCAGCGGCACCAGGACGAACGCCGACAGGGCCGCACCGGCGAGGCCCGTGACGGAACCGGAGGCGGTACGCCGCAACGTCCGGCGATCACCGTTCTCCAGCACGAAGTTGATGCTGCCCAGGCCGAAGAAGAGCGGGATGCAGGCGAGGTAGAGCAGCGCCAGCGCGGCGGTCTGCCCGGTGGCGCCGGTGTGCTGCCGCCAGAGGATCGTCAGCGCCGTCACCGCGGCCAGGTACGGGGCGCCACCGATCGCGATGATCCGTGCCCAGCGCACCGTCCGGCGGCGTACTGCCTCACTCGCCGCACCGCGGTGCAGGGTCCGGGACACCTGCGGCTGCATGATCCGCAGCAGGAATCCGAACGCGTTGACCAGCAGCGCGGACGCGCTGACGATCACGTACAGGGCGGCGCCCTGGTCCCGGAACCCGCTGCGGGCCAGCAGCAGGAAGACCAGGCTGACGATGCCGGCCGCGGCGAGCTCGCTCGCCGACATCAGCGCCGAGGTACCGATCGCCTGCCGCACCAGGGCGCGGCGGCGCAGACCGGACGGCCGCAGGACGAGACCCGACACCAGCGCCACGTTGAGCACGGCGACCGCCGTCACCATGACGGTCAGCGCCCACAGCGGGCCCTGATCCGCCAGCAGCGCACCGGCCACGCCCAGCCCGATCGCGAGGACCAGCACCGCGTGGTTCGCCACGTCCCGCCAGGGCCGGTCGAGCACCCGGTGCAGGCCGACGAGCACCTGGTTGAGGCCCAGGCCGACGGCCAGCACCCCGGCCAGGATCCAGAGCGACGAACGGCCGCCGCCCAGACCGGTCGCCAGGATCCAGATCAGGCACACCGACCCGGAGATCGCCGGCAGCACCACGAACACCGCGATCAGCTCGGACCGGGCCCGGGTCACCCGGGGCACCAGCTTGAGCGCGCCCTTCTCCACACCGCACGAGGTGAGGAACATGACCGCGGTGAAACTGCCCATCACCAGCGCGTACGTGGCGAACGTCGACTCACCCCAGGCGGCCAGGAACAGCAGGTTCGACACCACGATGGCCAACCGGTAGACGCCCCGGCCGGCCAGCAACGGAAGGAGCAGCCGGCCCCGCAGCAGTATCGACAACGGCCGCGGAGCCGACACGGCGCCTTCAGGCGTCAACGGAGTACTCCGAGGTGATGAACTTGCCCTTGCCACCGACCGTCAGCGGCAGCCGGTCGGCCCGTACCACCTCGAGGTCGAACGGCCCGGCGGCCAGGCGGAACATCTCTTCCCGTACGCCGGCGAAGACACTGTCGAGGTCGGTGACCCCGTCCATCGGCACGATGTTCAACCGCACCCGGCCCTGCTTGTCCTGCTCGACGAAGCACTCGGCGATGTCCGCGTGCACGGCGGCGAACCAGACGAAGGTGTCCGGGTACAACCGCCGGCCGTCGGGCAGGATCACGTAGTCGTTGGCCCGGCCCTTGGTCAGCCGCAGCGTGCCGAACGCGCGGCCGCACCGGCACGGCTCGGTACCCAGCACACCGATGTCGCCGAGCTCGTACCGCAGCAGCGGCATGGCCCGCTCCATGTACGGCGTGATGATCAGCCGCCCCTCCTGGCCGGCCGGCAGCGGGTGACCGTCGTCGTCCACCACCTCGACGTGGATCCGGTCCTCGGCGATGTGCCGGCCACCGGCCGGGCACTCGAAGTAGATGTTGAGGATCTCGAACGCCGAGTACTCGTCGAAGACCGGAACGCCGTAGCCCTCGACCAGCCGGGCCCGGTGCTCGTCGGTCAGCAGCTCCGACTCGGTGAGCACCATGCGCAGGGTCTTGCGCAACTGCGCCATCTCCGGCGGAGTGAGCGCCCGCAGCACCTCACGCATGTGCACGGGCTGCCCGGCCAGCACGTGCGGCCGGTTGCCCAGCAGCTCCGCCTTGATCTCCGCCATCGGCCGGTGCGACAGGATCGTGTGCCGCCGGAAGAGTCCCAGCTTCTCGAAGCTGCGCGTCGGCGCGACGTACGGCCGCACGTGCGTCAACCGGTCCGTCGGCCGGTACCGCCCGGTCGCCGCGAACCGCCGGAAGCAGGCCGCCATGTGGTAGTCGTGGCTGCGCTGATCGTGACGGATCGTGACGCGCTGCCCGGTGCTGCCGCTCGTCTGGAACTGCCGGCACCGCTCGGCCGGCACCCCCTCGGCGATCATGTCGTCCAGCGGGCGTTCACGCAGCGTGGCCTTGCGCAGGATCGGCAGGTCCGCCAGCTCGGCGAGATCCCGCAGCGGCCCGTGCTGGTAGAGCGGGTCCTCCCGGTAGTAAGGGACACGCTCCCGGCTGTAGACCAGCATCTCGTTGATCCAGTGCAGCTTGCGTCGGGTGATCGCTTGCCGGCTCGCGTACTGGCGAACCATCGTCACCGGGATGTCGAGGGCCTCACGCAGGAACATGGCGCACCGCCCTCAGACCTTGGCCGCGACGGAGGAGGAGTCCGCCGGGGCCGGCGTCACCGGCTGCGCGCCGCGGCCACGCCACGGGTTCAGCCGCTCGAACCACCGGGTCGGCGCGGCCAGCACGAACAGGGCGAGCACGACGTGCACCGCGATGAAGACATAGGCCTCCATCTTGGACGGGTAGTGACCGAGGAAGACCTTGATGTGCGAGGCCCAGGTCCAGGTCTCCGGGATCGTCGCCCACTCCGGGTCGGTGTGGTTGTTGACCGTCAGATAGGCCAGGTCCTCGGCGCCGGAGACCATGATGAGCAACATCGCCGCGGCGATCCGCCGGGTGTTGCCCGGCGTGCCACCGCCGAGCCGGTACGCCATGGTCAGCGACAGGATGATCAGCGGCGTCAGGACCAGGACGTGGTAGTACAGCGTCGGGTGGTCCTCGGCATAGAAGAAGATCTTCGGTACGAAGTACAGGAAGAACACCACGAACGACGCCGGGACGAGCACCCGGACCAGCTGGTACTTGCGGAAGAACGCCACGTCCAGCCGGGCCAGCGCCTCGGTGGCGAAGACGAACGGCAGCAGCTTGAACAGGAAGATGCCGAGTGACTTGACCTCCCGGTCATGGGGCATCACGAACCAGATGATCGCGGCGCACCCGGCGGCGAGGGCCGCCAGCACGAGGACGGCAGCGTTGCGACGCAGCGCGGAAGTCATTCAGTTCTCCTGTGTTTCGTCGTCCGGTTCGATCTCGAAGTGCAGCGTCGCCAGGGACGTGTCCAGCGCCTGCGAGAGCGCCTCGCGGGAGTCCGCGGCGAGGATCAGGTAGCCGAGCTTGTGTGCCGCCTGGGTGTACCGGTTGACCCGGCTGCCCGGCGCCTTGAACAGGCGCAGTTCGGTCACCTCGGTGAGCGCGCGGACCGTGCTCACCCCGGCGACCGAGACCAGCGTCCCGTCGGTCTCGGCGGTGAGGATGCGGAGCATGACGAACCGCGGCCGGGGGTGCGTGCCGAGATCCAGCGCCTCGCCGGCGGCCAACCGGATCGCCGCCTCCACGGTGTTCACGCCGAAGGCGTGCGAGGCGAGCAGCGGCATGCCGTTGCCGCCGAGGCGGGCGCCCATCTCGATGAAGTGCACGTCGCCGGCGGGCGTGAGCACGAAGTCGAAGTTCACCGGCCCGCTGCGGTGCCCCAGCTCACCGAAGATCGCCGTGATCATGTCGAGCAGCCGGCCCTGGATGGAGCACCCGAGCGCGGCCGGCGTGACGTGCGAAACGCTGATCATGTGCGGCAGCGGGGTGATGATCCGCTCGGTCACCACCGTGAAGGCGGGCCGCCCGTTCTGCGCGAAGCACTCCAGCGAGTAGTGCCGGCCGTCGACGAGCTCCTCGATGAGCACCTCGCTCGCGAAGGAGTTCTTGCGCGCGGTGCCGATCGCGGCGCGCAGCTGCGCCGGTTCCGGCACGCAGCTGAGCCCCTTGCTGCCCGAGGAGTCGGTCGGCTTGACCACCAGCGGGTAGGTCATCCCGGCGGCGGCCGCGATCAGCGCGTCCGGGTCGTCGCCCTTGAGCGAGCGGTACCGGGGGAAGCTGAGCTTCTCCACCACCGAGTGGAAGTAGTTCTTGTCCTCCGACGCGCGCACCGCGGCCGGCGAGGGCTGGAACGCGGTGCCGTAGTGCTTGCTCAGCGCAGCCACCGACGCCTGCGCGGCGTCGCTGGCCGGTGAGATCACCGCGGCCACGTCGATGTCACCGAGCCGCTTCGCGATCGCCTCCGGCTCACGCGTGGTCAGGCAGAGGAACTCGTCGGCGAGTTCCGCGCCGAGCGCGTCCGGCTTCTGGTCGATTCCGATGACCCGGTACCCGAGCCGGCGCCCTTCGAGGTACGCCGGGACCTGGTCCTCACTGCCACCGAGAATGATGAGATTACGTCTGGTCATGACATCGGCCTCCCCTGCGCCGTTCCGACCCAGGGCTGTTCGCTGCCGTACAGGTCGTCTGCCTGGTCGATCGGGATGTTGGTCTCGCGGATGTAGAAGCGCGGTAGTTCGCTGCGGACCCGCAGTGCCGGGATCATGTAGCGGCTCAGTACGCCCAGGCCCAGGAACGCGGCCGAGCCCAGCAGGAGCGTGGCCACCGCGATCGCGGTCGGGCCGATCCAGCCGAGCGCCAGCAGGGCCAGCAGCACCGTGGAGGCGGTCGCCGCGACCACCGCGGTGAGGTGGACCAGCGCCAGCGGGCGGATCGAGAACCCGATCCACAGGTCCATCGCGTGCGAGATCAGCCGAGCCGCGTTCCACTTCGCCACGCCGGCGACCCGGGCCTGGTGTTTCGTCGGCACCGCGATGTAGCGGGCGCCCACCAGCGGTGCGGTCGCGATGAAGTACGGCGAGCGCAGATTCGTCTCGACGATCCGGCGGGCCACCGACGTGCGCACCAGCCGGAACACCGAGGCGCGCAGCGGCAGCTTGATCCCCAGCAGCTTCTGCGCGACAAGCTGGTGACCGATCGAGCCCATCCGGCGCAGCCACGGGTCCCGCCGGTTGAGCCGGATGCCGAAGACGATGTCGTAGCCCTCCAGCGCCTTGTCCAACAGCGTGTGGATCTCGGCGGGTGGCGACTGCAGGTCGGCGTCGAGCTGGACCGTCCATTTCGTGCGGGCGTACTTGAATCCCGCCGAGAATGCCGCTTCCAGACCGAAGTTCCGGGCGAACGAGATGAATTTGACCCGTTCGTCCGCGGCGGCGAAGGCCTTGATCTTTTCCAGTGTCGTATCGGTGCTGCCGTCGTCGACGAAGAGGATCTCGCATTCCGTGAAATGCTCGAGCTCTGCCGCGATCTCCCGATAGGCCCGCTCGATACACGCTTCTTCGTTGTAGCAGGGAATCAGCGCGGTGACCGCACAATCGGCACCGCGCCGTACGTTGTCGATCGGATTGGTGGCGACGGTCGATGTGCCGGTCGACATCTCCAGCCTTTCATTGCTGGGAATAGCGAGCGGGGCGGTGTCGTAGCCGCATTACGCGGCAACGACACCGACCCCGGCGGCTCAGTCGAACATCGCTTCCATGGTCTCGTGGCTCTGCGGGCGGCCGGCGGTCGCGGCGTTGCCCCAGCAGGTGTTGAGGATGATCCGGGTGCGGTCCGCGTTCAGCGGGATCGTGCGGTGCAGCGTGGTGTCCGACCGCAGGAAGTACAGCTCGCCGGTGGAGTGCGGCCAGGTCTTGATCACGTTGTTGATCAGGTACTCGCTGACCTGCGGGTCTTCCTTGTTCCAGTCGGTGTGCGGCACGGTCTGGAGCATGCCGCCGAACTCGGTGGCCGGCGCCTCGATGATCCAGATGACGGTGAAGGGGAAGTCGCCCCAGTGCCAGCCGTGGGTGTCACCGACCCGCTCCTGGCGGATGATGATGTACTTCTCGCCCTCCCACGGGCAGTCCATGACCTCCTCGGCGGCGATGCGGGACAGGAAGCCCTTCAGCGCCGGCGACTCGTACACGGCGGGGATCAGCTTCGCGTCGGCGGCGATCGCGGCCTGGCTGACGGTGCTCATGAAGCGCGGCGTGTTGCCGGTCTCCTTGAGGTGGATGTCGATCCGCTTGGCGTGCAGGTCCAGGATGTCGTGCGTTTCCTTGGTGACCGCGGCGAAGATCTCCGGCGAGACCAGGCCGGACAGCTTTACGTAGCCCTCACGCCGAAAGTGCTGGGACAGCGCGCGAACCTTGTTGTCGTCGGCGAACTCCTCGGTGAGGTGCTTCGCGATAAGCTCTTCGACATTCGACGACGTAATCTCGACAGTCATCTGCATTCCCTCTCCGGCGCGTCACTGCGACGCTTCCGAGAAAGACGATGTCAGCTTTCGAGGGCCGTGACATGTCCCGTGTTCGGGGGGCAGAGCCGTCGGCGTTCTACTATCACGCACACGTCGCCGGCCCGGGCGATGACCCGACCCTGAGGCGGCGACCATGGCGACCGAGTTCGCGTTCGACGAACAGATCCTGGTTCTCGACGGCCGAGTGCTGGAGATCTTCCACAGCGGCACCGAGGAGACCCTGCGCTATCACGTGGCGTTCCTGCGGATCAGCGCGACGCCGTCCGGCGGCGGTTACAAGGTGCGGCTGGGCCGGGCGTACGGCGCGGACGACATCTCCGGCGGCCGGCGGTGGAAGATGACCGCGGAGCAGTTCGACGGCTTTCAGAGGTTCATCGCGGACGCCATCGCGGCGCGCGACCACCCCACCGCCGGGTAACCCGGCCGGGGTGCTGACGGCCCGGCCGCCGTGCTGGTCACGGCAGCCGGGCACGGCTCACTTGGTGAAGGACAGGTACTGGTACCCGGTCCACGTCGTGGTGTTCAGGCTGTCGCCCGAGTCGCCCTTGACGTACGCCGTACGAATGCGCAGCTTGTAGCCCTTGAACCCGGCGCCGTTGAGGTAGAACGTCTCCGGGGTCGGGTAGTACCCGCCGATCAACGACTGCCACTTCCCCCGGTAGAGGACCTGCAACGAGAGGTACGCCTTCCGCGCGGTCGGTGCGGCGGTCATCGTGATGGCGAACTTCGCGTTGGTCTTCACGTGGTAGTAGCGGGTGCCCTTGCTGGTCTTGTAGTACTTCGACAGCTTCAGCGACACGTTGACCTTCGTGCCGACGGCCGCCGTGACCGTCTTCGGCGCGGTGCGCGCGTCACCGGCGAAGACCGCGGACACCGTGGTGTTGCGGGTCAGCCGCAGGCTCGTCGAGACATAACCGGTCTTGCCGGCCACGGCCCGCTTCAGCAGCCGGCGCTTCTGGTCGGCGCCACTCGGGTCGGCCCAGATCTCCACGGCCCGGTTCTTGTAGCTGGCGCCGAGGCGCGCCGTGAACGTGACCGTCTTGCCGTACCCATAGATCTTGCCGTTGTTGGTCAGCGACAGCGACGTGGCGGCGCGGGAGACCGCGACCGATCTGGTCGCGGTGACCGCGGAGTGGTTGGCGTCCCCGGGGTAGGACACCCGGTAGGTCACCGTGCCACCGGCCGACGTGGTGTCGGTGAACGAGAACGACCCGTTGGCGGCGGTCGTCCTGGTGCCCAGCGACTTGCCGGACGGGTACTCCAGGTCGATGCGGGTGACGGTCACCGGCGCGCCGACCGGCAGCGGGAGCGAAGCGGTGAGCGTGCCGGTGATGGTGACCGGTTTCGCCCGGGTCGCCGACGCCGGGCCGGACAGCTTCAGCGTCGGCAGCGACTTCTTCGGCTCGGTGAAGACCCGCAGGTGGTGGGCATCGCTGCTGTTCTGCGTGACGGCGAACAGCCGGTTGCCGTCCGGCTCCCAGGCGAGACCGCGGTCCACCACGTCGTCGTTGCCGGTGACCGTCGGATCGGTGTCCGGCAGGACGTAGGTCCGGATCGGCCGGGTTCCGCCGGGCGCGAAGATCCGCAGATCCGGACCGCAGCCGGAGGAGCAGTTGGCGGCCACGGTGCCGTCCGCGGCGATGGCCACCGCGTTGGCCCACGCCTCGAACGGGTAGGAGCCGACCGGCTCCAGGTCCGCGCTGTTCACCACGGTCAGGCGGTCCTGCGGCGACGGCGCGGCGGTGACGATCCGCGACGCGTCCGGGGTGAACGCCACGTCCCTGGTGTACGCGTTCTCCGGGATGCCCTTCGCCGCGGTGCGGTTCAGGGTGCCGCTGGACACGTCGTAGACGGCGACGACACCACTGGACGTGCCCGGGTCGAACGCCGCGAGCTTCGGGGCGCCACCCGGTGCGGACGTCAGGTGCGGGGCTCCGGACCAGAGGCCGTAGGCGCCCGAGCTGTCCTGCTGCAACGCCACGACCGGTGCGTCGCCGCTGAGGTCGAGGGAGCCGATGTTGCCGTCCCCGCCGATGTACGGATCACGGCCGTAGTCGTCGTAGCTGAACCAGAGCTTGCCGGCCACGCTCTCCAGGGACAGCGGGTAGACGCCGGTGCCCAGGTCGTACCGGACCGGGTCGGTGAGGGTGGCGGCCGGGAGGGCGACGATCGCCCGGCCCGCCTCCAGGGTGCCGTAGAGCGTGTCGCCGCCGGCCGAGAGCGCCAGGCCGGTGACCCGGGGCAGGCCGGTCGCGGTGGCGACCACCGTTCCGTCGTACGTCGTCTCGACGATCTTCCCGCCGGTCGGGTCGCTGACGAAGATCCGCTGGTGCGCGCCGTCCACGACCAGGTCGCCGACGGACGTGATGGGCAGGGTCTTACCGGAGTCGGCCAGCGCCGGTGCGGCACCGGCCGCGAGCACAGTGGATCCGGCCAGTGCGGCCACCACAGTGGCGGCACCGATCCTTCGTTTGATCATGCAGATTCCTCGCGGCACAGGACGTCCGTGTCGATGTCACCCGCGAGGCTATATCGAAGATCACCAACTACACCTCGCCCAAACGGACGATCCGCTCCCGGACCGTCGCAACGCTTCAGTAACGCCGCTGATCGGCCTTGCCTCACGCGTCGGTCATCGGTCGGCGAGGAGCTGCTCACGCCAGCGCGCAAACGGCCGTGACCCGGCGTTTCCGCGGGTCACGGCCGTGCGCCGAGCGACAGGATCAGCGGCGGTAGGTCCGCTTGGTCGTCACCTTGAGGTTGCCCGCCTTGTCGTAGGCGCGCAGCTGCACGGTGAACGACTTGCCGTACTTCTTCGGGTTGAGCGTGAACGCGTACGCCGCCCGGGTGTCGGTGGCGACCACCTTGCCGTTGACCAGCAGTTGCACCTTGGCGATTCCGTTGCGGTCGCTCGCCGTGGCCTTGAGCGAGATGGTCTTCCGCAGCTTCGTCTTGTTCGCCGGAGCGCCCTTGAAGGCCACCGCGGGTGCGGTGTTGTCGACGATCACGGTTCGCGTGGCGCTGGCCGCGTTGCCCAGCTTGTCGACGGCCACCCAGGTGATCGTCTTGACGCCGTCCTTGCCGGTTGTCACCCGCACCGACGTCGCGGAACCGCTCTTGCCCGCCAGGTGCGTGACCGCGACTCCGTGCGGGTCAGCGGCCTTGAGCGAGGTGACGTACGACGTACCCCGGATCAGCGCGCGGTTGCCCGGCGCGATGGCCATCGTGGGAGCGGACTTGTCGACGTGCACGAGGAACGACGTGGCCGACGTGTTGCCGGCCGCGTCCCAGACCCGCAGGCCAACGGTCGCGGTGGCCGCGGCGAACGTACGCACGTCCCAGGAGAACGTCTGGCCGCTCGACCGCACCACGCCGTTGACGGTCCACTCGGAACGGACGATCGCCGACGCGTCGTGGACCGTCGGCTTCAGGGTGCTGACGCCGCCGACCCAGCCCGCGCCGGTGTCCAGCCGGTTCGTCGAGTACGCGCCGACGAAATCCACCCGCGTGATGACCGGCGGCTGGTCGTCCACGGCCGGTGCGGTCACGGTGTAGCCGGTCGCCAGGGTGGTGATGTTGCCGGCGATGTCACGGAGGACGAACGTCGGGGAGGCCGCGCCGGTGACCGCGTTCCAGGTGTAGGTCCACGGCTCACCCGACAGCTGGGTGTGGTTCGGCCCGTCGAGCGCGTCGATGCGCCAGACATCGCCGGCGACGCCGTTCAGTGCGATGGTGACCGGCCCGCTGGGCACCGACGATCCGGGCGCCGGCGAGAGGATCGCGCTGGGCAGGACGTTGTCGACGCGTACCCGGACCGACTTCTCGGTGTGGTTGCCGGCCGCGTCCGTGGCCCGCACGACGATCGTGGCGAGGGCATTGTCGGCCAGGCTCGCCAGCGACACCTGGCAGCCGCCGGTCAGGGTGCAGGCCGCCTCGAGGGAACCGTTGACGGTCGCGCGCAGCTCGGTGACCCCGACGTTGTCGGCCGACGCCGGGTAGAAGACGAGGTCGGCGGGGACCTGCTGATCGGCGAGGAGGCCGATGCCCGCGATCACCGGCGGGATCTGGTCGGTGCTCCCCGTGGTGGGGTTCACCCGCAGCAGCGCCGTGTCGTTGGACCGGTCCCGATCGCCGGGGCGGGTGCACTGGCACGGCGGGTTGACCTGGACCGTGCCCTGGGCGTCGGCCACGACCTTGTCGACCCTCAGGGTGAACGTCCAGGGCGACGTCGTACCGGCGGTGAACAGGTACGGCGCCGGCACGCTACAGAGGTAGTGCGTGGCGTCGTCCTCACGTTCGCACTCCGGAGGAGCGCTCACGAACGACGTGCCGGCCGGCAGCACCACCTCGACCTCGGCCGGCGGCATGCCCGCGCGGCCCCCGTTGAGCGTGGCCGGGCCGTCGTTGCGCACACCCACCGTGGCCTGCACCAGGTCGCCGGCCGCGCCGGAGACCTGGTCGCCGATCGCGACGAGGTCGGTGCCGTTCGTGCCGCTCACGGTGACCTCGACGACCGGAGCCACGTGGTCATCGTCCGCGGGCAGCGGGTCGCCCTCCGCCAGGGGAAGAGCGGCACCGGTGCCGGGGGTGCTCCGGTCGTAGGCCTTGAGTTCGTCGGCGGTCAGCCACTCGAACTCGCCGTAGATGCCGCCCGGCGCGGAGGTGTCCGACCGGACCTTGTACGGCAGGACGACCCGGTAGCTCTTGCCCGGCTCCAACGTCCGGGCGAAGGTGCAGAGCCTCGCCCGGCCGTCGCTGTAGTCGCAGTTGGAGAATTGACCGGTGGGCTCGAAGCCCCAGTCGGTGTGCAGCAGAACGCCGGCATCCGTCAGCGGCGTGGTGCCGGTGTTGGTGACCGACAGGGTGACGTCGAAGTCCGCGCCCACCGCCGCACTGATCAGCGGCGTCGCGCCGCCGACCAGGACAGGTCCGGTAGCCGCCACGGCCGGGGCCGCCAGCGCGGCCGAGGCCACGGCAGCGGCCGTTCCGGCCAGGGCCCAGCGAAGAAGAGAATGAGTCAACGGGTTCCTCACGCGCTCACGAGAGATCAAATGCGAGCATCGTACGAAACGTCGACGGTGCTCGCTGTCCCGTTGCGCGGGGGTTACTGGGTGGCGGTGTCCGTACCCGCCCCGCCGACCAGCTTGTCCTTGCCGGAGCCGCCGACCAGGTTGTCGTTGCCGGCGTTGCCGTAGAGGGAGTCGTTGCCGTAGCCGCCGAGCAGGAAGTCGTTGCCCGCGCCGCCGTAGATGGTGTCGCCGCTGTCGGCGAGCTCGCCGTCGAGGTCGCCGCCGATCAGGTCGTCGTTGCCGGCGTCGCCGTACAGCTTGTCCTGGCCCGGGCCGCCCTCGACGTGGTCGTTGCCGCGGCCGCCGCGGAGGGTGTCGTTGCCGTTCCCGCCCTGCACGTCGTCGACGCCGTCGCCGCCGGAGAGGGCGTCCTTGCCGGTGCCGCCGAAGACGGTGTCGTCGCCGGTGCCGCCGTTGGCGGTCAGCGGGATCGCGGAGTTGTTGTCGACGAAGTCGTTCTTGTCGCCGAGCGTGACGGTGAGCCCGGTCGCCTTCCTCGCGGTGGTGCACTTGACCTTGGTCTTGTCACCCTTGACCGCCTTGCAGCCCTTGCCGGCCTTGATGGCGACCTTGTCGTTCAGCGTGATCGTCCGGCCGGAGACCGTGATGACCAGGGAGTTGGCCTGGCCGGCTGCCGCGGTGAACCGGACCACGGTGCTGTTCTTCCCGACGACCTCGGCCTTGGCTGCCGAGGCGGCCTGCGCCGGCGAGGCGAAGAACGCGGTCGTGGCGGCGGCCGCGATACCGATCGCGGCGAGCTTCTTACCGTTGACACTGAACATTTGTTCCCCGTCCCTAGCTGCTGATACGCAGATCCTATGAGGACATGAAGCCCGCTCGTCTCCCGTTTTCGTGTCACACCGCGGCGCCGGACTCGGCGTCGTTACGGTCCCGGCCCGTCCTCACCCGTTCGGCCGATCGGCAGTAGTCGATCTTGTATTTACGATGCCGGAGACCGGCTTTCCTCCGATCGACACGGGGTCCTCATGCGAATCTCCCGGGCCGCACTAGCGGCCACTCTTCTGGCCGGCGCCACCGCCGCCGGCTTGGGCCTCTCCACTGGTCCGGCCGTCGCCGACTCGGACCAGAGGCTGCCCATCGAGTCCTTCGGCGACCTCGCGGTCGACGCCGTCCACCAGCGGGTCTTCGTCAGCGACCCCACCTCGGGCAAGG
The DNA here is from genome assembly GCF_001509495.1 of Actinoplanes awajinensis subsp. mycoplanecinus. Taxonomy (NCBI): domain Bacteria; kingdom Bacillati; phylum Actinomycetota; class Actinomycetes; order Micromonosporales; family Micromonosporaceae; genus Actinoplanes; species Actinoplanes awajinensis. Next base: position 106,276 of record NZ_LLZH01000121.1, on the reverse strand, counting down.
TCGTCGCAACCAACTACCAGGGTCACGAACTCGCCGAGGTCACCAACCTCCCCGGAGCACAGGGGCTGGCCCTGTCGGCCGACTCCAGCCGCCTCTACGCCGTGGTGGGCGACGCGGATGCGATCGTCGCTTTCTCCGCCGAGACCCTCACCGAGGTGGACCGCTACTCGGTGGGCGCCGGCCGATGGCCCGGTGACGTCGCGGTGAGCGGTGACAAGCTCTGGTTCTCCTACGACGAATCCCGGTTCGACGGTTCCGGGAGGTTCGGCTCGCTCGACCTCACGACCCGCGCCGTCAACCTGCACCAGCGGGCGGCGGACGTCAGCTCCTTCAACGGTCCGCCGGAACTCTCCTGGCACCCGTCGGCCCCCGGCCTGCTCACGCTGACCGACGTCCGCTCCACCGGTGGGGACATCGCCGTCTACAACGTGTCCACCGGCACCGAGGAGCTGCAGTTCGAGACGTTGGCGAACGGGTACGTCGACGACGTGGCGATCACCGGCGACGGTGCGCAGCTCTACCGGGCCGGATACTCCGGGGCGTACCGCATCGGCGTTCCGGGCGGCGCCGGCACGAAGGTCTTCACCGGTCTCGAGCACTTCACCGCGGTCGACGTCGCCGCGGGCGGACAGATCGCGGTTGCCGTCCGGAACGTCACGGCGGAGAACGACCTCGCCGTCTTCGCGCCCGGCGCCACGGAACCGGAGCTGTCGTTCGCCCTGCCGAAGCCGGCCGGGATCGACTTCTTCTCCGAGGTGGTCAAGCGCGGGATCGCCTGGGAGCCGGGCGGCCCCCGCCTCTTCGCGATCGCCACCCAGGGTGCGGGCTACTGGCTCCACACCCTGAACGACCCGGACCCGGTCGAACCGGACCCGACCGTCTCCACGTCACCGCAGCCTGAAGAGTCGGGCATCGAGCTGACCGGCCCGCTCAGCTTCCCCTGGGGCACTCCGCTCACGATGAGCGGCCAGTTCAACGCGAACTGGGGCGAGCGCAGCGGCCTCACCCTGCACGTCACCCGCTACGACAACGGGACGTCGACGGGCACGGTGCTCAAGGACGTGCAGACCGGCGCGGTGGGGGTCTACAGCTTCACCGACCTTCCGCCGTTCATCGGCGAGTACCGCTACGTCGTGTCCTTCCCCGGCGACGCGTCGTTCACGGCTTCCTCGGTGCAGCGAGTCGTCGGCGTGGACCGCGCCGTGCCCAGCCTGGAGCTGACCCGCAGCTCGCAGGGCGGCGCCCTCGCCTACGGATCCACGGTCGCCGTCACCGCGACGCTCGGCAGGACCTACCGGAGCCGGGTCGTGGAGATCTGGGCCGACCCGTACGGCAGCGAGCCGAACCGCCTGGTCAAGCGGGCCACCGTGAACAGCGCCGGCAAGCTCACCGCGAGCGTCAAGGTCACCCGCAACACCTGGGTGACCGCCCGGTTCCCCGGTGACGAGGTCAGCAACCCGACCTCCTACCGGATGAACGTGTGGACCAAGGTCAACGCGAGCACGAAGCTGTCCCGCCACTACAAGACGGCGAAGATCGGCTCCACGGCGTACCAGTACTTCCGCAAGTCGAAGAACCCGCTGATCACGCAGACCATGACCCCGTACCCGGGCCGGAAGGTGCGCACGATCATCGAGGTCTGGAAGGGCGGCGAGTGGCAGCTGTGGTCAGGCCGCTACACCAAGCTCAGCGCGAGCGGCAAGGCGTCCTTCACGTTCGTCACCGGTGCCAAGGTCGGCAAGCGCTTCCGCGTCCGTGCCGAATACCTGAACGGCTCGTCCGGCGACACCGTGAACTACAACTCCGCCGGCGCCTGGAAGTACTTCACGTACACCAAGTGATCCGCCGACGGTGAGTGAAGGGGCGGACCCTTCACTCACCGTCAGCGGTGGGGCCAGCGGGTCAGCTTCTGCTTCTTGACCTTGGCCTCAGACTGGTTGCCGTTCTTGTCGACGGCAGCGTAGAAGACGCACGACGTGCCCTTCTTGAGGCGGCGACCCTTGCGGAGCCGACCGGCCAGCTCGCGGGCGTCCTCGAGGACCGTCGAGCTGTCCTTGTCACCGTGCAGGAACAGCATCGGCGGCGCGGCGTCGTGCACCAGGTCCGTGGGCGCGGTGCCTCTAGGACCGGAACAACCGGCTGGCCGGTCTCCGCGGTCTCGTCGGTGGTAGACATCGGGCAGGTTCCGCTCGCCGGCGTCACCGTAGGCGAACGGGACGGCCGCGGCCCGGTCGCCGCCTCGGCTGAACCCGACGGTCCAAGCTCGGCATGCGTCTGACTTCCCCGAGGGTCGCGCTGGAACTCACCGACCCGAGCAGGGTCAGATTCCTTTCTGTACTTTGATCAGGCCGTCGCGGACGGCTTGTTTGAGCAGGCGGAAGTCCTGGTCGTTGAGGTCGGCGTAGGCTTCGGCGAAATCGGCGACGGCGTTCTCGAAGCGGTCGCTGGAGCCGAGGTAGGACGCGATGGCGACGCGGTCCCCGGAGCGCGCGTGCGCCCGGGCCAGTGTCCAGCCGCAGATCGAGGCGTAGGTCACGAGGCCACTCGACCGGATGCCCTCGACTTCCACCGAGCCTTTCCAATCCCGTAGCTGACGCACGTAGAAGTCGCGGTCCTTGCCGTCGATGCCGTTGACCCGCCGGGTGCCCAGGAAGATGTCGCCGCTGGCCTGCATGGTGCGCTGCCCGGCCACGACCCGCTCACCGTGGTGCTCGAACTCGCTGGCACCGACGTACTCTTCCAGCACCGACGCTCCCGCCTCCTTGGCCTGCAGGAACAGTGGGTCGGCGTCGTCGCGGCCGATCATCAGCAGCACCCAGGACCGGGTTCCGACGCTGCCCACACCGACGACTTTGCGGGCCATGTGCACGAGCCGGTATTGCCCCAGCAGCAGGCGCCGGTCGGGCGACAACGACCGGCTGTAGCCCTCGAGTAGTTCCTGCATGGCGTCGAAGAGCTGATTCGCCGACGCGTCCGGCATCAAATCCTCGACAGGCACCACGACGGGCGGTGTGGCGACGATGCGGCGTTCGCCGTCGACGACGGCGGAGAGCTTGGCCAGGGCCTGCGCACTGTTACGGGTCCGCGCCTTGTCCACCATCGTTCTCGTGTTCCTCATCTGCTCGGTGGACAGCGTCGAGCTCAGACGGTCGAGCAGGTGGTCCACGTCGAGCTGGGCGTACCAGACCTGAAGGTTGGTCTGTTTCGCGAAGTCGCGCAGCACCGTGCGATAGGTGGCGGCGGCCGAGAGCACCGCGCGGCGGCTCTGCTTCGCGTTGTGCCCGTTCGCTCGGCTGGCCACCGCGATACTGGTGGCCAGCCGTTTGACATCCCACTCCCAGGGGCCCGGTAGCGTCTCGTCGAAGTCGTTGATGTCGAACACCAAGGCCCGCTCGGCCGAGGCGAAGAAGCCGAAGTTCGACAGGTGGGCATCCCCGCAGGTCTGCGCCCGGAAGCCGGACACCGGCGTCGGCGCCAGGTCGGCGGCCATCACACTCGCCGCGCCGCGATAGAACGTGAACGGCGAGACCAGCATCCGCCCGTAGCGGATCGGGAGCAGCTCCGGCACCCGGGCGGCGTCATCGGCCGTCATAGTGGTCACCGGATCCCGTTTCACCGCCGGCGAGAGCTCCGCGTGTGAGTCCAGCGGCGCGATCCGGCGAGCCTCCTTACCGAGCCGAGCCCGTTCGGCGGGGCTCAGGTGCGCGGCACGACGGTTCGCGGTCTGTTCCGGGCTGGTCATCCCCTCAGGCTGCGCCGGTCGGCGCTGGCTGGCATCACCCGCGACGCATGAGCCAGCCGCGCCGCCGGCGGATCCGGAACACCAGCAGGCCGGCGCCAGCCAGACCGATCAGGCCTGCGGAGATCACCAGGACGACGGTCACCGTACTGTGACGCCGGCAGTCGTTCAGCGGATCGTCGTGGGTGAGCGCGCAGATCATGAGAGACGCCCTCGTCCTGCCGTAGGCGGCCTGCAGCGCCGCTCGGAACTCCTGCCACTGATGCCGGGTCTCCACGATGGCCCCGGTGACGGCCCTGGCGAAGTTGTCGGCCACGCTGCCTCGCGGTGTCGTCGGCGCCGTGACGCCGCCGGTGCTGGGATCGACGGTGCCGTTGTCCTTGTTGAGGCCGGCGTGGGTGACACGCCCGGTGCAGGCCTCGACACCGGGAACCCGGTCGCGCAGGACGAAGCAGCCGGTGGACAGAGCGGCGGGAACGGCAGGCGTGCCGGTGCCGCGCAGGTCCAGGACCGGGCTCGGCGCGGGCAGACCCAGGCCCGGCGGGTTGTCGGCGCCGAGCGGCCGGGACAGGTCCGTGACATCGGCCCAGTTGCTGTGCGAATAGAAGTCCTGCGCTCCGTGCAGAGCCCGGCCGAAGGCCTCGACGGTCCGGCACTTGGCACGCTGCTCGGAGCCGGCATCCAGCACACAGTCGATGCCCAGATCCACCTCGGCACCCACCAGAGCGTCTCCATCGTCGAGCAGGCCCGCGGCCCGTTCGACCGCCTCGCGGAAGCGTCCGCGCAGATGGTCGACGCAGGCGAGGAGCCCTCTGGTGGCCTGCGCGCGCGTCCGTGGATAGCCGCCGTCGAGATAGTCGGCGTCGTCGCAGTGCGCGCTCGGGTCGGACACCTCGGTCAGGTCGGGCGCCCCGACCGCGCCGAACGACTTGCGGTGGCCCGCGAGCTGGTCCGCCGACTTCGGCTCGAAGCAGTCGCCGGATGATGCGGCACTGGCATGGCAGGCCAGAGCGGCACGGGTGATCCGTTCATGCTCCCGGTGCTGCCCGCCGCCCTCAATCGTGCCGAACGCCGTGGCCGGGGCCGGCACCCACAGGAGGCAGCTCACCAGAAGCACCGCCACCAGGTCGGACCTACGCCACACGCTGTCCCGCCTAGGGTGGGGGCGTATCACTGGGCTGCCCACCGGGGACACCGGCCACCGGCGCGCGGACCACCCTGCCCGGCGGGTGAGCAGCGGCCCGCCGCCGAGTATCGCGAAGGCGCGCTTGTCGCGTGACTCTGCCCGCGAAGGTCCGCATGGTCTTACGTTGCCGGAAGATCCGTGGTTGAGGATCCTCCACCGCGGATGACGGCCTCGCACGCCGTGAGTCGACATGGCCGCTGGTGACCGCGCAGGCGATGGCGGGAGCCGGCACCGCTCGGACTGCGGCGTCCTCGCACGTGGTTGGCCGTCGCCGAGGCGGAGCTCGACCTGTCGGCAGTTCGCGCCTGACCACGGGCCAGGGCGCGATAATGCGTCCCTGGGGCGTTCGCCGGTGGTTACGCGGCTGCGGGGGCGGGTGTGCTGCTGCGGTGAAGGTCGGCGCCGGCGGCGGTGTGGCGGGTGGTGCCGTGGCCGCCGTACCAGTCGAGGACCAGCAGGCAAGCGTCGTCGGACAGGGTGGGGCCGGCGACTTCGAGGACGAGGTCGCCGAGCACGCGGACCACTTCGCGAGGGTGTAGCCCGCTCAGGTGCTGCAGGCGCATGGGCAGGTCCAGGTCGGCGGCGCCTCGTTCCAGCATGCCGTCAGTGACCAGCACCAGCCGGTCGCCTGGCTGCAACGCGATCTGCGCCTCCCGATAGGGGCGGTGGCGTAGCACTCCGAAAGGCCGATTGGCCGGAAGCGGCACCTGCTGGGCGGCGGTGTCGCGGATCAGCAGCGGGGTGGGATGCCCGGCGTTGACCACGGACAGAATCCCGGTGCGCAGGGCAAGCCGGCCGATCATCCCGGTGGCGAAGGTGAACCCGCCGGGAGCATGGTCGAGCAACGCCAGGTTCGCGGCTTCCGCTTGCTCGAGCAGGGTCCCGCCGCCTCGGCGGGTGTTACGCAGACTGCCGACGCACAGGGTCGCGGTCAGTGCGCTTTGTACCCCGTGGCCGACAGCGTCGGTGATGCTCAGGTGCAGCTCGTCCCGGGCAAGGCTGTAGTCGAAGGTGTCGCCGCCGATGTTGGCCGCCGGTTCCAACCAGCCCGCCAGGGTGAACGAGTCGGCTTCACAGGTGAACGAGGCCGGCAGCAACCGGCGCTGGATCTCCGCGGCGAGAGTGAACGCGGTGGTGCGCTGGCCCCACTCGAACAGGTCGGTGTGCCGGCGGTTGGCGATGATCACGAACGCCAGCGTGTGCGCGGCCCGCGCCACCGCCTGCACGGTCGCGTCTGGCGGCGGCGCGGGCAGGGCGATCTCGAGCAGACCGATGACTTCTCCCCGTTGGGTAACCGGCGCGCGGACCACGAACACGTCCCCGGCTGCTTGCACCAGTACGCGCTGGCCACGCAGAGCCTGCTCCTGAGGCCCACCGTCGAAGGGCAGCACCACCGCGACGTCCTGATCCTGCTGCCGGGCGTCCAGCACGGCGCCGAGCGGTACGTGGGACAGGCGAACCAGGGCGCGACCACTCATGTCCGCCACCAGGAACGACACCCAGGACGCCTCGAGATGGCTGCCGATACTGCGAGTCACCGCCTCCAGGGCGTCGACCGGGGCGGCCCGCTCGACAGCGAGCAGCACATCGCTGAGATCCACACCGCTCGCCCCGCTGCCGGTCACGCGAGGCAGCATAGACGCGAAAGATGTAGAGCGAGCGTGCAACACCTATGGTCCGGCACGGCGCCTCCGCGGATCGGGATCGGTGGCGCGCTCATAGCCGGTGATACGTACGGTTGGGGGAACGCGGGCCATGCGAAACGGTCCTTCTCATCGGAGAAGGACCGTGAAGACGATCAAAATCAGGCGGCTTCCGCTTGCTGCCGACGCGGTTGGCTCCGGTTGCGCTGAAGAGCTTCCTGGAGCTGGTCCTCAAGAACGACGATCCGGCAGGCGGCCTCCAGGGCGATGCCTTGCCTGACCATCTCGCGGGCCCGTGCGGCGAGACGCAGGTGGTAACGCGAGTAGCGGCGGTGGCCTCCGGCCGACCGGGACGGGATTAACATTTTCGCCTTCTCGAGGCGGCGGAGGAAGTCCTGCGAGGCGCCGGTGATCTCCGCGGCGCGGCCCATCGTGTAGGCCGGGTAGTGCTCGTCGTCGAGCATGTCATCGGGTTGGGTCATCCACACACACCTCTCCATGACGAGGGCCCCGGCGCAAGAAGCACCGGGGCCCAGGGTTACGGGTTCACAACACCATCTACCGACAGGTTCGTCGGCTTGCCTTTTCCGCACCTGCCGCCATTCGCGGCTTGCGGTGCGAGGATCGCATAAGCGTGACCGGAGACCACCTCACGTTCGATGGAGACTGCGGTGTCCACCCCAGAACTCGAAAACTGTCCTGACGGCGGGCGATCCAACGGTGCTCGTCCCTCCCTTTCCTCTGCTTCCATTTCCTGTGGTGCTGTCCTACTACCTGCCGGTGTTGGAGCCCCACGCAAACTTCACGGCCCCGCACACGTACGGCGGATCTTCCTGCATCAGATTGAGCCCTGAACCTGCATCGGCCCCACCTGCGTCTGCCCTGACCTGGAACTTCGTCAAGGTCTTGTCTCACACTTGCCTTACTAGCTACTTCGACTGCTGTCCTGCGTCGGGTTGAGCCCTGAACCTGCACTGGCCCTACCCGAATGCGCCCTGACCTGGAGTTACGTCAAGGTCTTGTCTTACACGTGCCTTACTGAAATGCGTGCGGTGAAGCTGTGCCACCGCCGTGCCGAGCGAGCCACGAAAGATCCGGGCCCTGCTTGACGCTCGGTCTTCGTCTGCGTCTTCAACGATCTCTGCTGTCAACGAGAGAAACACTAACCGGCCCCGATAGGAATGTCTAGTCCCACCGCCATAGATTTTCTCGGCGAATCGTGAGGGCTTCATTCGTGTCGCCGAGCCTGTGGGTCACGGCCATCAAGCCCGCCGCAGAGCCGAGCGCCCACGACGCCATCGTCACCCCGCCGGGCGGCCCTGGGCGAAGCGGCGAACATACGTGGCGCACCCGGGCACCTTCAGCACTCCGGGCTCGCGGAGCATCACGCCCCACGCCGCGGCATGCCGGCACGGACCTGAAGACCCTGCAAGATCTGCTCGGGCACTCCAGCATCGTGGTCACCGCCGACACCTACACCAGCGCGCTTCCCGACAGCCAGCGCCGCTGCGCGGACGCCACCGCCACGTTGGTGCTGGCCGCCGCCCGGCACACCCGCAAACGCATCAAGGAAGAAGCCGCGAAGACCCGGTCCGGGGGCGCGCCGAAAAAAAACCTTCGGAGAAACGGCCCATCGCGACGCCGGAGGCGTCCAGGGCCTTCACCACGACGGCGGCGCCAGATCCAGCTGCGCTGTCAGATGCTCGGCCATGGCCGCCAGCAACAAGTCCCACTCCCGGCCACCGACCGAGGGCCGGCTCCTCGGGAACCAGCCGCGGCCGATCCTCGACGGGAGCCCCGCGGAACTCCTCGAAGAACTCCCACACCAACTTCCCGCGGACCTTCGCGAACAGACCGCCGGTCATCGGCACACGGGCCGGGGCTCGTGGCGGTTGTGTTGTCGTGTCCCGGCGGATGGGCTCGCGACGTGGGCGTTACTTGCGGCCGGGGCCGGTGTTCTGCCGGTTCCTGTGGGGCTGTGGGGTCGGCTGGCCGGGTGTCGCGACAGCCGTTGTCAGCTCTGTGTCACGGTGGGCGGCCGGTGGTGGGGTGTAACGGTGTTCGGGCAGGCCGAGGTCGTGGCGGGCTTGGTCGAGGTGGGTGATCGCGGTCCGGGTGACCTCGGATACCGGCCGGTCGCCGTCGATGGTGATGAGGGTCTGGCGTTTGCGGTAGTAGTCGAGCAGTGGGGTGGCGGCTTGGTCGAAGACGTCGAGGCGGTGGCCGATGACGTGTTCGGTGTCGTCGGTACGGCCGGTCTGCGCGCCGCGGTCGAGCAGTCGCCGGATCAGTTCGGGTCGTGCGGCGGTGAGGTGCACGGCGATGCGGACCTCGGTGCCGAGGGGTTCGGCTACCCGGTAGGCGGTTTCGGCCTGTTCGACGGTGCGGGGGAATCCGTCGAGGATGTAGCCGCCCCGTCGGGTGGCTGCTTCGACGGGTTTACGGAGGATATCCATGACGATGCCGTCGGGGACGAGGTCTCCGCGTTGGATGCAGGCGGCGACGGACCGGCCGATGGTGGTGTTCTCGGCGACGTGGCGGCGCAGCAGATCGCCACTGGAGATGTGGGCGATGCCGTAGTGCTCGGCGAGGTGCACGGCCTGGGTGCCCTTGCCGGAGCCGGGCGGGCCGATCAGGAGTAGTCGCATGGAGACGCTCCGGGAGGTGAGGGTTCGAAGGGGGCGGTCTGCGGCTGGCGCCGGGCGGGCCCGGTGCGGATCTGCCCGCCACGGTCGTGTCCGTTGCCGGTTCGGCTGGGGCCGCCGGCGGCGGGTTCGGTGTCGGCGGCGGGTGGTGCCAGGTCGGCGGTGTAGTGGTCCAGGACGTGGGCGCGGGCGTGGGTGATGGCGGTCGGGGTGTCGGGGAAGACATGGCCGTCGCGGCGTAGCTGCTCGGCTAGCCCGAGGGTGGCCAGGACCTGTTCGTGGCCGCGAGTGATGCCGGAAAGCAGCACGACGATGCCGCGGTGATGCAGCCGGTTGATCGCGTCCGCAAGGACGTGTGCGCCGGTGGCGTCGAGCGTGGAGACCCGTGACATGCGCAGGATGACGACCCGTACGTCGGTGATCTCGGACAGCTGCAGCAGGAAGGAGTGGGCGGCGGCGAAGAACAACGGGCCGTCGAGGCGGTACGCGACGATGTGTTCGGCAAGCAGCGCGTGTTCCTCGGCGCTGTGGTCGCCGGCCTCGAGCGGGACCTGCTGCAGACTGGCGGTGCGGGCCACCGCGCGCAGCGCCAGCACGATCGCGACGCCGATCCCGACGGCGACGGCAGTGACCAGGTCGAACACGACGGTCACGGTGAAGGTGAGGATCAGCACGACCGCGTCGCCACGGGTGGACCGGGCCAGAGCGATCAGGGAACCGGCCTCGACCATGCGCACGGTGGTAGCCAGCAGGACACCGGCCAGCGCCGCCAGGGGGATGCGGCCGACAAGTGGCGCGGCGGCCAGCACGATCACGGCCAGTGCCACAGCGTGGGTCAGCGATGCCAATTTTGAGGAGGCGCCGGCCCGGACGTTGACGGCGGTACGCGCGATCGCGGCGGTGGCGGGAATCCCGCCGAACACGGGCACGACGAGGTTCGCCAATCCTTGGCCGAAGAGTTCCCGGTCGGAATCGTGGCGCTCGCTCACGCTCATCGCGTCGGCGACGGTCGCGGACAGCAGGCTCTCGAGCGCGGCCAGCGCGGCGACGGCCAGCGCCGCCGGTAGCAGCACCTGAACGGCACCGAGGTCGAGGAAGCTCAGCGACGGGGCCGGGATGCCTGCGGGCAGGGTGCCGATACGGGTCAGACCGATCGGTGCGGCCTCCGCCAGGATCGTCGCGGCGGCGACCCCGAGCAGCGAGAACGGTAGTCCGGGGCGCCAGCGGGCACCGAACAGCATCAGCGCCGCGACACCGAGGGCGATCGCGATAGGTGCGGGGTGTGGGGTACGGGCGAAGCGGGCGACCGCGTCGGCGGCCACCGCCCATACCTTGTCGCCGTGCGCGTCGGTGACGCCGAGCGCGGCCGGAAGCTGCTGCAGGGCGATGACCACCGCGATGCCGGCGGTGAAACCCTCGATCACCGGGGTCGGCAGGTAGCGGACGTAACGGCCTAGCCGGGCCACGGCCAGGGCGATCAGAACCACACCGGCCATCGCCCCGACCATGAGTACCCCGCGGGCGCCGAAGCGCTGCACGACCGGGACCAGGACCACGGTCATCGCACCGGTAGGCCCGGACACCTGCAGGTTCGAACCGCCGAAGATCGCGGCGACGGCGCCGGCGATGACCGCGGTGACGAGGCCAGCCTGTGCGCCGAGACCGGAGGTGACCCCGAACGCCAACGCCAGCGGCAACGCCACCACCGCCACGGTGAGCCCCGCGAGCAGGTCGCGGCGCGGCGAGCGCCGCACAGCAATCCAGTCCGAACGTTGCGGCAGCAGGCTCGTGAACCGGGAACCGAGCGACCGTATCGCCTGCACCGTACTCACGACCGGGGACCGGTACGCAACTGCGCGAGCAGCCCGTCGCGGTCGGACAACACCGCGCCGAGGATCCTGCGGGCGGCGGCGAGCAGATCCACGACGTCCGGCGTACTCAACGAATAGACCACCAGTGATCCCTCCCGCGATGAGGCCACCAGGCCCGCGCGGCGCAGCACCGACAGCTGCTGCGAAAGGCTGGACGGCTCCACCTCGATCATGGTGAGCAGGTCACGGACCGGCTTCGGCCCGTCTTGCAGTAACTCAAGGACCCGGATTCGCACCGGATGGCCCAGCGTGCGAAACAACTCGGCCTTCACCTGGTGCACCGGCAACGACACCCGGCTCGCCCCCTCACCGTCCGACTATCTAACAAATCCAGCACTTGCAAACATTAGCAATTAATAAACAAGGCGGAGCATCAAGCGGTGGTGACCTTGCCCACGCAGGGGGAGCCCACGCAGGGGGAATCGAAGCCAGGCTGCCTGGATGAAGTCGCCCGCGAAGGAGCCTCGGAGTCGTCACGCCCTCGCGTGCACGCGATTGCGGCATCGAGGCGCCACCGGCCCGACGCTGGCGCACCAGAGTCGACGCCCCGCCGGGATCAGGTGGCGGCAGGCAGCCACCGCGTCACCGATCACCGATCACCGATCACCGACTATGCATATCACCTCTCTTTACTTGCTAATATTAGCAAGTCATTGTTTAGTGATGTCCGAGGCGTCGTCCACCCCAAGGATCGGTGGTAGCCCTGAGGGTGCGACGAGGGCGAAAGCGGGTTGCCCGGCCATGCGGCTGGTCGACACGAAAGCATCAGACGAACAACGCACCGGCGGAGACCCGGCTTTCGCCGCGGACTGACACGCGGTGCGCTCAACTCCCATGCTCCCGTATCACCACCGCTATGCACCTTGCCGCCGCCGATGTGCTGGCCGGCCTCGTCGGGGACAATCTGCTCGGCGCACACCGACTGCTGCCCGACATCCTCGACCCACAGGTCGTGGAAACAATGGCCGCGGCCGTCACCGCGGTCGAATCGGCACGACGCCGAGCACCACACGAACCCACCGCTGACGGGTTGGAGGACCGATGAATAAGGGAGCACTGGTGAGCAGGCCGATTTACCAGATGAAGGCCGAATTCTTCAAAACACTCGGACATCCCGCCCGGATCCGAGTCCTGGAACTACTCAGCGAACGCGAACACTCCGTCACCGAAATGCTACCCGAGGTCGGCATAGAGCCCGCCCACCTGTCTCAACAACTCGCCGTGCTACGCCGCGCGAACCTCGTCACCACCCGCAAAGAAGGCTCCACCGTCTACTACACCCTCACCAGCCCACACGTCGCCGACCTACTGGCCGTAGCACGACTCATCCTGTCCGGCGTCCTGACCGGACAGGCCGACCTCCTGCGCGACCTGCACGCCGACGCCCCGGCTACCTCGGAATCCCTCAGCACCACACCGTAGGCAGCAGCCGTCGAGGTGAACTGCGCTACATGTCGGGCGGGGCTACTACGGGCTATTGCGGTCGATCAGCCGGTTGAGCAGTCCCATGATCTCGGCCAGGCTGGCACCCGTGCTGGTCGCGGAGATGGCCGACCGCCGAGGTCAACTGATTGGCCTTCTCGCCGATCCCGGCGATCGCCCAATCCTCGTCCGCACCAGGTGCGCGGAGACCCGTCGCCCTTTCGGATACGCCGGCAGATCCGGTATCCGATGACGTCGGGCACCCGCCGACCGTCCCCGGCCATCCGTAGCCGAATTACCACCGCAAGGGTGCCACTACCCATCAATCGTCACGCACGATAGCGATCGCGGCTCGGTCACGGGCCGGATCCACGCGGTGAAAGTCCAGCTCAGACAGCGAATTCGCTATGGATCGACATCCTAACGGCACGCGATCATCCATCGCCCACATGCTGGGACAGCATGGCTCGAAGGTGGAAAACAAAAAGGCCATGACCCTTGTTTCCGCAGGTCACGGCCTTATCTTGAAGTGCGCCCGAAGGGACTCGAACCCCTAACCTTCTGATCCGTAGGCGGTGCCGCAATCCGAGAAGCTCAGCACCTCGATGATCGTGACCGGATCATGGGTCACGGCAGAGTGCTTGATTCGGGCCTATCCGGTGATCGACGGCTGCGGCTCGGCGTGCGATCCGACCCTTGACCACTGGATACACGCCGAAATCTGCAACATCGGATCGCCGTTACAGGCCGGCCTGCGTCACCCGGGAGGACTCGTAGGTCGTGGCGGCCTGGGGAAGGCCCGGCACGTTGGAAACGCTCTTGACCAGCATGCCGGTCGTGGCGTCGACGGTCAGCACCTGGCCGCCCTCGCCGCCGAACACCTCCGGGCCGGCGGTGATCGTCAGCGTGGCCTTGCCGTCGGTGGTCGACTTCTTGACGTCGACCGCGGAGATCGTGGACATGAGACGCAGCACCCCGGCGCGGACCTGCGTGTTGCCTTCGCCGGCGGACAGTGCCTCGGTGCTGTACGTCCACAGAGCGTTGTCGAGGTGCTGCTGGACGGCCTGGGGGCTGTACGACTTCGGCTTTGCGGTGCCGCCCTTCTGCTTGATGATCACCTGGGCGGCCGCCTGCTGTTTGTCCCACTCCGCCTTCTGCGCTGCGGGGTCGAGGCCGACCAGCGGATCGCCGGCTGCCTTGAGCATCTGGGTCCGGCCGTCGGCCGGGCTGCTGTCCGCCGCGACGGCCGCCGCCTTGAGGAGGGGGGCGTACCCGCCGTCCTCCATCTGGTCCTGTCGACCGGCGATCGCCAGCTTGATGTCCTTCACACTGTTGCCGGTGTAGATCGCGTGACCATCGGTGTACAACGTGTAGACGACCTGCATGGTCTTCTTGCCGTTGACCTGAGTCGCTTTCACCAACCAGGCGTCGCCCTCTGAAGAAGTGAGGGTCTTGATGGACCCGGCCAAAGTCATCAGCGGCGCGCGTTCGGCGGCCCCGTCGGCGGCGACTCCCCCCGAGGCGGCAGCCGACGGATCACCGGCGGCCACCACGCCCCCGGTCGCCGACGAGTTGAGCACCACAGCGACGACCGCGGCGGCTGCCGCCGCCGCCACGCCGGCGCCGATGCCGAGCCGGCCCGCCAGGCCCAGCCGACGGCCGCGCCGGATCAACGGGCTGGACTCGTGATGACGGGTGGTTGTCGTTGTTTCCATGGTGGAATTCGCCTCCATAGTCGTGTCCTCCGCTGATGTCACGCCCAGCAACCGCACGGTTCCGGGATCGGCCATCGACGCGCGCAGCATCGCCCGCGCCCGCTGATAGGCCTCCGGGCGCAGTGGTTCTGCGCGGCCCAACTCACCGACCAGATCAAGCTCGTCGGTCATCGGTGTTTCTCCTTCGCGCTGTTGCGTTCCTTCAGAAGCGCGGACACCCCTGGGGCCTCGCGTAGAGCCGTCCTGGCCTGGCTCAGCAGCCGCCGTGCCGTGCCGGCCGGCATGCCGAGCGCCCGGGCGGCATCGGCTGCGGTCAGGTCCTCCCAGGCGACGAGCCTCAACACTTCCCGTTCCTCCGGTTTGAGCCGCATCAAGGCCGACTGGAGTGCTGCCCGAGTGTCCATGCCGAGGTCCACCGCCGACCACGGATCCCAGCCGGTGGCCAGCTCCGTGACGTCCTCGACCAGGTCCTCGGGCGGCCGGGACCGCCAGAAGCGGCGCAGCCGGTTCAACGCCACCCCGTACAGCCACGGCCGCGCGTCGTCGTACGACCGGTCGTACGAACTCCGCGACTCGAACGCGGCGACCCATACTTCGCCCAGCAGGTCCTCAGCCGCATCGCGCCCCACACGGCGAGCGAGGTACGAACCGACGGCGGCCTCGTGACGATCGACCACCTCCACGAAGGCATCGACATCGCCGTTCAGCGACCGGCCTATCAAATCCGCATCCGACGCCATGGCCCTCCTCGGCGAGATCCGCGCTTCCAACCTGACATTGCCAATCGGCCGGCAAAGTGTTCAGGCTTCGAACACCGAAGTCCGAACACGCGAGGGCGTGACCGCACGTGGTGCGCGGATCCCGGCGACGCCGCTTTCCGGGTCGACCCGGTTTCGTCGCTGCATCCGTACGGACCCCGCGCTGATCTCAGCTCGCTGTTCACCGTTCAGCTGCGGCCGGTTGCCGTCCGGCAACGGTCGGCAAAAGGCGCGTCTTTGCGATGATCAAGCCGATTCTTGTCATGACCAAGATCGCTGCGCTTCTTGCAGCGTGCTGAAGGACGTCCGAGGTGGGCGCGTCAGGGTCGGCAACCCGGGCTGCCGGCAACCCGGGCTGCGGATGGCGGTCAGGTAGACCTCCCGCTGATCTTTTTCGACCGGGCTCGGCCTCATGCAACCTTCAGTCGTGCCGAGGGGTCAGGGTGGGTGTGAAACAGGACAGCAGCTCGGGCAGGTCCGAGCGCGACGAGCAGTTCCACGAATTCGTGGCCGATCGGCGCAAGTGGCTGCTGCAGACCGCGCGGCTGCTGACGGCCGGCGATCCGCATCTGGCCGAGGATCTCGTGCAGACCGCGCTGACCAAGCTCTACGTCTCCTGGGCGGCGTTCCGGCGGGCCGACAACCCGGACGGCTACCTGCGCCGGGTGCTGGTCAACGCTTTCCTCAGGGAACGCCGTCGATCATGGTGGCGATTCGAGCGACCGTCTGATCGACTGCCGGACCGTACCGAGGCGCAGCCGGCATCGGCCGACCTGGATCCGGAGCTGTCTCGCGCGCTAAGTCAGTTGCCGCGGCGGATGCGCGCCGCGGTCATTCTGCGCTTCTTCCACGACTTGGACATCGCCGAAACAGCGGCCGCACTGGGCTGCTCGACCGGAACGGTCAAGAGCCAGACCGCCCGAGCTCTCGACAAGCTACGGGCGGCGCTGGACCAGCCCCCAGCCTCCGGTAACCCCACTGCCCCGAACGCCCCACTCAAGGAACAGGAACTCACCCGATGATGGATCTTCACAACCGCCTGCAGCACCTGGCCGGTCCCGCCGACGAGACGCCGGCCGGCGTCATCGAGGACGACCTGGCTCGCGGACGCCACGCCGTCCGGCGCAACCGGATCGTGCGAGTGGCCGCCGGGTCGGCGTTCGGTGTCACGGCGCTCGCGGCCGCGGTGTCGCTCGGGCCCGGGCTGGTCGGTCGACCCGCCGCAGACCCGCTCACCGCAGCTCAGAGCACGAACGGCACGACCGCGGGAATCAAGCTCGTCGGCTACACCGGGCAGCAGCCTCACCTGTTCACGATCGACACGGTACCGGAGGGATTCTTCATCCAGGGCCAGAACGAGTACGAACTGGTCATCGCGCCGAAGGAGGCCAAGACTCCGGATCCGGCCAAGCCGGAGCTGTCCGACCCGACGGTCTTCACCGGCAAGATCGCGGTCTACCTGCAGAACAAGGACTACACGGTCGAACCCGACGGTGACGAAAAACTGACGATCAACGGCAAGCCGGCCGCACTGCGGTACATCCACACCGACGAGGGCACCCCGGACGAGGGCACCACCGTGGAAGCCACCCAGATCTTCGTAGTCCAGTCGCCTCACGTCTACCTCACCGTCCAGTTCGACGCCAGCACCGGCCTGACCAAAGAACAGATGATCAAGGTCGCCGGCGGCATCAACCTCACCGCTGAAGCCGTCGCCAAGGCCGAGAAGCGGTACGCCACACAGACCGAAAACCCCAAGACCACTAAAAAGTAGGGTCTGATCGGTCAAATCCCGGCCGCGTCGACAAATCGTCGACGCGGCCGTAAGCGCCGGAGCACCGACCGGCAATACCCCTTCGCCGCCAGTTCGGGAGGCCTGCAGCGGGTCACCCACCCGATTCCCATGTCCCGCAGCCGGGACGGCAACATCTCCGGTGGCTGCGCGATGCGGATGGGCTTGGGGGTCGGATCGGAGAAGCTAAGCGACCGGAGGGCGGACCATCGGATACGCGCGTCGATGCCAGATCAACAGCGCGGGGATCACAAGCAGCTCGACGGTCATCGACACGCGGAACGGCAGCGGCGGAAGCCCAGTCAGGACGACGCCCAGCAACCGGGCCACACCGCCGAGCACCATGACGCCGAGCAGTGCCCGCGTCACGACGGCCCGCCGCCGTGGAGCGCGCAGCGACCACCAGAGCAGCACTCCCGCCGCCGCCCACCAAACTCCCAGGAAACGGTATTCGCTGTCGAAATACGGAGTGCCGTTTGTGTCGTCCGGGCTGAAGTCCAAGCCTCCCACGACCGCTGTCACACCGGTGACTACCGGGATGGCTCCCAGCACAGCAAGCAGGATGATCAGAATCCTTCGGTTCATGATCTCGATGATTGTCGACCGCCGGGACGCGCTACTCGCCCCGGTGGTCGCACCGGCGGGATCCGCTATCGATGCCTTTCACCAGCAGTGCTCCAACAAGCACTGCTGGTGCGACAGGCTTTTGACACGCGATCACCACCGGATCACCGCGGTCCACCAAGCGGGATTCTGAGGATCGAAAATGGGAAGGGAAACGGCCGTAACCCTTTTTTCCGCAGGTCACGGCCGTTTCTATAAGTGCGCCCGAAGGGACTCGAACCCCTAACCTTCTGATCCGTAGACAGCGCCCCAATCAGAAGAGCTCACGGCCTTGACGATTCCTTGGAAGGGCGCCCGGTTCACCCGCAATAGTCGATTGACGGCCCTGGAGTCTGATGTCCCACATTCTAGGATGAAAACGCGGCTGTAGCCGCAGGGCCGCCCACGATGTTTCCGCTTTTCTAGGTCGTTACCGACACCCGCCGTTGACACTGACCTCTTCTCACCGGTGTCATGACCGGTCCGAGATCGGTAACAGGTCGTTGTCAGTTGTTGCTCGACGATGTTGCTTGGCGGCGTACATGGCGGTGTCGGCATGGTCAAGGATGGTGGTGAAGCCGGCCACGGCGGTAACCGGCGCCCATCCGATGGATGCGGCGACGTTTGCTTCGCCGAGGTCTGCGTTGATGCGGGGCTTTCATGCTGGAACCGGCGCGCTGCGGGTCTACGCCTTTCGCCCAACGTTCAGCGCACCGACTTGATGCGGGTAATACGACCAGGCCGCCAATCAGCGCGAGGCCCGCGCCGGTGAGGTAGAGCAGGGTGTAGTTCTTCTCGCCGTCGGTGGCACCGATAGCGATGATGAACGGCGCGATCAGCGGTGCGATTGCGCTCGGCAGCTTGTGGGCGAACTGCACCACGGCGATGTAGCGGCCGGCCTCGTCCCGGCTCGGCAGGACCGCGAGCACGATGGCCTGGTCGACCGCGCTGAAGAAAGCGATCGCGGGCTGCATCAGCACCGAGCCGATCAGCAAGGTCGGGAACGAGTAGGCGAAGGCTTCGACGATCGCGCCGGCGACGAAGAAGAGGGCGCCGATGAGGGCGAACAGCTTGCGACACCTATTTTGATCTTCGTCGCCAGTGGCATTGCTGGGCCTGCCATTGTCGGCGGCGGCGGAAGCGTGACCAGGCGATGGTGTGGTCGTTGTCCGGTTGGTGGTCGCTGAGCAGGGCGGCTATCAACCGGCGTGCTTCCGGGACACTGACGGGGGGCGAGCTGTTCGATGTCGGCGCGGGTTCCCCTTTTTGCTGTTCGGCGGCGCGGACGGCGGCCAGCCAGGCCAGGGCAAGCATCGACAGGGTGATGTGGGCATACCAGCCGCGCCAGGTGCGGACCTGGTAGTCGTCCAGACCGGTCTCCTGCTTGGCTTGTTTGAAGCATTCCTCGACCGGCCAGCGGCGCCCGGCTGCCCAGACCAGCATGTTCAAGCGGGTCTGCCGGTGGGCGTACCGTCCGCGGCGCCCTCAGCGACCGTGTCGCCCGACCCACGCCTGCCGACGCTCTCAATCGCCGACTGGACCGGAGCCCCGGATGTCGGCCTGCCCAACGTGACGTTCCACCTGACCGAGCACTACACCTACGTCACCGGACCGCCCAGCGGGCCCGTGACGATCATCTGGCCGGCCGGGCACGCCTGGATCGACCCGAAGAAGCCCGACACAGTGCACCTCCTCGAATCGCAACTGAACAAAATAGTCGAAGTGAGCGACGGCCAACAAGTTACGTTCGGCGGCGCCCAGGCGACCAACATTCGGCCGTACATCACTACCCCGCACGCGTCGTGCCCCACCAAGTCCGCGTTCCTGGCCTCCAGATCAACTGACTCCCACCGCTGTGCGGCAACACCCAGCGTCGTACATCAACGCGAAAGTCAGCGGTGGTCGGCCTCGGCATATCGCTCAAAGCCGGGCAGAGGGTCTACGCCTTGCCTGCGGTCTGCACAACCACCGCGACCCCGGGCGACGACGGTCGCGAAGCCGCCACTCCCGTAGATCGCTGAGGTGACCTACCCGCCGCAGAACTCCAGTGGTGTCCCGTGATCCGCCAGGAGCGCAGCGACACCGCAGCACTTCAGAACGGGAACTTCGCCGGCACGCGCGTCGGCGCCGTCCCCAACGGCTACGTTGGTCCATCCAATCGCTCAACGGAGCCGGTTTCGCCACGGCCGAGCCTTCCTCGTATCCGCTCAGTCCGCCGGTACGGCTGTGCTGGCCTCGCCGGTAGCTGCGACTGGCCGAGGTGCCCGGATTCACGGGCACGATCCAGGCGCCTTCTCAAGACCAGCGCATGGAAGCTAATGCCAGAAGCACGGAACGACGGCGGCGACCACGAGACCAACCTCCACGGTGAGCAACCCAGGAGGCGGTGGCGGCTCGTCCTCGTCCGCCCGGGATCGGCGCTCGAGCACTAGACGGGCGACCGTGAGAACAACAACGACTACCTGAGCGATCAGCTGTGCTGTGGAATTCATGCTTCCAGGCTCGAACGAACGGGCCGAACCCGACCGGAAGGTCATCTGAACGCGGCTTCCACGAGCAGGCCGTAGCCCTCGGCCGTTTTGGTGACACCAAGCTCGTGGTATCCGGATGCGGCCGCCCGCCAGTGGGCGGCCGCCGCCATGACCTCGCCGTGCCGGTGCGCGATCTCACCAAGACGCTGATGGGCACGGGCCCGTTCGAAGACGCTGCCGCATTTCTCCGCGGCAGCCAGGCCTTGCCGGTACGCCGCCGCGGCAGACAGATCCTGGCCGACGTGCCGGTAGGCGTCGCCGAGAGCGTTGTACGTCATCGCTGCGTCCAGCGGCAGCCCGAGCCGATGGAAGATGTCCAGGGCAGAGCTGAGGTGCGCGACCGCCTCGTCGATACGGCGCAGCTCACCCTCGGCCAGGCCAATGCCCCGCAGCGTGATGGCGGAGTTCCGGGACGAGCCGGACGCGACGTAGAACTCGTAGGCCGGCTGGATCTCGGTGAGGAACCGGACGTACTCGTGCCGGGAGAAGTGCAGCCAGGCCAGGTTAGCCCGAGCGTTCTGCGTGGCGTGCTGGTCACCGGCCCGCTCGGCCAGGGCGATGGCTTGGCGGTACTGATCGGCGGCGTCGTCGAGGCGGCCGAGTTCGACGTACGCGAGACCCAGGTTGTTCCGGGTGGCCAGCTCGGCCCACGGGTCGCCGAGGCGGCGGGCCGACCGCAAGGCAGCGTTGTGGGTGGCCAGCCATTCCGGCCACGGCTTCGCGACGTAGTAGAACCCGCGCAGGGCGTACGCCAGCAGCCAGGCGTGCGCGTCCAGCCCACTCTCGCTCGCGGCGACGCAGGTCGCGGCGAGGTTGTGTTGCTCGTCGGTGAGCCAGGCGAGGGCGTCCGGGTAACCGGTCAGCTGGGGGAGCTCGCCGGTCCCGGCAGGCGGCGACGGCGGCCGGAATCGGTGTGGCGTGATGATCCGGTCGGCGGCCTCCGCGCCGCGCAAGTAGTAGCCGGTCAGCCTGGTCAGGTGCTCCCGATCCGGAGCGATCCCGTCGCCAGCCCGGACGAAGGCCCGAAGCAGGTCGTGCATCCGGTAGCGGTGCCGTCGATGCTCCGCGACGAGGTGCCGGTCCACCAGACGCCCGATCCGGACGGCCGCCTCGATCGGCTCGCAGTCGAGCAACGCCGCCGCGGCGAGCCGTTCGATGTCCGGGCCGGGCGCGGCGGCTAGGAGCCCGAGGGTGGTCCGGTCACGGGCGTCCAGCCCTACTACAGCGGTCCGGAACGACGCCTGGACGCTGCGCTCGCCGTCGTCCAGCCCTTCGAAGGAGGCGAGCGTGGCCCGCAGGTCGGTAAGTCCCTGTGCGCCGGCCAGCCGATGCCGTGCCGCGACGATGCGTAGCGCCAGCGGCAGGCCGCCGCAGTACGTAACGATCTCGTCGATGTCGTTCCGCGCATCCGGCTCCCCGGCCAGCCGGTCCTCGCCGACTATCGACCGGAACAGCTCGGCCGCCGGACCGGGCGGCAGCGGCTCGAGGGTGAGCACCGCCGCGTCGTCCAGCGACGGCAGCTGACTGCGCGTGGTGACGAGAGTGGCGCCACCGGTCAGGAGCGGGCGGATCTGCCCGACGTCCCGGATGTCGTCGAGAACGATCAGGGTGGGCCGCTCCCGCAACGTGTCGCGCAGCAGGTCGGCGCGCGCCTCCGGCCCGGCCGGGATCCGTGCGCCGAGCCGGTGCAGCAGCGCGCCCAGGGCCGCGTCCGCATCCTCGTACTGGGACATGTTCAGCAGCACGTAACCCGGGTGACTCTCGGCCGCCCGCAGCGCCAACGCCGACTTGCCGACGCCCGGCATGCCCTGGATCACGCAGACGTCGCCGTTCGCCAGCGCCCGCAGGACGATGCGCAGCTCGGCGTCGCGGCCGAGGAAGTGCCGGTCCGGGCGGGGCGGCCGGACAGCGACCGGTGCCGGCCGGCTGGATCCGGGGGCGAGGAGGGCACGGTGCGCCTGCTCCAGCCGCGGACCGGGGTCCAGGCCCAAGCCGGTACGCAGGTGAAAGGCGGTCTGCTGGTACACCGAGACGGCCGAGTCACGCCGTCCGAGCCGGTGCAACGCGTCGATGAGGAGAACCGCCATCCGTTCGCGTTGCGGCGCGGCCCCGATCTCCGGCTGCAGCAGCGACACGACCTCCTCGAACCGGCCGCTCGCGGCCTCCAGCGCGGCGAGCCGCTCCAGCGCGGTGAGCCGATGGTCGAGCAACTCGGCACGTTCCCGGCCGAGCCGCCCGTCGATCTCGTCCAGCGGCGGCCCGGTCCACAGCCGGAGGCCGGCCCGCAGCGCGGCGGCAGCCCGGTCCGGGTCACCCGCCGCGTACGCCTGCCCGGCCTCCTCCTCCAGCCGGCGGAAACGTCGCCAGTCCACGGCCTCTTCGGCGACGGTCAGGCGGTAGCCGGGACGCTGCCCGGTGATCCGCGCGCCCGGCCCGATCCGGTGCAGCCGGCCACGCAACTGTCCGATGTAGTGGTAGACGCTGTCCCTGGTCGTGGCGCCGGGCTCGCCCCAGACCCGGACCACCAGGGATTCGGTGGTCCGGGTACGGTCGGCGAGCAGCAGCGCGGCCAGCATCGCCCGGGCGACGGGACCGCCGACGTCGATCTCGGCGTCGGCGTAGCTCGCCGTGACCGGGCCGAGGAGCTGGAAGCGCCAGCCCGCGCCGGCCTCAGAGCTTGACATGTCCGGGCCCGCTGACGAATGCCATGGTCCGGGCCATCGCGGTGTCCCAGGCCTGTTGTTCGAGGTTCCGGTATGCGACGATCTTCGCCTCGATCGCTAGCTCGGTGCCTGGCTCGGCGTTGGCGCGCATCTCCCGGATCCGCATTTCCACCCGGCGGCGGTGTTTCTCCCACTCGTCGAGCATCTGGACCGGGGTACGGGTGATCATCTGCATCTCGGTCACGGTCGCGTCGGCCTGTTCCTGCATCCGGGCGAGCTGGAGTTCGGCGACTCCCTCGCGGGCCACGCGCTGCTTCGCTCCTTCCGTGGCGAGGCTCTTCAGCAGTGCGGTGTCACGGATGTGTTCGTACTCGCCGGCCGGGGTGGCCATCTTCATCACCAGCGGGACCAGGTCCACGAGGACGAAGAGGAGGATGAGGAAGAACTGCACCCACTTCACGTGGGGGTTCTTCTCCATCAGCTGGTCGAGGGCGTTGACCCGGGCCAGGTAGTCGGTGCTGAAGGTCTTCTCGATCGCGGCGAGGTCGGCGTCCCGCTGATCGAGGATGACGTCGACCTCGCCCTGACGGGCATCGCCGGCCTTACCGTCGGCGCCCTGCGCGGCGGCGATCTGCTGGTCTAGGACCTCGATCTCCTTCGTCACCTCGTCGATCCGGTCACCGATCAGGGCGCATCGCGGTCCGCAGCCCGCCGAGCCGCTGCTGACCCCGCACGTCGTCTCCTCGCTCTGCAGGTTGCTCTGCTCGTAGGTCTGCAGCTTGACCAGGCATTCCTTGTACTCCTGGCGTTGGGCGCGCTGTTCCACCAGATCGGTGGAGGCGAGCTGTGCCGGGGGCAGCGCGGCGACGTCCCGCTCGGCCTGCGCGGTGCGCTCGCTGATCGCGGTGCGGCGGTTCTCGTCGATGGTCTGGGTGATGGTTTTGTCGAACCAGAGCAGGACCAGCGGATGCGCCACCGCGATCCCGATGAAGATCGCGAAGATGAGCCGGGCCAGCATCGAGACGACGAGGCCGCCGCGTCGCCGGACCTCGGACTTGTGCATCGTGGCGACGAGGTAGCGGTCCACGGCCAGGACGATGAGGCCCCAGAGCACCCCGCCTCCCACGTAGAGGTACGCCTCGTCGGTGAGGGTGGAGATCGCGTACGCCATGGCGCACGTGCCGAGCACCGCGGGCACCACGGTCAGCGCGCCGAGGCAGGTGAGCCGGATCTGTTCGGAGCGATGCATGTTCGTACAGTTGCGGAGGATCACGTCATCGCCGCCCGCGAGCCAGATGAATGCCCGACGCATCACGCGTTCCTTTCCGGGGAGGACGGGTCAGCGGGCGATTCCGCCGACCCGGTTGTTCAACGACTCGATGAAGCCGTTCAGAAGCTTGCCGTTGAAATTGAAGTACATGTCGACCTGCTGCAGCGCGGATTGATAGGCCGGCCCCTGAAGCTCCGGCCGTGCAATTTTCTCGATCATGGAGAATTGCGGTTCCATGTCGGTCAGGAATTTGGCGCGCGCGGCGTTCATGGTCTCGTTGAGCTCGGAGATCTTGGCACTCGCGAACGTCGCCAGCTGCGATTGAAGGTGCATTCCCTGGGCAGCGACGAGCGCGTCCGCGCTCTTGCGGGCGATCTCGATCTGCGCCGCGGTGTAGACCTCCAGCAGCTCCCGCCGTGACTCGCTGATCTGCCGGAGTCCCTGGATCCCGATCCGCTGGCGCTCGCGTTCGTACTGACTGGGGAAGAGGCGCTGCCACACACCCCGCCGATTGGCGGCCTCCAGGGCGGCATGCCTGGCGTCCGCGTTCTCCGCCCGAATGTAGTCCTGCATTCCGGCGGCCACCTCTTTGAGGTCGGCCAGACTGGTGCCAGGTGTCTGCGACATCGGCTGAAGGGTCATTGTCAATCCTTTCTTGATGCGATCTTTCGGTTTACGGGGCACAATTCACCCGGCCGGGTGAGTGAGGCTCGGCAGAAATGATCACTCGGGGTCTTTGCGGGATCGCCTACAATTTTTCGAGACGGAGTCGGTGGGTGATCTTCAGGTAGCAATAGTGCCGCCCGGGGAGGGTGGCCGCCAGGGTTTCCTTGTTGCCAAGAAAAGAGGAAACAGCAATGGCCGAGCCGGCCGTGGATGATCATTTCCAGTCAACTGGTGCTGAGCTGCGCCGCCTACGGAAAAGCCGGGGGATGTCCCTGGCCGCCCTCGCGAAAGCCGCCCACTTCAGCGTCGGCTACCTCAGCAAGATTGAAAACGGACTCGTCCCGCTGAGCAAGAGCATCGCCGCGAGGTGCGACGCGGCGCTGCGGAGCGGGAACGAGCTGGTTGACCTGGTGGTGAGTGAGCACTCCGAGCCCCGCCGGACGATCACCCCGCCCCGGGTGGACCTCCCCGCACCGACGGCGTTCTTCAACGGTCGTGACGAAGAACTGGCAGATATCCTCGAGCTGCTCTCGGACAAGTCGCCCGACCGGCGCCGGATCATCGCGCTGTACGGCCTGCCCGGCTCGGGCAAGACCGAGCTGGCCGTGCAGGTGGCGACCGAGCTGGTCAAGAGGTACGACGCGGGCCTGTTCCTGGACCTGCACGGCTACACCAAGCCGCTGCCCCCGGTGGACGTGATGAACCGGATCGTGCGCCGGCTGGGTGTGCCTGGCGAGGCGATCCCGTACGACGAGGACGAGCAGGTCGCGCTCTATCGCAGGACCGTCCGCGAACGGCGTCTCCTGCTGGTGCTGGACAACGCTGGTGACGCCGGCCAGGTGCTCCCGCTGCTCACGCCCGGCCGCTCGGACATCATCGTGACCAGCCGGACCCGGCTCGCGGCTCTCGACGAGGCCGCGCACCGGCTGATCGGCGAGATCAGCCCGGCGGCGGCCCGGCGGCTGTTCATCGAGGTCGCCGGCCTGCCGTCACAGCCGGACGCCGCGACCGCCGAGCGGATCGACCGGGTAACCGCGCTCTGTGGGCGGCTGGCGCTGGCGGTCCGGGTGGCCGCGGCCCGCCTCCCGACACTGGAAGGGAATGCGGACGGGACGCCCTTGGAAGAGCTGGCCGGGCGGCTTGAGAGCTTCAGCGCCGGCATCGTGCTCGCCGACGGCACCCGCAACGTCCACGCGGCCATCTCGTCGTCGTTCGACGCGTTGCCGGCCGAGACCTCCCGTGCCCTGCTGCTGATGGCCCTGCACCCGGGTCAGGACTTCGACCACCGGGCGGCCTGCCTGCTCGCCGGGACCACGAGCAGCGCACGGCTGGTCCGGGACCTGGTCGACTCGGCGTTGCTCCAGCGACAGCGCGCGGGCCGGGTGGGCTTCCACGATCTGGTCGGGTCGATCGTGGCGGCCCGAGCGGCGAGCGACCTGTCCGCCGAGGAGCGCGAGACGGCGATCGCCCGCCTGCTGGAGGGCACCCTCCACATCGCACAGCACGCCGACCTGCTGATCACGCCGGGACGCTTCCGGGTGCCGGCCGTGACGCCCGGCCCGGCGACCGCCTTCGCGCGCTTCACTAACCCGCAGGCGGCCGCTCGCTGGCTCGACGAGGAGCAGCACAATCTCGCCCGGATAGTCGAGCTGGCGGCCGATTCCGGGCATCCGGAGATCAGCTGGAAGCTGGCCTACGCGCTCCGCGACTTCTTCTTCCGGACGAAACAGTGGGCCACTTGGGTCCGTACCCATGAAATTGCTCTTGCCTCCGCGATCACCTGCGGTGACCGATGGGCGATCGCCGTGACACGCGGCAATCTGGGGCTGGCGTATGCCGAGACGGAGCGGTTTCCCGAGGCCCAGGAGCAGTACGAGGAGGCGCTGCGGCTCTTCCGTGGGCTGGCGGATCCCTACGGGGAGGCCAACACGCTCGGTCATCAGGCGTGGGTCATGCACTGCCTCGCGAAGTACCGGGAAGCGGGTGAGCTGTGCCGGGCGGCGCTGGCGTTCTACGAGGACCGCGGGCTGCGGCGGAACGCGGCGATCACGTTGCGGACCATGGCGCTGGCCGAGTCGGCTCTCGGCATGCACCGGCTCGCACTGGCGCACCTGGACCAGGCCCGTGTCATCTTCGCCGAGGACAAGCTACTGCTCGACGAGACGATGACGCACAACTGCCTCGGCGAGGTCCATTCGCGGATCGCCGACCTGACCGCGGCCCGCAAGCACTTCCGCCTGGCGCAGAAGCGCGGCGTCCGCGGTGGCAGCACCTATGAGCAGGCTAGGGCTCTGCGCGGGCTGGCCGAGCTGGCACTGCGGGCCGGCCGGCCGGAACAGGCCGAGGTCTTCGGCCGGCAGGCAGAGCGGTTGTACGCCGGGCACGTCCCGGTACGACACCGGGCGCCGCGACCGCGGCGGCCGCTGGATGATGCGGGAGCCGGAGAATGAGCCAGAAGGTGTACGACGTCTTCATGTCCCTCGCGGGCCCGGACCGGACACGGGTAGAGAACCTGGTCCGGGCCATGGAGAAGGCCGGGCTGAGCGTCTTCTACGACCAGCGCCTGCCCGTGTACCGCGGCATCACCGCGGAGATCGAGAGCGCGCTACGGAACTCGACCACGCTGCTCGCCTACTACTCCCGCGATTACACCAACCGGGCCGCCTGCCAGTACGAACTGACCACGGCCTTCCTGGCCGGGCTGCGGGAGGGCGACCCGATCCGCCGAATCATGGTGATCAACCCGCATCGGGAGACCGATCATCTGGCGCCGGCGGTGCTTGCCGACGAGAAGTTCGACCGGCTCCCGTTCCCTGGCGACGACGCAGAGACGTCCCGGGTGGTCCGCGAGATCAAGGCGAAGGTCCGGACGCTGACCGGCCGGATCGGTGACCATCCCGTCTCCGGCGAGCAGACGTGGCACGCCCGCCGGCAGCCGGGCACCCCCGACTTCACCGGTCGCTACCACCAGATCTGGGAACTGCACTCGGCGCTTGTAAAGCACCGGTTCGGGCTCACCCACTACGACGCGACCGGGGGGGTCTGCGTGCTCACCGGGCTGCCCGGGATCGGCAAGAGCGCCCTGGCCGCCGCGTACGCCTGGCATTTCGAAGCCAGCCATCGGGGAGGTGTGTGGTGGGTGTCGCTGGACGGCAGCAGCACGGATCCGGACAGCCTGGCCGCCACGTTCGCGGCGGAACTCCGCGCACTCCTGGCGTTCCGGGCGGTCCCACCGTCGGCGTCGGACCAGGAGGTGATCGTCGCTTTCGCCGATCATGTCGCGAATCAGCCCGAGCCGAGTCTGCTGATCGTCGACGGCATCCCGGGTGAGCTGACCGCCGAGATCGTCCACCGGCTGGCGGTGCCGTCGGTGGGCGCGCGCCTGCGTACCGTCCTGATCACGAACGGGGCGGTGACGGACAGCCCGGCGCACGTACTCAATCTAGGCACGATGTCCGAGGAGGACGCCTGGGACCTTCTCCAGCGGTATCGCGACGGCTCGAAGTCGGAGGTCACCGCGCTGGCCCGGCGGCTCGGTCACCACCCGATGGCACTCCGGCTGGCCGGCCACCGCCTCCAGATCCGGGGCAGCCTGACCGGCTACGCCGATCTGCTGGCCGAGATCGACCGGGACGCGACGGCGATCGCCCCGGTCACCGCACTGCTCCGGCACCGGATCGGTGCGCTGCACGCCGACGCCGTACAGCTGCTGCGGGCCGCGGTGGTCTGCTCACCCGTCGCGATGCCGGCCGGCCTGGTCCGGCGCCTGCTCGGCAACGCGGCCGCCGGGACGGCGGTGGAGGAGCTGCAGCGCGAGCACGTGGTCACGCCGACGCCCAGCGGGTGGCAGCCGCACGGACTGGTGCGGGACACCGTCCGTGACCTCGATCCCGCCGTCGACTGGACGGCGGTGGCGGCCGAGGCCGCCGACGCGGTGCTGGAGACGGACGGCGCCGACCCGGCTGAGGAGTCACTGCGGGCACGGCACGCCGGCCACCTCGCCCTCAGAGACGATCTGCCGGACCCGGTGGCCGTGCGTCTCCATCGGCTGGCTCTCGCCCACTTCGAGTCGATGGGCGAGGCGATCCTGGCTCTGCCGCACCACCGGGCGCTGGCCCGGCGCTTCCCCGACGACCGGACGACCCTGCTCGCGGCGGCCCGGTGCATGTTCGACAGCGGCGCGTTCGAGGAGGCTCTGGAGGTCGGCACGCGGGCCGGCGACGAAGGCCGGCGCATCGTAGCGGGCTCACTGGACGCGCTCGGCAGGATCTCCGAGGCGGATCCGCTGTGGACGGCGCTGATGGCGGAACCGGGACGGGCGCCCGCCGACACCGAGATGGCCTATCTGCGGTCGTTGCGTCTGCGTGGCCGGCACCAGGAGGGCCGGCGCGGCCTGGCGAAACTCATCGCGCGCCTCGCCAGCTCTGCGGGCCAGTCGTTCGACCTGGTGCAGGCCGCGGAGCTGGAGCTCGCCCGGGCCGAGATGGAGACGGACGGTCAGGTCGCGGCACGCCGCCGGGCCGCCGCCGTGGTGGCGGCGTATACCGCACGCAACCTGAGCGGTCACGTCAACGCGGTCGAGGCGAACCGGATGCTGGCGGACGCCCGCCTGACGTTGGCACTGACCGATCTGAAAGCCGACCCGGTCGGCTGGCAGGACGCCGCGCGTGAGCTGGAACGACTGCGTGACCAGCATGCCGATACGCACGGCCGGCGCAGCGTGCTCACCCTCACGCTGGCCGTCGCCCACGCCGAGGCGCTCATCGCACTGGGACGGCCGGGGGCGGCCCGGCGTGCCGTGCAGACCGTTCGAGACGACGTCCTCGATCGCCTCGGCCCGCAGCATCCGGCCGCGCTGCGGGCGGACATGGTCCTCGGTTACGCGGCAGCCCAGTTCCACGAGTACCCGGCCGCCCGCAACCACAACGCCCGAGCCTGGGCGGGCCTGCGCGACACGCTCGGGCCCACCCACCCAAACACACTGCGAGCGGAGTTCAATTTGGCCGTGGCGCACAAGATGCTCGGGGAGTCCGCCGCTGCCCGGCAGCACTTCTGCCACGTCGAGCGGAACACCGCCAGCAGCGTCGGACGCGGTACGGATCTGCACTGGCAGGCGAAGATCGGTAAGGGCCTTCAACTCATGCCGAGCGCCCTGTGGCGGCAAATCGCACCGCAGCCACCGGTGGACGATTAACGGACCTGGCACCGCTTAGGGCCTGCCCCAGGCCGCTCCAGCTGAAGTCGGCGCCGAAGACTGCCTGGGTCAGCCCGCTGGACTGCTTGCGCGACGGCAGCTCGGCTCGGACGCTTTGCCAGCGGTTCCCGAGGACGGTAGCCCGTGTCGGCCATGGCCCGCGGCAGCCACAGCCGGTTCGCCCCACGCCGCCCACCGGCTCGCGCCGGGCACGGGCACGTACCCCGGTAGCAGCCTGCCCGGAACGATCAACAAACCACGATAGTCACTCGCAGTAATCGGTGCGAGCACCGAGTCGGCCATGGTTCCCGTGGGGAAATTGCTGCTCAACGCCCGAATCCGCTATGGACGGAACACGTTTCCGACACGCGATCACCATCCGATCACCACGCTCCCACCAGATGGGATTTTGGAGCGCGAAAATGGGAAACAAAAAGGCCGTGACCTTTGTTTCCGCAGGTCACGGCCTTGATTTTTTGTGCGCCCGAAGGGACTCGAACCCCTAACCTTCTGATCCGTAGTCAGATGCTCTATCCATTGAGCTACGGGCGCTCACTCAGTGCTCAACCAGCATACACACCGGCTTTCGCGCGGAGACTCCGGGATTCGAACCCGGGAGGGGCGGTAAAACCCCAACCGCATTAGCAGTGCGGCGCCATAGACCGGACTAGGCGAAGTCTCCCCGGTGGCTCGTACCGAACCACCAGGCGTTGACAATACCGGACCCGCTCAGCGTCGCACAAAGAGGTCGGCCCGAAACCTCCCGAAGATCTGCCACGAAGGCCGCCAACAGGTGAAACGTTGCGCTTGCGACTACGCTGCGCAGGATGGAGGAGAAGCAGACGCCGCGCGCCCGCAATCCCCGCGCGCCCTTCAGTGGGCCGCAGTCGGAGGAGCCGGCCGCCCCGCCACGGCGTGCGACGCCGCCGGCGGTCACTTTTCAACCCCCGCGGGTCGAGGAAGGTGCCGAAGGTCACCCTTCAAACCCCCTTTCCGGTACGACGGAGCGCCCGGCCCGCCGCCCCAGCACCAGGGCGCCGAAAGCCACCCGCCCCGCAGCGCCCCGCCCGGCACCGCCCGCCGACAACGCGCCCGCCGAGCCTCCGCGCCACGAGCCGGCCGCCGAGCCGGCAGCACCTGAGGCCACCACGCCCGAGGCGGCAACTCCAGTAAGAGCAGTGAAGGCACCGAGGCCCGCCACCGCGAAGGCCACGCCGGCCGCCAAGAAGGCCACCCCGGCCCGCCGTCCCCGCAAGGCCACCCCGGCAGCCGAGCCCGCCGCGACAACAGAGCCGATCCCGGCCCCCGAGCCGATCACAGCTCCAGAACCGATCCCGGCCCCCGAGCCGATCACAGCCCCCGAGCCGATCCCGGCCCCCGAGCCGATCACAGCGCCTGAGCCGATCCCGGCGACACAGCCGGTCGCGGTGATCGAGCCGGCGCCCCCGGCCATTCCCGCCCAGCCCAACCGGGCCGCGGCCGTCCCGCTCCGCACCGCGGATCAGCTTGCCGTGGAGCTCTGGCCCCGCCTGCTGGCCGACCCGCGCAACGCTCCGAAGACTCTCGCCGACAGTGCCGTGCAGACCCTCGGCCCGCGTGCCGCCGCCTGGGCCGCGCAGACCAGGGCCGCCTACCCGGCCGCCACGCCGCGGGATCTGGCCCGGCTGGCCACCGCCCAGTTCACCCGCGCGGCTGAACGTCGGTCGCTGCTCAGTGCGCTGGCCGGCACGTACGCTCCGGTCGCTCTTGTCGCCACGGCCGCGCTGACGCACGCGGAGCTGGTGCTGCACCTCGCCGCGGCGTACGGTCTCGATCCCACCGACCCGGACCGGGCAGCGGAAATCGTGGTCCTGCTGCCGAATTACCGCAGCGGAGCGGCCTGGGCCGCACTGCGCCTGGCCGACCGGGTCCTGCCGGGAACGAGCCTGCTCGGCGCCGTCCTCGGCGGCCGCAACGCGGCGGAGACCGTGGCGACCCGGGCACAGCGCCGTTACGGGTGGTATTTCAGCCAGTCCAGCCAGGAGTCGGGCAGCAGTTCGTAACCGACGAACGCGGTGATGTCGAGCAGGCTGTGCGCCACGATCAGCGGCATCACCCGCTTCGTCCGCAGGTAGAACAGTGCGAACACGACGCCCATCACGACGTTGCCGACGAAACCGCCGAAGCCCTGGTAGAGGTGGTAGGACCCGCGCAGCACCGCGGAGCAGATGATGATCCGCGGCACCGACAGTTCCAGCTGCCGCAGCCGCGTCATCAGGTATCCGATGACCAGAACCTCTTCCAGTACGGCGTTCTGCACCGCCGACAGGATCAACACCGGAACAGCCCACCAGTACGGCTGCAGCGCGGACGGCACGATCTGCGCGCTCGCCCCGAGCTGAATCGCGGCGTACACCAGCAGCAGGCCGGGGATGCCGATGCCGGCGGCGAGGGCGGCACCCCAGCCCGCGTCGTGGGCCGGACGGCGGAAGTCGATCCCGAGATCCCGGCCGGGCCGGATGTCGTCACGGCGCAGCAAATACCAGGCCAGCGCGACCGGCACCAGGTCGAAGAAGATGTTCAGCAGCTGGTATGTCAGGTCCAGATACGGCCGGGCGGACAGCGGCGCGTTGAGCGTCGCGGTGTGGCTGGCCAGCGGTTGCCCGTCGGTGAGTTTCGCGGTCAGCGACACCACCGAGAAGATCGCGGACTGCCCGAGCGACAGCAGCAGGACGATGATGATCTCGGCGGTGTACGCCGATCGGGTGGACTGCTGTCGTTCGAGGGTCACGGCGACCACTGTACGAGAGGCACAAACTCGGTCATTTAGGCAAGCGACGCGCCCGGGCGGTGACGAGTCGCACTTTTGGTGCGTCGCGTTCCTGACTGTGCTGACCACCCTGAATGCATGGGAGACCTCGCACGTTTGCTCAAGGAGAGCTGGAGCCTCGTCGAGGAACATCAGGACAAGGTGGCCGGCTATTTCTACGCCCGCCTGTTCCTGTCGCACCCGGACCTCCGCGACCTGTTCCCGGTGCACATGGACGTGCAGCGCACCCGGCTCCTGAACGCGATCGTGACCGCGGTGCAGACCCTGGAGGACCCCGAACAGTTCGACGACTACCTGCGCGCGCTCGGACGGGACCACCGCAAGTTCCACGTGATCCCGGAGCACTACGAGGTGGTGGGTGGGGCGTTGATCGAGTCCATGCGCGCGTTCGCGGGCGAGCAGTGGGGTGTCGAGTACGACCAGGCCTGGGCCGACGCGTACGCGGTGATCGCCGCGAAGATGCTGGCCGGCGCGGACGCTGATCAGAATCCGCCGTACTGGTACGGCGAGGTGGTCGCGCACGAGCGCCGCTCGCACGACATAGCGGTCTTCACCGTGCTGCCGCTGCAGCCGCTGGAGTACCGCGCCGGGCAGTACCTCAGCCTCGAGGCGACCAAGTACCAGCCTCGACTGTGGCGCACCTACTCCCCGGCGAACGCTCCGCGCCGGGACAACACGCTGGAGTTCCACGTCCGGGCGCTCGGCGCCGGCTGGGTGTCCAGCGCCCTGGTCCGCCGGCTGCAGGTGGGCGACATGATCAAGCTGGCCGCCCCGATGGGCACCATGACCCTGGACCGAAGATCGACCCGGGACGCCGTGTTCGTGGCCGGGGGCACCGGCCTGGCTCCGGTGAAATCCCTGCTGGAGGAACTCACCCGGTACAACCGGACCCGCTGGGTGCACGTCTTCTTCGGCGCGCGGACCCGCGAGGACCTGTA
Organism: Actinoplanes awajinensis subsp. mycoplanecinus; assembly: GCF_001509495.1. Lineage (NCBI taxonomy): Bacteria > Bacillati > Actinomycetota > Actinomycetes > Micromonosporales > Micromonosporaceae > Actinoplanes > Actinoplanes awajinensis. Next base: position 72,831 of record NZ_LLZH01000121.1, on the reverse strand, counting down.
CGACCTGGCCGACCTGAACCGGCTGGCCGCCCGCTACCCCTGGCTGTCCGTGGTCACCGCCTGCAGCGACGATCCCACGTTCCCCGGCGAGCAGGGCAACATCTCCGACGTGGTGGCCCGGTACGGACCGTGGAACGAGCACGACTTCTTCGTCTGCGGTTCCGGCGCGATGGTGAAGGCCAGCCTGACCAAGCTCGCCGAGCTGCAGGTCCCGTCGATCCGGATCAAGTACGACAGTTTCAGCGACTAGTTCTGGTAGTCCCAGGGACGGCCGTTCTGCTCGTACTGCGTGACCGGGACCAGTTTGGCGTCCGGCTTCATCCGATCCACGTACAACCTGCCCTCGAGGTGGTCGATCTCGTGGCTGATCAGCCGGGCCAGCGCCCGCTCGAAGACGGTCACCACCCGGGCGCCGTCGAACCTCGCGTGCTCCACCTCGATCCGCAGCGGCCGGGCCACCAGCCCGCGGTAGTCGAAGAAGGACAGGCAGCCCTCGTACTGCTCGTCCCACTCCGCCGACTCACCGACCACCCGCGGGTTGAGCAGCACCACCGGCTCGACCTCCCGATCCGGCGGGCGGACCACGGCGGCCGCCACGGTCAGCCCGATCTGCGGCGCGGACAGGCCCACCCCCTTGGTGAACTCGTGCAGGTCCTCGAGCTGGGCGAGCGAGGTGAGCAGCCGGGTGACCGTCTCCCGGGCGGCCGGCCCCTCCCGGGGCAGCTGGAAGTGCCGGGACCGCTGCCGGAGCAGGTCGGAGCCGCGCTGCACGATGCCGATCCCGCGCATCCGGTGCGAGGCGCGGGGCAGGACCGGTGGTTCGGGTGGGCCGAGCTCGTCGTATTTCGGGGCGTCGGCGCCGCGGTACCGCCACTCGAGGCGGTACCGGGCGTTCAACAGGGGCTGATCGGTGGACCACTCGAAGATGGCACGACCTCCCTCGTTGCGGCGTTCCAGCGGGCTGCGCACCGGGACCTCGGCGGCCAGCGACACTTCGACCCCCCACACGGTGGGCTCGAAGATTTCCGGAAAATCCAGGCGTACGGTCAGCGAGCGGGTGGGCAGCCGGACTGCCCGCTGGAACCACTGGCCCCACTTCTCCTCGCCGACCGTGTACGCGTACTCGATCGTGGTGCGCTCGTTGGGGTAGAGCGGGAACTGGCCCTGCTCGTTCGCGAAGAGCAGCCAGAACTCCTTGGCCGCGTCCCGGTCGAGCTTGACCCGCCACTGCATCGGCTCGGCCGCGCCACCCTCGCCGGCCAGCGCGTGCACGTCCATCTCCTCGAACGTCAGCGGGTTCTCCCGGTGATGCCGGTTGGAGCCGGCCGGGTCGTTCGGGTATCGGTCGATGGCGATCTTCACGAGGTAGCGGGTGACCGGCTCGACACCGGCGTTGTAGAGCGACCGGACCACCCGGCAGCGATACGCCCCGCCGACGTAGGCCAGCTCGGCGATCTCGCGTTCCACCACCAGGCCCGTGCCCGGCGGCAGCCACTGGAGCGGCACCGGCGGGTCCCGGTGCAGTGCGGAACCCCGCGCGTGGCGGAGTTCGTCGTACTCCTGGAAGCGTTGCCAGATCGCGCCGCCGGCACCCAGCACCGCCTCGGCCCGGCGGGCGAAGTCCTCGGTCGGTTTGTGGCGTCGCCCCTCGACGTGACTGACGTAGGAGGGATCGAAGCCCATGCGTGCAGCGAGCTGCTTTTTGGTCATCCCACGCTCGACGCGCCACTGCGCAAGCGCCGTCACGAACTGATCTGCGGCCCGGTCAACGGGCGAGGTGGTCATCACGGATGTCCCCTTCGCGACGGCACACTCAGTGTCGCCGGGACCCGGTGTCCGGATGGGGCTAGTAGCGCGTTGCCGACAGGTACCTTGACAAAACCGGCAGCCCCACCACGCTACGTTAGGTAATCATGGCAGAGGGTATTCGCCCGAAAGATCCCTAGCCGTAGTTGGTTAGGCTACCCTTAATCAGGTACGCTCGGTCGCCTGAGAGCACTGCCCGCACGCGGTGAGGTGGAGAAGCTGGTGAACGTGTGACCGTCACCCTGGAACTCGCCGGATTCCGTCCGCTGGCTCCCGTGAACGCGACGCTGCAGGCCATGTTCGGCGGCGTCTACGTGCCCGCCCTGGCGCCCGGCTTGATCGTCTCCGACCAGCCCGGATGGTCCACCACCGAACTGCTCACCGGCCCCGCACTTGACACTCTGCTGGAGTCGGCCGGCCGCCGCTGGAACGCGCAGCCGCACGCCGCCGCCGCGCTCGCCTGGAAGACGTATGCCTACTGGCTCGCCCTGCCGGCGGTCCTCGGATGGGTCTCGGCCCGCCGCGTCCCGCTGATCACAGCCGGTAACACCATGATGAGCTTCACCAACCCGGACGTGTTGATCACGATCGGTGTCCGCGCCGGCACCCCGATCGCCGTCCTGCCGACCGACGATCTGGCGCTGCGCGGCCACCCGGACGCCGTCGTCGTCCCGGACGAGGCCGCCCTGCTCGCCGAGTTCCGCCGCAGCCTGCTCGACGAGCACCTGGCCCCGCTGCTGGACGCCTTCCACAGCCGCGTCCGCCTCGGCAAGCGCCTGCTGCTCGGCTCCCTGGCCTCGGGCATCGCCTACGGCATCCTGCGCTCCGCCGACACCACCCCCGGCCCCTCCGCCACCTCGATCGACCTCCTGCTCTCCACCCTGGGCATCCGCGACCTGATCGACCTGGTCCCCACCACCCACGGCCAGCTGGACGTCCAGCGCAAAACCTGCTGCCTGGCCTTCACCCTCCCCCAGCCGAAGATCTGCCCCGGCTGCTGCATCAAACCCTGACCCCACCCACCGCCGGCGGGGCGGTGAGTGCCCACACTCGGTGCCGCTGGGCCAACAAACCCACGCCCCAATGCCGGCGGGGCGGTGAGTGCCCGCACTCGGTCAGCTCCAGGGTCGCCAACAGCACGCGATCAAGGCTTGCGTGCGCCCACCGCCCCCATAGGGGCCACAGCAGCACGCAACCCCACAACGCGGACACCTACCGCCCCCACCGGCCCCGAAAGCATGCGCCGGGAAGCGCGAGCGGAAGGCAGGGCACGGCACGGCGCGGCACGGTGGCGAGTCAGCGACCACATTGGCGGCCCCAGCGCGTCAGCATTGCCGAAAACCACCCGAATTGCGTTTTACCGAATTACGGCCGCAGCGATCCGTAATCGATCATTCCCCCGGCACCCCGGATTTCTCGACGATCCGAGACCCTCCGCCCCCTCCCGGACCCCGCCAGAGAAGAACCGAGGAGGACCGGACCGAGCCACGGACCGATCCCCCGGGACCGAAACGGACGACCCGCCAGCAACCGCCGGACCCGGCTCCGGACGTACCAAAAAATAAAAAAAGCCGACCCAAAGGTCGGCAACCCACCGCAAGCCCAGCCCACGCCCCGATAGTCAAAATCAGAACTAACTCCACCACGTGACCCGCAAGCCACCCACCAGCCACCGAGACGAGCCCAAAAAAAACTCAAGCCCCAAAAATCAGCAACCCTCAAAAAGCCCGAGGAAAACCCGCACACAGAACCCCCGGCCAACCAGAAAAATCCGAAACGCGCGGCCGGAAACCCCCGCCAGGAAAGGTTTTGGGCGGGATGGCCCACGCAGGGATCAAGCCTGACCGCCCGGAGTGGGCCATCCCGCCCAAAACCGCCCACCTCGCGCAAGCAACCCACTCAACCGCAAGCCCGCAAAAACCGATCGACCGCAAGCCCGCAAAAACCGCTCAACCGCGATCAGAAGCCACGATCACCGCATCCGGATCGTCGACCAGCGACCGAACGTCCCACACCCAAACCCCACCGTTCCAGACCGGCCGGAACCCCACGAGGTCGGACATGGTCCGGAGCATCTCGATGTCCCGGGTCTGCGGGGTCAGCACCACCACGCCCGCTCTCCAGTACCGCAGATCCGCCAGAGTCATCTCCCGGCGTGCGTCGGTCACCTCGGGAGTCGGGTTCCCCTGCCGGATCGACGCCATCAGCCCGCTGGTCGGCCGCCACGGCGGAGCAAAAGCGGCCGTGTGATCCCCGGGATCCTGCGGGTTCTGGTTCGGCAGCAGCGCATAAGCACCGGCGATCCGCATGTCCTGCCCGGTGTACGCGCTCCACCGCAGCGGGTCCGGGTAGTTGCTGTCCGGCAGTGGCAGCGTGACGACGGTGTGCTCGTCGTCGACGAACTGCTTCCACGCGCCGGACGTGACGAACGCCGGCACCGGCTCCATCGGCACGCTGGCCAGCTGGATCGGGACGAGCGGCACCAGCGCCATCGCCACCGCGGTGACCATCGCGACCCGGACCGGCCCGCGGGTGTGCGGCTGGGTCTCGATCAGGTCGGCGGCCCGCTGGCAGCCGAGCGCCAGCACGATCCCGACGACCGGCGCGATGGCCATCGCCCACCGGGTCGGTACGGCCGAGTTCAGCACCGGCAGGTGATGCAGGAACGCCCAGATGCCCGGGATGCCGGTGTCCACGCCGTTCAGCACGATGTGCGGCCCGAGTGACATCGCCGCGAAGAGCACGGCCAGGAAGCCCAGGGTCAGCACCGCGGCGCTGCGCCGGAGCCAGAGGATCAGCCCGAAGAAGAGGACGACAAGGCCCCAGCCGAAGAACGCGTTCTGCTCGGACGGGTTCTGCGCCAGCACCAGCGGCACGCTCGAGTTCCCGGCGACCGAGTGCGTCGAGTAGGCGGTGAAGGAGCCCAGATCGGCGCCGAAGCTCCGAACGTATTCGGACAAGCCGGCGTACGACTGCGGGCCGAAGAACTGCACGCTGAGCGGGTAGGCCAGGGCCGCGAGGGCACTGGCGGCGGCCACACCGAGCCCGCGCAGGAACGCGAACACCTCACCCCGGTGCCCCTTGCGGCGGACCACTGCCATCACCGCGCAGAAAACGCCGAGTCCGACCGCGGTCATGAAAAGGATCTCGAGGTTGATGAACGCCTGCCAGATCAGCAGGCCGCCGAGAAGAAGGCCGTTGCGCATCGCCCGGCCGGGCACGCGCAATTCCAGCGTCCGCCAGATGATCAGCGGGATGAGGAACTGCGAGACGATGTTCGGGTGGCCGGCCGCGTGCGAGATCATGCTCGGCGCGAACGTGCAGAACAGGGCGCCGACCCAGGCCGCGAGCCGCGAGGACACCAGGTATCGGGCGAGCACCAAATACCATGAAGAACCGGTTAATGCCAATGCGCCGGTCAAGAATACGTTGAACGCCACATGTGGGCCGAACAGAAGAGTGATGGGCGTCAGTGGCAGCGAAACGGCCAACGCTGACGTGTTGGCCATCATGTTCACCCCATCGGGGTAATTCATGCGATCCGAGAAGAACGGATATACGCCATCCGTGAGCACTCGGGCACCGTGCGCCAGCATCCACTCGAAGAAAGCCTGATCCTGTGGATCATCTCGCAACTCATGATCAAGATTGAGCCACAACGGCGCTGTGACGAAGAGCGCAACAGCAAGGAAACTTACTATTGCCAGAACGTCCCGCCAGGCTGGCACGCGCCACAGAGGACGACCGCGTGCAGGCGCTGTGGCCTGCTCTTCGGTCGTTTCCACGGCAGGCGCGACAGCGGCAGGCGCGGCCGCTGTCATGCCGTCCTCAAGTGCGCGCAGCTCGGCGTCCAGGTCCTCGGCTGCGGTCACTTGGCGAGGCGGCAGAACGTTCTCACCAGCGGTCTGGCCCGTCGAGTCAAAACCCGTAATCGTCATAGCATCGGCGAGCCTAACCGAGGTTGCGAAGAGTTCCGCAGTGAGCGCCCGCAGCGTGATAGAGACGATATGTACGCGTGTTTTCCGCGTGTCCATGGATCACTCTCTGTCCGGCCCGTCGGAGCCGGGTAACCCATCGAAGTGCCGTCCGGGCTATGTCTCAATCAGGCCAAAAAATCTGCGTGACCCGGTGCTCAACTTTCGGATAGCGGCTCTAGATGGTTAACTTCACCGGTCCCGCTGTCAGCTCAGATCGGCAAGATGAGGGAACCTCACCTATGGCAGACATCACTGGAGACCAGCGGATCCAGTCCGAAGTGCTCGAAGGCCTCGCCACGGCCGTGAACCACCGTCGGTGGTTCGTCGAGCTCGCTCTCCCATACCTCGGGGACAACCCCATCGAGATCGGCAGCGGCCTCGGTGACTACGCCATCGAGTGGGCCGAGCACCTCCCGCGGTTCACCGCGACGGAGGCCGACCCCGATCGGCTGGTCCTGCTCAAGGAGCGGATGGCCGACCACCGGAACATCGAGGTGCGGCAGATGTTGCTGCCCGCGCAGGATGCCGCCGGGGAGTACAGCGCCGCCGTCTCGTACAACGTGCTCGAGCACATCGAGGACCACGTGGGCGCGCTGCGGAGCATGTCGGAGCTGGTCCGCCCGGGTGGCCGCGTGATCATCATCGTGCCGGCCTTCATGTTCGCGATGAGCAACGTCGACATCGCGACCGGGCACATCCGCCGGTACACGAAGAAGACGCTCGGTGCGGCCTTCGCCGAGGCCGGCCTGGAGATGGAGAAGCTCCACTACGCGAACGCGCTGGGCCTGATCGGCTACTACGGCGCGACCAGCATCTTCAAGCTGGCGCCGAAGGAGGGCCCGATGGTCAAGGTGTATGACAGCCTGGTCCTGCCGGTCACCAAGGCAGCCGAGCGCGTGGTCAAGCCGCCGTTCGGCCAGTCGGTCTTCGCGGTGGCGCGCACGCCCCGCTGACCCGCACGAACACCTCGAGGCGACGGCCATCCGGCCGTCGCCTCGCTGTTTGCCAGGGTCTCGTCAGCCGAGCCTCCTCGGCCGGGAGACCGGCCGGGGAGACCCAGCCGGCGAGATCCGGCCAGGGCGAGCGGTCAGGCGCGGACCTGGAAGGTCGCTCGCAGGGTGGCCCGGGCCAGGGTGTGGAACGTCAGGTTGAAGCCGACGACAGCCGGCGACGCGTCCGGCGTGACCTCGAGGGCGTCCACGTCGATCGCGTGCACCGCGAACACGTACCGGTGCACCCGGTCGCCGGGCGGCGGCGCGGCACCGCCGTAGGCGCGGTCACCGTAGTCGTTGCGGACGCAGAACGCGCCCTCCGGCGACGGGTCGACACCCCGATCAAGAGCGGTCACCGAGACCGGCAGGTTGACCAGCACCCAGTGCCAGAAGCCACTGCCGGTGGGCGCGTCCGGGTCGAAGCAGGTGACCACGAACCCGCGGGTCTCCGGCGGGAATCCCGACCAGGACAACTGGGGCGAGAGGTTCTTCCCGCCGGTGCTGGTGTGTGCGTACAACTCGTCGAGCGGCTGCCCGTCCGTGACGTCCGCGCTGGTCACCGTGAAGGTGGGGACCTGCGGCAGGATGTCGTACGGATCGGGGGCCAGAGCTCGGTCAAGACTCATCGGGTCCTCCGGCGTGGTGTCTGAACTCGTCTGGCTTTCCCACGATTAGCCGACGGTAACCGCCGGAGGTGTCGCCCGCCTTTCACCCACGTTGCCGGCGCCCGTCACTCGAAAAGGGTAAACGCACAGGTGGTGCGCACCCTCGGGGTGATCCTGGGCGATGCTTCTGTCAGACATCCGACCGGGTGCGTGTGGCAGAGATCCCCGCGCCTGGCCGTGATCGGCACGCGACAGCGGCCACAAGCAAGCCGGCACCCGTCCACACGGCGGGTGCCGGCTGCTGTCCGTGGCGGCACCTGTCGTCGGCCGGCTGCCGTTCGTGGCCGGCAGGTCAGGAACCCGGGATCCGGGCCACCCGCAGGCCGCGATAGACCTTCCGGTAGCTCACCCCGGTCCGCCGGTTCCCCGCGTCGATCATCATGCCGCGGCCCATGTAGATGCCCACGTGCCCCGGCCCGATCACCAGGTCACCCGGCCGGGCCTGCCCCCGCGGGACCCGACGGGCCCGGGAAGCCTGCGCGCCGGACGAGTGCGGCAGCCGCATCCCGGCCCGGGCGTACGCCTGACGGGTCAGCCCCGAGCAGTCGAACCCGCCCCTGCTGCCCTCGCCGCCGTGCACGTACCGCTTGCCGACCTGCGACCTGGCGTACGCGATCACCGCGTTCATCCCGCCCCGAGTGGCCCGCAGCGGCCGTTCCACGGTGCGTCGCACGGTCTTGCGCACCATGCCCCGGTGCGACACCGTGGTCCGCCGCTGGGCGACCACCCGGCGCACGGCCCGCTCCGGCCGCTGCCGGGCCTCCCTGGCCGGCGGCTGGTGCGCCTCCCGAGTCGCCGGACGCTGCCGCTCGGCGGACGAACGTTGCCGCTCAGCGGACGAACGTTGCCGCTCAGCGGACGAACGTTGCCGCTCAGCGGACGGCCGTTGCCGCTCGGAGGCCGGGCGCTGCTGCTCCGTCACCGGCCGCCGGAGCGGCTGTGCGGTGACCGGGCGCACCCGCAGCGGAGTCACCGGCACCGGCCGCACCGCTGTCGAACGACGGATCATCGCCCGGGTCGCCCGCTCGGAAGTGGTCTGACGCCGCTGGTACAAGCTCTCGTCGAAGCCGCCCGAAGAGTCGATTCCGCCCGGGAACCCGTGGACGGCGAGACCGTCCAGCTGGTGCCCGGCGGGCGGAACCAGGCGCGGTCCGAAGACCGCTGGTTCCGGGTGAGCCGGCAGGGCCTGCGGGGCTTGGAAGGCCTCCGCGGCGTGCTCGGCAGGGTCTACGGCCGGTGCGATGACGGCCAGCGCTAGAGCGCCGGCGGTCAGCACGCGGCGTGTGGACGTACCGTGCAGTGTTGCCTCCGAAATAGGCCCGGGGCACTCGCGCGAATCCCATCTCAGCGCGGCGGATGGTGCGGTGCCGCGCTATTACCCCGTCGAGACAGAGCAATGGGAACCCGGACAACTTTGGTATTCCGTGGACCATGCCAACACACCTGGAATTGCTATGTGGCTGGATTCAGATAATTAATCCCTCGATCTCGAACAGATAAAGGGACATCACTGTTCGGCTGCCGGCAGTGACATCCGGATGCCGGGCGTGGTCATCGAGCCGTGCAAAGAAACCTCGCTGAGCTGGGAATCCTTCGGAACATCGAAGGGCAGAACCCCGTTCACCGAGGTCCGCGGACGGATCTCGTCGAGCAGTGTCGGGCTGTCATCATTGAGAAAAACCGCAGCCTCGGCGGCAACCGCGTAGGCTGCTCCGGTGGTGTCGTAGACGCGTTGCGCCGAACTGTCGAACAGTTCCGGCTCGACGCCGTTGTTCGTGACGCGTACGTCCAGCAGACAGAACTGGCCGTCCGCGCGTTGTTCCCATCCGTCCGGGCCGACCGCGGAAACCCCGCACCGCACGCGTTTCACCCGGACCGCGAATCCGCCGGGCGCCGTGTCGGCGGCATCGGCCGCGGGCAGTCCGCGGACCACCACCGGGCCACCGGCCGGACGGTCGGCGGTGGCCACCGCCCAGATGCCGAACGTGATCAGGGCCAGGGCGGCGACGATGCCACCGCCCACCCAGACCCGGGTCCGCCAGCGCAGCGCCCACTCGTCCACACCCTCGTCATCCGGGTCGATCACCCGGATGGTCGTGGCCCGGTGTGGTGTGTACGTCACGGTGTCCCCCAGCGAACAGATCCTTGGCGCACCCGAGAATCGGACGCGCTGTCCGTCCATGCTGGGTTGACCACGGCCGACCGCCGCCACGACTCGCCGCAAATGGGACTTTATCCGGCAAATCTTCCAGAGGATATTCCCTCGATCGGGTGATCAGCGAAGCAAAAGGATCTTCCCGAGGTGATCACTCGACGCCATCAGCTCCTGCGCGGCGGCTGCCTCGGCCAACGGGAACGTGGTGTGGATGACCGGTTTCACCACACCGGCGGCGACCAGTGGCCACACCTGATCGCGGACCCCGGCGACGATCCGCGCCTTCTCCGGCACCGGGCGGGCGCGCAACGAGGTGGACGAGATGGTGCCGCGTTTCGCCATCAGCGCACCCAGATCCAGCTCGGCGCGGGTGCCGCCCTGGAAGCCGATCACCGAGATCCGGCCGCCCGGCGCGAGCGCCTCGATGTTGCGGGCGAGATACGTCGCGCCGATGATGTCGAGCACCACGTCGACGCCGCGGCCACCGGTGGTTTCGTGCACTGATCGTACGAAATCATGGGTTTGATAGTCGATGGTGAGATCGGCGCCGAGCGCGCGCAGCCTCTCGTGTTTCGCGGACCTCGCGGTGACCAGCACCGTCGCGCCCAGCGCCTTGCCCAGCTGCACCGCGAACGTGCCGATCCCGCTGCCACCGCCGTGCACCAGCAACGTCTCACCGGCCCGCAGCCGATCGTGCGACACCGTGTTGGACCAGACCGTGCAGGCCACCTCGGGCAGCGCGGCCGCCTCGACCAGCGACAACCCGGTCGGCACCGGCAGCAGCTGACCGGCCGGCACCACGACACGCTCCGCATAACCCCCGCCGGCCAGCAGCGCGCAGACCCGCTCACCCACGTGGTGACCGTCGACACCCGGGCCGACCGCGCTGACCACCCCGGAGCACTCCAGCCCCGGATAGACCGGCGCACCGGGCGGCGGAGGGTAGTGGCCCTGGCGTTGCAGCAGGTCAGCCCGGTTCACCGCGGCGGCGGTGACGTCGATGACGACCTCGCCGTGGCCCGGCTCCGGATCCGGAACCTCGGTCCAGAGCAGCTGCTTGTCCTCGATCACGATGGCGCGCATGACTTCGACTGTGCCCTAGAGGTACGACACGAACACCACGACCGGAAGAGCGTCTGGCAGACTGAAGCGGGCACCACGGGAGGACTCGCCTAGTGGCCGATGGCGCCGGTCTTGAAAACCGGTATGGGGAAACTCATCGTGGGTTCGAATCCCACGTCCTCCGCTCGATCCTGAGCCGCAAAAACCCCCGCTGACCTGTACGAACGCAGGACGGCGGGGGTTCTCTGTGTGAGATCTCGAGTCTGGCTCGATCTCGCTCGTCGCGGCAAATCCGCGGCAAATCCGCGGCAACGGCCGGGAGCGCAGCCCACGATGCGGATGCTGCCAGGTCACGGCTGGCTGGTGTCGCGTAGGTCACTCGGGTTCGCACCGAACTTGTCCCGGACCTCGCTCGTGAGGGCCTCTCGCTGCTCCGGGGTCAACTCCGCTGAGTCCCCGAACAGCAGAAAGGCCCGGCTCGCGCCGGGCCTTTCGTCACGCTGAGGGTCAGCGGGTCAGCTTGACCTGCTTGCTCTTGCCGTACGACGCGTTGCCGACCTTGTCGACCGCGGCGTAACCGATGATCAGGTAGCCCTTCTTCGGGGTGGCGATCTTCACCGACCACTTACCGGCCTTGACCGTGGCGTACAGCAGCTTGGACTTGTTCACGCTGCCCTTGACCCACTTCTTGCCGTTGAAGTAGTACTGCGTGGTGCCGCGCACCTGGCCGACCACGATCGCCACCCGGTATGCCCCGGCGCCCTTGTCGGCGGCGGTGCCCCGGATGGTCTTCCAGGACGCGACCCGGTTCGCCTTCGCCGGGTTCGTGACCTTCACGGTCGGGTTCGTGTAGTCGAGCTTGACGTTCACCGTGCCGAGGGCCAGCGGCGACGAGTAACCGGCGCTGTTGAACAGCTCGGCGGTCACCCGGTGCGTGCCGCTGTACGCGAACCGGTGCGACACCGACTTGGTGCCCCGGGCGACCACGCTGTACTTGCCGTCGTCCCAGCCGATCCGGACCTTGGTGGCGCCGGCCGGCACCCCGGCGAGCGACACGCTGACCGGCAGCGTCCCGGACGGCCCGCTCCAGGTGCTGCGGGTGCTGAGCTTGTACGTGCCGGTCACCTTCGCCACGGTGACCTTGCTGGCGCCGGCGAACGTGCCGACGGTGTCGCCGTCGAGGTCGTTCAGCGCGACCGAGACCTGGTACGCCCCGGCCGACGGGTAGTTGTGCCCGGCGGTCAGCTCGTTCGCGGACAGGTAGCTGGTCGTCCCGTCGCCCCAGCTCACGATCTTGCTGAGCAGGCGGTCGTCCTCGTTGTCGGTCAGCGAGGTCTGCGTCACCGTCACGGACTGTCCGGTGTAGATGCTGGTGAAGTTCAGGCGGTACGAGCCCTGGGCGGGCGCGCCGGCGGCGTGCGCGGGCTGCGCGATCAGGCCGGCGGAGAGGGCGGCGCCGAGACCGGCAGCCAGCACAGTGGACAGCCGTCGAGGCTGAGTGAGACGCATGGATCCCCCGGGAGGCGGGCCGGGCGAGTGGTCAGCCCGGCGCGGAAATCGATCAAACCGAGGATCAACATACGCACCGGGCGCAAACCCGCCTACCGGGTTTTCAGTCAGCTTTTGAGCGTCACCTTCTTGCCGTCCGGCAGATAGGTGTTGCCCACCTTGTCGCGGGCCCCGGTCCAGATCACCAGGGTGCCCTTCGTCGGGGCGGCGGCCGGCTTGAACGACCACGTGCCGCTGGAGCCGGCGCGGACCACGATCGGCTCGGCCTTCTGGACCGAGCCCTTCACCCACTTCTTGCCGTTGAAGTAGTACTGCGTCTTGCCGCGCACCTGACCCAGCCCGATCACCGCGATGTCCAGGCCGGACGCCTTGTCACCGGCGGTGCCGTGGAGGGTCCGCCAGGACGACGCCTTCGAGGACTTGGCCGGCGTCGCGATCGTTACGAACGGGCGCACCGTGTCCGACTTCACCGCGATGGTGCCGACCGCCAGCGGTGACGAGTCGCCGTTCGTGTTGGCCAGCGTCACGGTCACCGTGCGGGTGCCGGACCCGGAGTAGGTGTGCACGGCCCGGAGGCCGGTCCGGGCGACCTCGCTGGTGCTGCCGTCGCCCCAGCCGATCTTCACGGTGGTCACCGCGGCCGGGACGCCGCTCAGCGAGAGGCCGCTGAGCTGCGTGCCGGCCGGCCCGCTCCAGACCGATGGGGCCAGGATCTTGTACGTCCCGCCGACCTTCGCCACGGTCACCGTGTCCACGCCGGAGAACGTCCCGGTGCTGTCACCGTCCGTGTCCGTGATCGCGACCTGGACCCGGTACGCGCCAGCGGCCGCGTACTGGTGCTTGAGGCTGGTGCCGTCGCCCATCGTGACGGACGTGCCGTCACCCCAGTCGACCAGCCGGTTCTGCACCGAGTCGTCCTCGTTGCCGGAGAGCGAGAGCTGGTTCAGGGTGACCGACTGCCCGGCGAACACGCTCGTGGCGCCGAGTTGGTAGACGCCCTGGGCCGCAGCTCCGGCGGCCTGCGCCGGGTGCACCGCCAGCCCGGCGGAGAGCAGCGCTCCCAGCCCGGAGGCGAACAGTGCGGAGTAGCGGCGAGGTCGGGTGGCAAGCATGGATCTCCCTGACGGGTGGTCGACGAAGTCACCCGAAGATCGGTCAGTCCTCCGGCGGGTTGAGGATCATCTGAGGACCGGTGCCGCGCGTCGCCAGCTGGTCCCGGGGGTTTATCAGGTTGCACCGCTGCAGTGACAGGCAGCCGCACCCGATGCAGCCGGTGAGCTGGTCCCGCAGCCGCTCCATCATCGCGATCCGCTCGTCCAGCCGGTGCCGCCAACGGCTGGAGAGCCGGGACCAGTCGGCCTTGGTCGGCGTCCGGTTCTCCGGCAGCTCGGCGAGCGCCTCCCGGATCTCTTCGAGGGACACCCCGACCTGCTGGGCGATCTTGATGAACGCGATCCGGCGCAGATCGGCCCGCTCGTAGCGCCGCTGATTGCCGCCGGTCCGGGCCGCGTGCAGCAGGCCCTCCCGCTCGTAGTAGCGCAACGCGGACGCCGCCACCCCGCTGCGAGCGGCCATGTCCCCGATGGTCAGGGTCTCCATCCGGTCCCCTTGAGTTGAAGTGCACTTCAAGTTGCAGCCTATCCAACATGACCGTCACGACACTGCGCCGTCTCACCGGCGACCAGAAGCACGCGCCGAGCGCTCACTCCACCCTGGACGTGATCCGGGTGCTCTACGAGCGGGTGCTCCGGATCACTCCGGAGACCGCCGACGATCCGGACCGGGACCGGTTCCTGCTCTCCAAGGGGCACGGGCCGGCCGCGTACTACGCGGTGCTCGCCGACCGCGGCTTCATCCCGGACGGCTGGCTGGACCGGATGGGCGAGTGGCACAGCCGGCTCGGCACCCACCCGGACCGGGTGCTGATCCCCGGCGTCGAGGCCGGCACCGGGTCGCTGGGGCACGGGCTGGGGCTCGCCGTCGGGGTGGCGCTCGGCCTGCGGGCACAGGGATATGCGCAGACGCGCACGTTCGTGCTGCTCGGCGACGCGGAGCTGGACGAGGGGTCGAACCACGAGGCGATCGCGTACGCCGCGGCGATCCAGCTGCCGCTGACCGCCATCGTGATCGACAACCAGTCCGCGACACACGGGTGGCCCGGCGGGATCCCGGCGCGGTTCCCGGGCTGGTCGGTGTCGATGGTGGACGGGCACGACCACGACGAGATCGAGCACGGCCTGCAGGTCCGCTCCGGCCGGCCGCACCTGGTCGTCGCCGCGGTCGAGAAGAAGGGCTGACCGGACATGCGTGAGACGTTCATCGCCACCACCACCGCGCTGCTCGACGAGGATCCGCGGACCGCGCTGGTGCTCGCCGACATCTCCGCCGACGCGTTCGGCCCGGCGCTGCGCCGGCACCCCGATCGGGCGCTCAACGTGGGCATCCGGGAGCAGCTGATGGTCGGCGTGGCCGGTGGGCTGGCGCTCACCGGGATGCGGCCCTACCTGCACTCGTACGCCCCGTTCCTGATCGACCGGGCGTACGAGCAGATCAAGCTGGACCTCGGGCACCAGGACACCGGCGCGGTGCTGGTCAGCATCGGCGGCTCGTACGACGCGGCCGGCGCGGGCTACACGCACCAGTCGCCGGGTGACGTCGCCCTGCTCGACACGCTGGACGGCTGGACCGTGCAGGTGCCCGGACATCGCGACGAGGTGCCGGCCATGCTGCGCGCGGCGGCCCGGCACGACGACCGGGTCTACCTGCGTCTGGTCGAGCAGGAGAACAGCCGGGCGTACCCCGACGCCGGGAAGCTGCGGGTACTCAAGCGGGGCGGGCCGCTGGTGCTGGCGGTCGGGCCGATGCTCGACCCGGTGCTGGCCGCGACCCGGGACATGGACGTGACGGTGGCGTACACCAACACGCCGCGCCCGCTGGACACCGAAGGACTGCGGCTGCTCACCGAGGCTGAGGTCGTGGTGGTCGAGCCGTACCTGGCCGGCACGTCGGCGCGGCTGGTCAGCGAGGCGCTGAACGGGCTGCCACACCGGTCGCTGCACCTCGGCGTCGGACGGGCCGAGGTCCGCAACTACGGAACGTGGCGGGACCATGCCCGCGTGCACGGCCTCGACGAGGCCGGACTGCGCCGATCGCTGCAGGACTTCCTAGGCACTGGGGCGTAGGAACACGTCGCGCAGGACACCCTCGAAGCGCCACACCGCGGCGGTGTCCGGGAACTTCATCCGGAACCGTTCGCGGACGCCGTCCACCGCGGTGGCGGCGAACTCCAGCGCCGGGCGGCTCAGATCGGGGCGCCAGGTGACGTTGCTGAGGTGGCGCAGGTTCGCGTTCAGGTGCAGCCGGAGCCGGTGCAGCACCGGGGTCTGCTGGATCACCACGAGGCGGCGACGGGTGAGCAGCAACAGATGGTCGCCGGCGAGGGGCGCCTCCGGCCGCTGACAGTGGGTCACCAGAACGGCGTCGTCGTCGGCATCGACGCAACGCTCCACGATCGGTTGGTGGCGGCTGGGGATGGCGACGCCGGCATCGGTGGCGGCGAGGTGGAACGTACGCGAGATCACGTCCATGACCTCTTAACGGGAGATGAACAGCGCAGGCAGCGGCCTGAGCTGCTGAATAAGGAATTACATCGGTAGGGCTGCCATAGTGTCCCCATGCAGTGGCGAGTCAAGCCGGTCCTGCCGGTCACCAAGCTGATGGGCGCGGTCGCCGTGGTCGTGCTGGCCGTCGCGTTCGCCCCCGGTGACCCGGTCCGCTGGGCACTCGCCGCGCTGATCAGTTCCGGACTGGCCCTCTGGGCGCTGCGCGACGTCCTGGTCCCGGTCCGCCTCGCCGCCGACCCCGACGGGATCACCGTGGTCACCGGATTCGCCCGCCGCCGGCGCCTGCCCTGGTCGGCCGTGGAGCGCGTCCGGGTCGACCGCACGGTCCGCCGCGGCCTGCGCAGCGAGCTGCTGGAGATCGACGCCGGCGACGCGATCTACCTGTTCGGCGCCCACGAGCTCGGCGCCCTCCCCGACGACGTCGCCACGGAGCTGTCCACACTCCAGGCATAAACCCTATTTGGTACGAATATGGAGCGCTCGTCCGCAGGCTACAAGCCACGTCCCGCCCGTGAGGCCGGCGCGAGGTGGCGGCTACTCCCGACCCAGGCGCGGCTCGGGGTCCCGGCTGGGCCTCAGGGGTGTCTCCGCGCTGCGGAGACACCCCTGAGAGCCAGCCAAAGTCGGGAGGCGCGCCGCGGCCGGGAGTGGGCGCGGTCTCGCGCGAGACCATCACGGGACGCGGCTCGTAGCCTGCGGACGGGGAGTCATAGTTCGTACCGAAAAAGGGCCTGAAGCCACAGCGGCCTTGCGCCGGACCGCATGGGTCGGATGTTGCGGCGGACCGCTACGTCAGGATCTGGTGGGTGCGGAGGATTGCCGTGGCCAGGAGGATGGCGAGGATCAGGGCGCAGCCGATGACCTGCTTGGCGGTGCGGTTCGGGAGTTTGGCGTAGGCCAGGACGAACGCTGCGGCCGCGCCGCCCGCGAGGCCGCCCAGGTGACCCTCGATCGAGATGCCGGGGACGCCGAACGTGAAGAGCAGGTTCGTCACCAGCAGCGGCACCAGCGAGCTGGTGTCCAGCATCAGCCGCCGGTTCACGATGATGATCGCGATGACCAGGCCGAACGTGGCGGTCGAGGCGCCCGCGGCGGCCTGCGCGGCGGGCTGGAAGGTATAGGCCGCGACGTTGCCGGCGAGACCGCCGAGCAGGTAGAGCGCGGCGAAGCGGGCCGGGCCGAAGCGCAACTCCAGATACGACCCGATCTGGTGCAGCAGCGACATGTTCAGCGCCAGGTGCACCACGCCGTAGTGCAGGAACATCGCGGTGACCAGGCGGTACCACTGGCCCTCGGCGATGCCGGCGACGCTGCCGTCGGTGTAGAACGCCCGGCCGATCACCTCGCCGGCGTTGGTGAGCGGAGTGGGCGCACCCATCAGGTTGAAGAATCCGCCGGCGCCGGCGATCGCACGCGGCCCGCCCACGATCACCGAAGCGATCATGACGAGGACGTTGATCCCGATGATGGTCTTCACGGCGTACCCGGCGCGGCCAGCGGCAAGGCTCCCGCCGAAGGCGTTGAGCGCTCGCCGCTGGTTACGCCGTCCCTCTTTGACGCAGTCCGGGCAGTGGAAGCCGATCGGCGCGTCGTTCATGCAGTTGGTACAGATCGGCTTCTCGCACCGGCTGCAGCGCAGCAGGGTCTCCTGGTTCGGATGCCGATAACACACCGTCGCCGTGGAGGGAGCCTCACTCATGGCACAAAGGTACCGTGAGTGCTCAGGCGCCCTTGGCGCCCGCCCGCTCGATCTCTACCCGCTCGATCACAACGTCCTCGCGCGGCTTGTCGCCGGGACCGGTCGAGGTGGTCGCGATCGAGTCCACGACCTTCGCCGACTGCTCGTCCGCGACCTGGCCGAAGATGGTGTGCCGACGGTTCAGGTGCGGGGTCGCGCCGACCGTGATGAAGAACTGCGAGCCGTTGGTGCCGGGGCCCGCGTTCGCCATCGCCAGCAGGTACGGCCGGTCGAAGGAGAGCTCCGGGTGGAACTCGTCACCGAACTGGAAGCCCGGGCCGCCCCGGCCGGTGCCGGTCGGGTCGCCCATCTGGACCATGAAGCCGCTGATCACGCGGTGCGAGATGGTGCCGTCGTAGTACGGTCCGCTGCCCGGCTGACCGGTGCGCGGGTCCGTGTAAGCCTTCGTGCCCTCGGCGAGTTCGACGAAGTTGCGGACGGTCTGCGGGGCGTGGTCCGGGAACAGCTGGAGCCGGATCGGACCATGGTTGGTGTGCAGGGTGGCGTAAATCGTCTCGGCCACGGGTACTCCCGTCTGCGAAGTTCGGAAAATGTTCTCGTCAGGTCGGATCCTCCCCCATGTGTCTGATCCGGCCGCGCGGGGGTACCCGAGAAGGCAACATGAGCTGGGAACAGACCACAGGAGGTGGCACTGATGTTCGCAACGATGCGCCGTAAGCGCCGGAGTGCGCAGATGCGTGACGAGCTCGGTCAGAGCGTGGATCACTTCAAGCGCGCCGCTTCGCTTGCCGCTCTGGAGACCAGCGCGACCGTCGGCCCCAGGTTCAACGCCGCGGTCGAGCGGGTCCAGCCGGTGGCCGGTAAGGCGAAGGACACGGCGTCGCAGAGCTGGGACAGTGCCCTCGCGGCGCTGACCCCGCTGGTCACGGCCGCGACCGACAACGTCCGGCAGGCCGGCAAGACGACCAAGAAGATCTCCAAGAAGGAGATCAAGGCGCAGCGCAAGCGGGCCGAGAAGCTGCAGGCCCGCGCCGAGAAGGCGCTCGGCCGCAAGAAGAGCAACCGCGGCGGCAAGCTCGCCGGGTACGCCCTGCTCGGCACGGCTGTCGGTGTCGGCGCCGCCTGGTACGTCAAGCGTCGCAACCAGGCGCAGTGGGAGGAGTACGACGCGGCGCCCAGCCCGACCACGGTCACCGGCGCGGACGACGCGGCGTTCGAGCCCCTCGAGCCGACCGTCTACACGTCGGCCAACGGCACCTCGGCCGACCCGATCGGCAAGACCGACCCGCTGAAGTAATCCGTCAGTGGTGTCTGCTCAGTGCCGGCGGGCCCGTTCCGGATCCAGGAGCGGGCCGGCCGGCAGCAGCGCCACCAGCTCGGCAGGCACCGGCACCGGGCGTACGTCCGGGTAGCCGAGTGTGACCAGCAACTCCCGGCTCGCCAATGGATAGGCGCGCCCCTCGTCGGTGACCACCTGGACCGCACCGGTCGGTGACGTCACCACGGCACCGTGGCCGCGAGGCACGTACACCGGGGTACCCGACGGCACCGCCGGGTTCAGCCGCACGCTCGCCGGCCCGTCCGCCGGGCGGGTGACACACGCCCGTACCGGAGGATCCGCGAACGCGGGCACCGGCGGGCTGATCAGATCCGGTCCGGCCGGCACCGCGTCGATCCACGCAGCCGCGACCGGCCAGGCAGTCCCGCGCATCGCGCTGTCCACCCGGGACCGTCGGCCGTCGTGCACCAGGAACGTCCGACCGGCCGGGTCCCGCACCAGCAGCGCCCGGTCGGTGACCGGCGGCCCGTCCGGGGTGAACCCGACCAGCAGCGTGCTCGCGCCGTTCTCGGTGCAGACCGTCCAGGCGCCGCCGAGCAGGTTCCCCGCCGCCGGGAGCGCGTCCGGCGCGTCCGGAATGCCCAGCGTCGCACCCAGTGGAACCTCGGCCAGCCGCGCCGCCGTGACAGTTTTCACACCCGGTCTCGGGCCGGCCGCCAGCAGCAGACCGGACGTGTAGTTGAGCACCGGGTGCAGGCGGCGGTCGGACTCCAGGTAGACGTACCGCGCGCCGGTGCGCCGGTCCAGCAGCACCGCGGACGGATCGGTGGGTTCGGCGAGTCCTGTGCCGGCTCCGCTGAGCATCCCGTATCCGGCCAGGACGCCGGCGGTGAGCGCGGCGAGCAGCACCCCGGTCAGCGCCACCGCACCGGCACGCCGCAGCGGCGGCCGGCTCGGGTCCGCGTCGTGCGCGATGAGCGCCCCGGTCAGCCGTTCGAGCGCGAACCGCTCCGACGACATCCGGTCATTTTATCGGCTCCGGTCGATCTTCTGGCGCGCCGGACGGCGGGCGGAAGGGCGCTCAGAGCCAGCCGTTGCGCCGGAAAGCGCGGTAGAGCACCACCGTGATCAGCGAGAGGATCGCGACCAGCCCCGGATAGCCGAACCGCCAGGTGGTCTCCGGCATGTAGTCGAAGTTCATCCCGTAGACCCCGGCCGCGGCGGTCCACACGGTGGCGATACCGGCCCAGGCGGCGATCTTGCGCATGTCGTTGTTCTGGTCCACCGTCACCTGGGCCAGGCGCGCCTGCAGGATCGAGTTGAGCAGGTCGTCGTACGACGCGACCTGCTCGACCGTACGGGTCAGGTGGTCCTGCACGTCCCGGAAGTACCGGCGGATCTCCTTGGGCACCACACCCTGGCTCGCGATGATCCCGGAGAGCGGGCGCTGCAGCGGCACCACCGCGCGGCGGAACTCCACGAGCTCCCGCTTGAGCTGGTAGACCTGCTGGATCGGCGCGCTGCGATCGCGGGAGAAGACACCCTCCTCGATCAGGTCCAGGTCCGCCTCGACCTGCTCGGCGACCACGAGGTAGTGGTCGACCACCCGGTCGGTCACCGCGTAGGCCACCGCCCACGGGCCCTGCTGCAGCAACGCCGCGCGCTGCTTCTCCAGGTCGGCGCGCACCGGGGACATCTCCGAGGCGTCACCGTGCCGGACAGTGATCACGAACTTGTCGGCAATGAAGATCATCATCTGGCCGGTCTCGACCACCTGGGAGCTCTCGGTCAGCTCCTGGTGCGGCACGTACCGCGCGGTCCGCAGGACCAGGAAGTGCACCTCGCCGAACTGTTCCAGCTTCGGCCGCTGCTCGGCCTTGACCGCGTCCTCCACGGCCAGCTCGTGCAGCCCGTAGGTGTGCGCGATGTCGGCCATCTCCAGCTCGGACGGCTCGTGCAGGCCGAGCCAGACGAACGCGTCGTCGCGCCGGCTCACCTCGTCGAAGGCCTGGTCCGGGGAGAAGTCACCGGCGATCCGCTCGCCACCGACGTACACCGCGCAGTCGACCACCGAGGTGCCGGGCGTACCCGGTTCGCCGGCGTCCTCAGGTGTCTCGGCGGAGCCGAGGAAGCGGTTCATCGCCCGGGCCGCCCACGCCTTGGACAACGGCCGGCCTCGGCTCCACGCGCCGTTCTCACGGTCGCTCATGCCAACCTCCCCCGGGTGACCCGACAAACCAACCGAGGCTACTTCCTCGGTGCCCGGTCGCACCGGGAGGGAGTGCCGGAGAGCGTGCCGGAAGAGTTACGACCGGGCGGGCCGCCGCTTGTCGGCGGGGGGTCTGACGCGCGGGGCCCACCCGGGCATGCCGTATCAGTTACCCGACCGGCCCGGGTGGAAACCAGCGACTTTCAGCCGCGTACTTCGTCAATGGCCTCGGCGAGCCGCCGGACACCCTCGTCGATCTGCTCGACGGTGACCGCCGAATACGCCAGACGCACCGAGTTGTGGCCGCCCTCGAGCAGGAAGTCGCTGCCCTTGACGATCGCGACGCCCTTCTTCATGGCCGCCGGGAACAGCTTGTCCACGTTGACGTCGGCCGGCAGGTCGACCCAGAGGAAATACCCGCCGTCCGGCTCGGTGAAGGTGGCGCCGGGGATGTGCTTGCGGATCGACTCGGCGAGGCGGGTGGCCCGCTCGCCCAGCGCCGCGCTGACCGTCCGGACCGACTTCTCGATGTCACCGGAGACGCAGAACTGGTGCACGATCGCCTCGGACACCATGCCCGGGGAGATGTAGAGGTTGGTGGCCTTCTTGGCGATCGCGTCGATCAGCGCGGCCGGGCCGACCAGGTAACCGACCCGGACACCGGGGCAGACCGTCTTGGTGAAGCTGGAGGCGTGCACCACCAGGTTGTTCGAGTCCAGCGAGAGCATCGACGGCAGCGGCTCGCCGCGGAACCGGATGTCCACGTACGGGTCGTCCTCGAAGATGAGGAACTCGTACTGCTCGGCGAGGGCCAGCAGCGCGTGCCGCTTCTCCTCGGAGAGCGTGAGGCCGGCCGGGTTCTGGTAGTTCGGGATGATGTGCGCCAGCTTCGGGCGGATCCCGGACTCCAGCAGGGCGCGCAGCTCGTCGACGTCGATGCCGTCCGGCCGCAGCGTCACCTGGTGCACGGTGGCGCCGAGGTTCTGCAGGTTGAGCAGGGTGCGGTCGTAGGTGGGCTTCTCCACGATCACGTCGTCGCCGGGCTGCACCAGGTGGCCGAAGAGGAACGCGTCGGCCTGCAGTGAGCCGTTGGTCACGATGACCTGATCCGGCGACACGCCGTGCTTGTCCGCGATCCACTTGCGCAGCGGGAGATAACCGACGGACGTGCCGTAAGCGGTCACGCCGGCCGGATCGGCGTCGAAGGCGCGGATGGCGGCGGCCTTCAGGCCCTCAACGTCGACGATGTCCAGCGACGGAGCACCACGGGCGAACGAGATGAGCTGCTCAGCGGTCATGGTGCCAGCTTAGAAGCAGCCTCTACCCGTTTTTCCCGGTGGCCCGCCAGTGTCCACCTCTCGGTCGCCCTGCGCGAAGTCCGGGGAAAGGTGAACGGTAGGTATCCTTCCGGGGCACACCTCTCTCTTCGTTGGAAGGATCCACCCCATGATCGGTCTGGTGCTTGCCGCCGGCGCCGGGCGCAGGTTGCGCCCGTACACGGACACGCTGCCGAAGGCGCTCGTCCCGGTGGACGGGGAGACCACGATCATGGATATCTCCCTGCGCAACCTCGCCGCAGCCGGCCTGACCGACGTGACCATCGTCGTCGGGTACTGCGCGAGCGCGGTGGAGGAGCGGGTCGACGCCTTCCAGAAGAAGTACGGCGTGAAGATCTCCCTGGTGCACAACGACAAGGCCGAGGAGTGGAACAACGCCTACTCGCTCTGGCTGGCCCGGGACCACTTCGCCAAGGGCGCGCTGATGGTCAACGGCGACACCGTGCACCCGGTCGCCGTCGAGGAGATCCTGCTCGCCAAGCGCGGGCCGAGCATCCTGCTCGCCATCGACAATGTGAAGAAGCTGGCTGACGAGGAGATGAAGACCGTCTTCAATGAAGATGGCCAGCTCACCAAAATCACGAAGCTGATGGAGCCGGCCGAGGCATTCGGCGAGTACATCGGCGCCAACATCATCGAGGCGACCGCCGCGGCCGCGCTGGCCGACGCGCTGAAGACGACCTGGGAGCGCAACCCCGACCTGTACTACGAGGACGGCTTCCAGGAGTTCGCGAACCGCGGCGGCGAGGTCCGCGCGGCGACCATCGGCGAGCTGCCCTGGGTCGAGGTCGACAACCACGAGGACCTGGCGAAGGCCCGGGACATCGCATGCCGCTACTAGCTCGTAGCGTCCAGACCCCGCTGCACATCGACGTGCGGCGGGGCGCGGTCGCGGACCTCGGCCGGATCCTCGCGGACGGCCGCATCTCGGCCGGCGGGGACGTGGCCGTGGTGGTCGGTCCCGGGATCGGCGAGCAGATCGTCGACCTGCTGCGCCCGTCGCTGCAGTCGGCGAGCGTCTACGTCACCACCGGTGGCACCCTGGACGCCGCTCTGGAGCTGGCCGACAAGCTGCGCTCCGGGCACTTCGACGCGGTGGTCGGCATCGGCGGCGGCAAGACGGTGGACACCGCGAAGTACGCCGCCAGCCGCTGGGGCCTGCCGATGGTCTCGGTCGCCACCAGCCTGGCCAACGACGGCATCGCCTCACCGGTGGCCAGCCTGATCAACGACGGGATCAAGGGCTCGTACGGGGTGCACATCCCGTTCGGCGTCATCGTCGACCTGGACTTCGTGGAGAACGGGCCGGAGCGGGTCAACCGGGCCGGCATCGGCGACGTGATCAGCAACATCAGCGCGCTGGCCGACTGGGAGCTGGGCCGTCAGGTCCGCGGCGAGCCGGTCGACGGGCTGGCCGCCTCGCTGTCCCGGATGGGCGCCGAGGCCGTGCTGAGCATGCCCGGCGACATGTCCGACGACGCGTTCGTCACCGTGCTGGCCGAGGCGCTGATCTCCAGTGGCCTGGCGATGGCGGTCTGCGGCAGCAGCCGGCCGTCCAGCGGTGGTTGTCACGAGATCATGCACGCCATCGACTCGCTCTACCCGGACACCGCCTCGCACGGCGAGCTGGCCGGCCTGGGCGCGCTGTTCTGCACGTTCCTGCGCGGCGACCAGCGCCGGTTCGAGCAGATGGCCGACTGCCTGGCCCGGCACCAGCTGCCGCGTACGCCGGGTGACGTCGGCCTGACCGCCGAGCAGTTCGTGCGGGCCGTCGAGTTCGCCCCCCGGACCCGCCCGGACCGCTACACGATCCTCGAACATCTGGCGATGTCGCCGGACGAGACCCAGCAGAGACTGGACGCGTATGAGCTCGCCGTCGCGGCCCGCTGAGCCCGGGCGGGTGCCCACCGCCGCCGACTACTACGCGGTCAACCGGGGTGGTGGCCTGTTCAGCGAGGCGATCAGCCAGCGGATCGGCTCCCGGCTCTCGGTCTTCGCGTTCAAGAACAAGCTCAGCCCGACCGTGATGACCGTCGGCAACCTGGGCATCGGCTGCCTCACCTCGTTCGTGGTGATCGCAGCGGCCGGCCCGGTCGCCGACGGCAACGGGTTCGGCTGGCTGGTCGGCCTGATCGCGCTGGTCGGCTGGCAGCTGGCGTACGCGTTCGACTGCTCCGACGGCCAGCTGGCCCGGGTGACCGGCCAGACCAGCGCGGCCGGCGGGCGGCTCGACGTGCTCTGCGACGTGGCCGTGCAGTCCGCCCTAGTCGCCGCGCTGGCCTCGGTCGCCAAGGCGCAGGAGCCGGACACCCCGGCGTGGCTGCTCGCCGCGTTCGCGGCCACCTGGATGGTCAACCTGGTCACCTCGGTGATGCAGCACGGCGATCAGGCGTCCAGCATGCTGAGCAGCACGTCGTTGCCGGTCCGGGCGGTCAAGCTGGTCCGGGACTACGGCGCGGTGATCGCGCTGGCCGGGGTGCTGCTGACCGTGGCGCCGCAGTGGACCGTGTGGTTCGTCGCGCTGTTCACCCTGATCAACGCGGGCTTCCTGGCCGCGAGCATCGCCTTCACCGGCCGCACCGCCCTACGAGGCTAAAACCCACGAGCGTGTGAAGTTTCGGTGCGGAGCGCACCGAAACTTCACACACAACCGCGCTGCCCACCGGGCGTGGGGAGTTTGGGCGCGGAGCGCACCAAAAGTTCACACACAACCGCGCTGCCCGCTTCACGTGCGAGCTGCGGCCATCCCGGCGTAGATGTCGATCAGGCGCTTGGTCAGCACGTCCGGGTGGAAGTGCCGCAGATACCGCTCCCGCGCGCCCACCGCCATCGCCATCGCACCGGCCCGCGCCACCGGCAGCGCCGCGGCCAGCGCGGAGACCTCCGGCGCCGCCAGCCACCCGGCCGCCTCCGGACCGTCCCCGATCAGGTACGGCACCCCGCCCACCGCGGTGCCGAGCACCGGCCGCCCGGACGCCATCGCCTCGAGGATCACCGTCGGCAGCACGTCCTCCCAGGTCGGCACGGCCACCACCACGGCCGCCGCCTGCCGGGCCGCGGTCATCCCGGCCCGGTCCAGCGGACCGAGATAGGTCACGTCGCTCCGGTCCGCGGCGGCCTGCTCGGCCAGATGCCGCAACTCACCGTCGCCGGCGATCCGCAGCGGGCCGAGCGACCCGTCCGGATGCTGCCTCCAGGCGTCCAGCAGCAGGCCGAGGCCCTTCTCCGCGGAGAGCCGGGCGCCGTAGAGGAAACCGTCGCCGAGCGGCTCCGGCTGTCCCGGGTCGGGCAGGCCGTTCGGCTTGATCACGATGCGCTCGGCCGGGATGCCGTAGCTGATCAGGTGCGCGGCGATCTTGTCGGTGAGCGCGATGTAGCGCTCCACCGAGCGCCAGGTCGGCCGGTGCACGGCCAGCGTGGTCGCCATGATCGCGCTCTGCGCCGCCGAGCCGCGGTAGCACTTGTTCGTGATCGCCGGCCAGCCGAGCACCTTGCCGCGGCAGTCGTGGCAGTTGTGCCCGTCCCGGAAGTACAGCCCGGACGAGCAGACCTGCCGGTAGTTGTGCACGGTCTGCACCACCGGGATCTGGTAGCGGTGTGCGGTCCGGATCACTCGGGGCGACAGGAGCGGGTACGGGTTGTGCAGGTGCAGGACATCCGGTCGCTCGGTCTCGATCAGCGCGGCGAGATCGCGCTGCGCGGTGACCCCGAGCATCGGCGAGACCGGCAGCAGCGCCTTCTGCGCCACCGACATCCCCTCGATCGAGTCGGAGCTCCGTTGGAAAGGGACGACTGACAAGCCCGCTGCACGCAGCTGCTCGATCTCAGTGTCGACGATGACGTTCTCCCCGGAGGGAATCGCCTCGCGATACCGGTTGTGTGCTACCACCACCTTCACGCTCGCAAACGCTACCGTGAGGGTGTGCCCGAACTCCCCGAGGTCGAGGCGCTCGCTGCCTACCTGCGTGAGCGTGCGGTCGGCCACACCGTGCAGCGCTTCGAGGTCTCCTCGTTCAGCGCGTTGAAGACGTATGAGCCGGCGCCCTCGGCGCTGGCCGGTCTGCCGATCGTTTCCGCCGGTCGGCACGGCAAGTTCCTGGACATCGGCATCGGGCCCGAGGTGCATCTGGTGGTGCACCTGGCCCGGGCCGGCTGGCTGCACTACCGCGACGCGTTCAAGTCGCCGGCCCCGCTCAAGCCGGGCAGCGGACCGATCGCGATCCGGCTGCGGCTCGACGACGGGTCCGGTTTCGACCTGACCGAGGCCGGGACGCAGAAGTCGCTGGCGGCGTACCTGGTCCGCGACCCGGCGACCGAGGTGCCCGGCGTGGCCCGGCTCGGTCCGGACGCCCTGGCGGTCAGCCGCGACGAGTTCGCCGCCCGGCTGAAACTGCGCAACGGCCAGGTCAAGGGGGTGCTCGTCGACCAGGAGGTGCTGGCCGGGATCGGCAACGCGTATTCCGACGAGATCCTGCACGTGGCGAAGATGTCGCCCTTCGCACTCACCCAGAAACTCACCGACGAGCAAATCACCACGTTGTACGAAGCGATGCGCGAAGTGGAGACCGACGCCGTGCAACGCTCCGTCGGCCAGCGTGCCGCCGAGCTCAAGGGCGAGAAGCGGGCCGGTATGCGGGTGCACGCCCGCACCGGTCTACCGTGTCCGGTTTGCGGGGACACCGTGCGCGAGGTCTCGTTCGCCGACAAGAGCCTGCAATATTGCGCTACCTGTCAGACCGGCGGAAAACCGCTCGCGGATCGTCGCCTGTCCAAGTTGGTGCGGTGAAGACCGCGATCGTTCGATTACGCATCGCGACGGTAAGGATTGCTATCACAACGTCACCTTCTCTCCGGCCGATCCATCGGTATAGTGGCCCGGTCCCTGGGAACCGTTGGTACGCGAACGGGTATCCGCGGACCTGCCGACCGTCCCGAGGTCGTGGCGGTGCGTAATCTTTTTCCGGATGCGGGAGGACGTAGGCGAAGTGACGACTAGCCTGCACCGCCCAACGACCGACAGCAGCCGGAGTAAACCCGTGGGGTACGACAGCTTCGAGTGGCCGGCACAACAGCAGCCACCGAGCAACGGAGTCCCGCGTTCCGCGTGGACCCGCCAGCACCGCCGGATCTCCCGGTGGCATCGGCCGTACACCGCGGTCCTGATCGTCCTGGACCTGCTCTCCACCCTCGCGGCCAGCATGATCGCCGACGCCTTCATCGAGAAGTCGAAGAGCGGCTTCCTCGACAAGAGCTGGTGGTTCCTGCAGGGGACGGACCTGTTCGGCTTCTTCGCCTACCTCGTCCTGCCGCTCGGCTGGGTCTTCCTGCTCTGGACCAGCGGCAGCTACGACCGCCGCTACCTGGGTCTGGGCAGCGAGGAGTTCAAGCGGGTGGTGCGCACCTCGGTCACCGTGGTCGCCGCCGTCTCGCTGCTGTCGTTCGCCACCAAGACCGACCTGTCCCGCGCGACGGTCGGCCTGGTGTCGCTGAGCTCGCTGCTGCTGATCCTGTTCGGCCGGGTCTTCGCCCGGCAGGTCCTGCACATCTCCCGGCGGCGCACCGGCCACGGCGCGCACCGGATGATCCTGGTCGGCACGCTGCCCGAGGCGCTCGAGGTCTACACCGCGGTCACCCGCAGCCCGGCCGCCGGCCTGATCCCGGTCGCTATCCACATCACCGACGGCTACGCGGCGGCCCGCGGCATCGAGACCCCGGTCCCGGTCTTCGCCGGCCGTGACGTGCTCGCCCTGGTCCGTGAGTTCAGCGCGGACACGCTCGCGGTCTGCGGTTCGGCCAGCGCCGAGCCCGGCGAGCTGCGCCGGCTGGCCTGGCAGCTCGAAGGCACCGGCGTCGACCTGGTGGTCGCCCCGCAGCTCACCGACATCGCCGGCCCGCGCGTGCACATCCGCCCGATCGAGGGCCTGCCGCTGCTGCACGTCGAGGAGCCCACCCTCTCCGGCCCCGGCTGGCTGATCAAGAACCTGCTCGACCGGGTGGTGGCCGGCCTCGGCCTGCTGCTGATCAGCCCGATCCTGGGGCTGATCGCGCTCGGCATCCGGCTCTCCGACCCGGGCCCGGTCTTCTTCCGGCAGACCCGCGTCGGGCACGACGGCCGCACGTTCAAGGTCTGGAAGTTCCGGACCATGTACATCGACGCCGAGGAACGCAAGGCCACGCTCGAGGAGCTCAACGAGTCCGACGGCATGATGTTCAAGATGAAGGAAGATCCCCGGATCTTCCCGTTCGGCAGCAAGCTGCGCGCCACCTCGCTGGACGAGCTGCCCCAGCTGGTCAACGTCCTCAAGGGCGAGATGTCGCTGGTCGGCCCGCGCCCGCTGCCCGCCGACGACGGCGACTACCTGGGCGACGTCCGCCGCCGTCTGCTGGTCCGCCCGGGCATCACCGGCCTGTGGCAGGTGTCCGGCCGCTCGGACCTGTCCTGGGACGAGGCAGTCCGCCTGGACCTCTACTACGTCGACAACTGGTCGCTGACCTACGACCTGAGCATCCTGTGGCGCACGATCTGGGTGGTCCTCCGCCGCAAGGGCGCCTACTAAAACCTTCAAGGTCAAAATCAGAAGATCGATGTCGTGCGTCCGCTGGTGTACAGATCGTCGCTCCCGCCGGGACCCCTGCGGGCTTCGCTGGCCGCTGGCGCGTCCATGACGCGAAACCCTCCGGGGCGACGTCCGCGGGTGGGCACGGTCAGACCTGTCGATCTATGAGCTCTGCCGACGGTGCGGTGAAACCCATAGGCTCTGGCGATGGCCGGACAGATCGGTAGTGTGCTGGCGGTTCTCGCCGTGCTGGCGGCGCTGGCCGCCGCCGTCGTGGCCGTGCTGCGGCTGCGGGCCCGGCGCGGGATCGCCACCACCATGCAGCGCGCCACCTACGACGTGCTGCACACCGCGTCGCTGGCCGCCGAGCCGCTGCGGGCCGGGCTGACCCCGGCCACCGCGGCCAAGGCCGTGCGGCATCTGCGCACCCTGGTGGGCGCGGTCGGCCTCGGTCTGGACGACGGCGAGAAATGCCTGGCGTACGACGGTCGCGGCGGCCACCACGCGGAGCAGCTGACCGCCGCCGCGCAGCGGGCCCTGACCGGCCGGCGTTCGATCGTGCTGACCGCTTCCGATCTGCCCTGCGACCGGGTCGACTGCGTGGTCCGCGGCGCGGTGGTGGCCCCGCTGTCCGGCCCGGACGGCGCGGCGGTGGCCGCCCTGGTCGCGGTCGCCGACGACCATCCGGCACCGGGCCTGGTGCAGGCCACCCTGGAGGCGGCTCGCTGGGCCGGTTCCCAGGTCGCGCTCGCCGAGCTGGAGTCGTCCCGGGAGCGGCTGGCCCGGGCCGAGGTGCGTGCGCTGCGCGCGCAGATCAGCCCGCACTTCATCTACAACGCGCTGACCGCGATCGCCTCGTTCATCCGTACCGACCCGGAGCGCGCCCGCGAGCTGATCCTGGAGTTCGCCGAGTTCACCAGGTACTCGTTCCGCACCCACGGCGAGTTCACCACGCTCGCCGAGGAGCTGCGCTCGATCGACCGCTACCTGACCATCGAGCGGGCCCGGTTCGGCGACCGCCTGCAGGTCCGGTTGCTGATCGCGCCGGAGGTGCTGCCGGTCGGCCTGCCGTTCCTCTGCCTGCAGCCGCTGGTGGAGAACGCGGTCCGGCACGGGCTGTCCCGCAAACCCGGCGTCGGTATGGTGAGCATCGAAGCTCGTGATGCCGGCGCCGAATGCCACATCACGGTCGAGGACGACGGTGTCGGCATGGATCCGTCAGTTTTCGGCCTGGACAGTTCCGACAACGAGGACGGCCAGCACGTCGGCCTGGTCAATGTGGACGAACGCCTCCGGTCGGTCTTCGGCGACCATCACGGGCTGGTCGTCGAGACCGCCCCCGGCGCGGGGACGAAGGTGAGCATGCGAGTGCCGAAGTTCCATCCCCAGGTGCGGGCATGACCCTCGTCGTGCTCGCCGTCGACGACGAGCCACCTGCCCTGGACGAGCTGGCCTACCTGCTGAACGCGGACGGCCGGGTGGCGTACGTGCACCGGGCCGGCGACGCCACCGAGGCGTTGCGGGTGCTCCGGGACACCGAGGTGGACGCGGTCTTCCTGGACATCCGGATGCCCGGCCTGGACGGCATGGAACTGGCCCGGATCCTGCGCCGCTTCGCGCATCCCCCGGCGATCGTCTTCGTCACCGCGTACGACGACGGCGCGGTGGACGCCTTCGACCTGGGTGTCACCGACTACGTCCGCAAGCCGGTCCGGGCCGAGCGCCTGGGCGAGTCGCTGCGCCGGGTCGCCGGGCTGCGCTCCACCCCGATGCCGGCGGCCGGCTCTGCCGGTGCCGGCGTCGACGAGCAGGCCATCCCGGTCGAGCTGGCCGGCACCACCCGGATGCTGCCGCGGTCCTCGGTCCGCTGGGTGGAGGCGCAGGGCGACTACGCCCGGCTGCACACCGCGGACGCCTCCCACCTGGTCCGGGTCTCGCTCGCCACGCTCGCCGAGAGCTGGGCGAACGCCGGTTTCGCCCGGATCCACCGCTCCTACCTGGTGCAGTTGCGCCTGGTCACCGAGTTGCGGCTGACCGGTTCCGGCTATGTGGTGGCGGTCGACGGCGTGGAGCTGCCGGTCAGCCGGCGGCACACCCGGGAGCTGAAGGACCGCCTGATCCGGGCCGCCAAGCACGACTGGACCCGCTAATCCACACGCTTATCCACAACCCCACCGAGTTCTCCACAGAGTTATCCACAGGCAGCCGGGGATAACTCATCTCCACAGTTCGTTCACAACTCCACCTCCAGCCCTCCTTCAGCGGTTTATAAGCTGCTGACCACGCGGGCGGCCGGTGAGTCACGGGGGCGCACCGGCCGCGGCCGCGGCGATCGGTGAGGGAGTGCAGGCGTGGAGACGACGACCGAGCGGCGAGTTCTCGTCGTCGAGGACGAGCGGGCCATCGCCGACGCGGTGGCGGCCCGGCTGCGGGCCGAGGGCTTCCTGGTGCAGGTCGTCGGGGACGGGCCGAGCGCGGTCGAGGCCGCCCGGCACACCCCGCCGGACGTGATCGTCCTCGACATCATGCTGCCCGGCTTCGACGGTCTCGAGGTCTGCCGCCGGATCCAGGCCGAACGTCCGGTCCCGGTGCTGATGCTGACCGCCCGTGGCGACGAGACCGACCTGCTGGTCGGCCTCGCGGTCGGCGCCGACGACTACATGGCCAAGCCGTTCTCGATGCGCGAGCTGGCCGCCCGGGTGCACGCCCTGCTGCGCCGGGTCAACAAGACCGCGGCGATCCCGAAGCCCGGCCCGCCCACGCTGCGGTTCGGCGACCTGGAGATCAATCAGGCGGAGCGCCGGGTGCTCCGGGGCGGCGCCGAGAAGCACCTCACCCCGACCGAGTTCGACCTGCTCGTGCACCTGGCCCGGACGCCGCGCACGGTGCTGCCCCGGGAGCGGCTGATGGCCGAGGTGTGGGGCTGGGCGGACGCCTCCGGCACCCGTACCGTCGACAGCCACATCAAGGGCCTGCGCCGCAAGCTGGGCGCGGATCTGATCCGCACGGTGCACGGCGTCGGGTACGCGTTGGAAGTCGACCGATGATCGGCCGGGTGATGCAGGTCGTGCACGACGTGGCGGCCCACCTGTTCCGCTGGCTGCCCCGCCCGCTCGACCCGGTGCGCTCGATCAAGGCGAAGCTCTCGCTGGCGCTGGGCTTCGCCGGCGGCATCGGCCTGCTGGTCTTCCTGTGGAGCATCGACTTCTACCGGGTGGACGTGCTCTGGATCGGCATCGCGGCCGCTCTCGGGCTGGCCACGCTGCAGGTGATGGCACACGGAGCGACGATTCCGCTGCGCGAGATGACGGTCGCGGCCGGCGCCATGGCCCGCGGCGACTACACCCGCCGGATCCGGACCCGGTCACAGGACGAGGTCGGCGAGCTGGCCCAGGCCTTCAACCAGATGGCCGCCGACCTGGAGGCCGCCGACCGGCAGCGCCGCGAGCTGATCGCGAACGTCTCGCACGAGCTGCGTACGCCGATCACCGCCCTCCGCGGCCTGCTGGAGAACATCGTCGACGGGGTGGCCGACACCGACCCGCAGACCATGCACACCGCGCTGAGCCAGACCGAACGGCTCAGCCGCCTGGTCGCCGACCTGCTCGACCTGTCCCGTTTGGACGCCGGTGTGGTGCCGATGCGCCGTGAACTGATCAACGTGCCGGAGTTCCTGGACGAGGTGGTCCGGGAGGCGAAGGTCAACGCCGACGGCATCGGGCAGGACGTCCGGTTCGAGGTGTCCGCGCCGGCGCTGGTGCTGCCCGCCGACCGCGAGCGACTGCACCAGGTGTTCGCGAACCTGCTGGACAACGCGACCCGGCACAGCCCGCCCGGCGGCCTGGTCACGCTGCGCGCCGAGCGCCGCGACGAGCAGGTGCTGTTCGCCGTCGCCGACCAGGGCGCCGGCATCCCGGCGGCGGATCGGGAACGGGTCTTCGAACGCTTCACCCGGGGTGAGCGGCCGACCGGCGGCGGCACCGGGTTGGGCCTGGCCATCGCCCGCTGGGTGGTGCAGCTCCACAACGGAACGATCGCCGTGGTCGAGCCGACCGAGCGCCGCGGCTGCCACATCCACGTACGTCTCCCCCTCTAACAAGACGAGGTTTCGCCATGTCCACGGCACCGCCTGCCCAAAATACGGAACAATTCGTCGCAAAAGGTCAGTTGCACGGCCCGTGGCCGGACGTCTCCACCTGGGGCCGGATGATGCCCGGACCGGGCGCACCGGCCTCGGCGAGCACGATCGTCGCGGTGATCGCCGCCACCGTGGTCGCCGCGGTGTCCCTGCCGCTGGACCAGCCCGGCCTCGGCTGGCTGATCACCGCGCTGGCCGGTGGGATCGCGCTGCTGGTGGCCCGGCCGGCGACCAGCGCGGTGCCGCCGCTGGTGATCCGCCCGGCCCGGCGCCGACGCGGGGACCAGCTGTTCTGGGGTGTCGCCACCATCGCGCTGCTCGGGGTCGGCACGTTCCGCGCGGCCGGCTGGCTGTTCGCGCTCTGCCTGCTCACCGCGACGCTGACCTTCGCGCTGGCGATCGGTGCGGGACGGTCGATCAGGGCGGCGCTCACCACGTACCTGATGGCTCCCCGCGCGATCCTGCGGTCCTTGCCCTGGCTGGTCCGCGGCCTGGCGCGGATGCGCCGGACCGGCAACGGCCCGGCGCCGATCCGGATCATCGCCACCCTGGCCGTCTCGGTTGTCCTGCTGACCGTTTTCGGTCTGCTCTTCGCCTCGGCCGACCCGAAGTTCGCCCGCCTCTTCGACACGGTCCTGCCGGACCTGCAGGTGGACGGCATGTTCCGCTGGGTCTTCATCTGCTGCCTGGCCGCCCCGGTGTTCGGCGGTGCCGCCTTCCTGCTCGCCGCCCCGCCCGACCTGACCGAGCTCGATCACACCGAGGGCCGCAAGGTGAGCCGCCTGGAGTGGGCCGTGCCGCTGGGCCTGCTGACCCTGCTCTTCGCGGCGTTCGTCGTGGTCCAGCTGGTGCCGCTGTTCGGCGGGGACCGGCACGTGCGGACCACTGCCGGTCTCACCTACGCCGAGTACGCCCGCGGCGGCTTCTGGCAGCTCTGCTTCGTCACCGGGCTGACCCTGCTGGTGCTGGCCGGCGCGGCCCGCTGGGCACCCCGGGAGGCACCCGCCGACCGGACCGTGTTCCGCGCGGTCCTGGGCCCGCTGACCGGGCTCACCCTGCTCATCGTGGCCTCGGCGCTGATCCGGATGCAGGCCTACATCGACATCTACGGCCTGACCCGGCTGCGCCTGCTGGTCGCCTGCTGCGAGGTGTGGTTCGGGGTGGTCCTGATCCTGGTGCTGCTGGCCGGGATCCGGATCCGCGCGCCGTGGCTGCCCCGGGTGGCGATCGCGACCGGCGTGCTGGCCCTGCTCGGCCTTGCGGTGGCGAACCCGGACCTGATGATCGCCCGTAACCAGGTGGACGCGCCGGTCGGCCGGATCGACGTGGCCTACCTGTCCGACCTGTCCCCGGACGCGGTCCCGGCGGTGATCGAGCTGTCCGACGCCCGGGACCGCAGTTGCGTGCTCTACCACCTCGGCCTGACCATCGCCGACAGCGACTGGCAGGCCTGGAACCTCGGCCGGTCGACGGCCATGGACCTGATCGGCAACGGCGCGTACCCGATGGACCCGGATGGATGCGCGGCGCTGACCCGGTCCGGGGGTTGACATTCCGCGCGGGGCGGCGAGACTGCCGGACATGGCCGACGAACCGCCGCTGCCACGGACCCGGGTGGTGCTCGGCGAAGCCGCCGCCCGCCGCGGCCCCGCCGACCCGGCCCGCACCGACCTGACCGAGGGCACCCCGATCGGCGATGCCCTGGTGAAGGGGCTGATCCGGGCCCAGCTGGCGCTCGCGCTGCGGCTGTCGCTGGTGGTGGCGGCCGGGCTCGGCGCGCTGCCACTGCTGTTCGCCGCGGCGCCGGCGGTGGGCGGGCTCAAGGTGTTCGGGATGAACCTGCCGTGGCTGCTGCTCGGTGTGCTCGCCTTCCCGTTCCTGGTCCTGGTCGGCGCCGCCTACGTGCACTGGGCCGAACGCAACGAGCAGGACTTCACCGCGGTCATCCGGCGGCCCGAGCGGTGAACCCGTACCTGGTCCCCGGCCTGGTCCTGGTCGTGCTGATCACCGTGGCGATCGGCGCGTACGGCCTCCGTTTCGCCCGCACCACCTCGGACTTCCTGGTCGCCTCGCGCAGTGTCAGCCCGGCCTGGAACGCCGCCGCGATCAGCGGTGAGTACCTCTCCGCCGCGTCGTTCCTGGGTGTGGCCGGGCTGGTCCTGCGGTACGGCGTCGAGGTGCTCTGGTACCCGGTCGGTTTCGCCGCCGGATACCTGGCGCTGCTGCTCTTCGTGGCCGCGCCGCTGCGCCGCTCCGGCGCGTTCACCCTGCCCGACTTCTGCGAGGTACGGCTGAGCTCCACCCGGTTGCGCCGGCTGGCCACCGCGTTCGTGCTGTTCATCGGCTGTCTCTACCTGCTGCCCCAGTTGCAGGGCGCTGGCCTGACCTTCGCCACCGTGACCGGCGGGTCGTACGTCTGGGGCGCCCTGCTGATCGGCATCGTGGTGACCGGCAACGTGGCGTTCGGCGGGATGCGCGCGATCACCTTCGTGCAGGCGTTCCAGTACTGGCTGAAGCTGACCGCGCTGGCCGTGCCGATCGTGTTCCTGATCATGCAGTGGCAGTCCGACGGCCGTCCGCCGGTGACACCGCCGGCCGGTGCGGTGTTCCCGGCCGCGACCAGCGTGGTGATCGAGCGGGACGCCGAGCTGGCCGGGATCGGTCCGGTGAGCGCGGGCGAGACGCTGCACTTCGCGGCCGGTGACCCGGTGCCCCGGGTGAGCACCGTCGACGCCAAGTTCGGCGCGGACTGGCTGCAGCCGGGCGGCGACTCCGGGCTGTTCGGGACGTACTCGCTGATCCTGGCGACGTTCCTGGGCACGATGGGGCTGCCGCACGTGCTGGTGCGGTTCTACACGAATCCGGACGGCGCGTCGGCCCGGCGCACCACGCTCGTGGTGCTGGCCATGGTCGGGCTGTTCTACCTGCTGCCGACGCTCTACGGGGTGCTCGGCCGGATCTACACGCCGCAACTGCTGATGACCGGGCGTACCGATGCCGTGGTGCTGCTGCTGCCCGAGGCTGCCCTGGGCGGCGGGCACCTGGGCCGGCTGCTCGGCGCGCTGGTCACCGCGGGGGCGCTGGCCGCCTTCCTGTCCACCTCGTCGGGGCTGCTGACCAGCGTCGCCGGGGTGATCTTCACGGACGTGCTGCGGCCCGGCCGGTCCGGTTCGGTGCGCGAATTCCGGCTGGCCACGCTGCTGGCCGCGGTCGTACCGATCACCATGTCGATGTTCGTGTCCGACATGGACGTCTCCCGGGTGGTCGGGCTGGCGTTCGCGGTCGCCGCGTCGAGCTTCTGCCCGCTGCTGGTGCTGGGCATCTGGTGGCGCGGGCTGACCGACGCCGGCGCGACCGCCGGAATACTGGTCGGTGGCGGTGCGGCAGTGCTTGCGGTGCTGGTCACGGTGCTCGGGGCGGACCTGCCGAGCGGGCTCGCCGAGTTCGTCGGCCAGCCGGCCGCCTGGACCGTGCCGCTGGCGTTCCTGGTGATGGTGGCGGTGTCACTGCTGACCAGCCGCCGGGTCCCGGCCGACGTGAGCGCCACCATGCTGCGCCTGCACGCCCCGGAATCCCTGCGTTCCTGAAGCACCGGCGGTTGCGGCCGCGGGCCGCTGGAGCATTTAAGGATCTTTAAGGTACGACCCACGTCCGCGGCCGAACCGCCCTGCGTAATGACGGTCATGAGGAGCTCACGTGCATACAAGCGGCCGGGTAGCGGACTGTTCGGGCGCAACCGCAAGGTCGTGATCGGACTGGTTGTCGCGGGCCTGGCCGGCGGTGCGCTGGCCGTCGGCACCGGGATGAGCAACGCCGCCACCAACTGCGGCGGCCTGGACCAGTCGTTGCGCGACACCCTCACCTTCATGGCCGATCAGCGAGCGCACCCCAACGCGCAGACCGACGCGATCCTGGCGAACCGGCAGGCCGTGGTCGACCTGATCAACCTGCAGCGCCGCGAGGCCGGCTGCACCACGAACATCGCCGCGCCCGCCGCGCCGACGAAGGCGCCGACCAAGGCGCCCACAAAGGCCCCCACGAAGGCGCCGACTCAGGCGCCGACCAAGGCCCCCGCGACGACCGCGCCCGCGCAGCAGGCGACGAGTGCGCCGGCCGGGGCCGCGAACGGCACCGGCGCCGGCGAGGTGGTCTGCAAGGGCTCGACCGTGACGCTGTCCGGCGAGGCCGGCGCGCCGTTCGCGTCCAGCGGGACGTTCCCGATCGGCACTCGTCTCAAGGTCACGAACCTGGACAACAACAAGAGCACCACGGTGACCGTGCAGAGCACGTCGGGTAGCTGCATTCTGCTGAACAACGCCGCATTCGAGCAGGTTCGCGAGGCGGGCAAATTCCTGATCCGCCGCGCGGTGATCGAGCGCGTGGGCTGATCGGGTCCGGGTGTTCCGCGTTCCCCCCGTTTAGCCGCGGAACACCCGTCCCTTTCGGAAACCGGAATGCACCCGGTATTTCCGTGACGCAGCAATGATCTAGCGGTGCAACCCCCGTTCCGCATCGCAAGATCATGCGTTATCGCGGCAGATCTTGCGCCGCGCCGGGTCGGCGGAGCAAGCCGAACCGGACGCCTGTGACAAGCGTGACAACGGGGCCAGAATGTCAATTAACTGAACTAATTGTGCCGTCCGTTCTCCATTGTGGAATGGTGACGGTGTCGGCCGAACCGGCAGCCCGTTCTGTCCGGACCGTCGTATCCACCCGCCGGGCCGGTGAACAGGCTGGTCGGAGCCCGGATGCCCGGCTAGGTTGCTAAGACATGACGCTGCCGGAACAACGCACCGGCCAGATGGCCCCGGCGATGTCGGTGCGCGGGCTGGTCAAACACTTCGACACCAAGCTCGCGGTCTCCGGCGTCGACCTGGACGTCCCGGCCGGGTCCTTCTATGGCCTGCTCGGCCCGAACGGCGCCGGCAAGACCACCACCCTCTCGATGGCCGTCGGCCTGTTGCGGCCCGACGCGGGTCAGGCTTTCCTTCTCGGGTACGACGTCTGGCAGGCCCCGGTCCAGGCGAAATCCCTGGTCGGAGTGCTCCCCGAGGGCAGCCGGATGTTCGACCGGCTCAGCGGCCCGGAGCTGCTGGCCTACCAGGGCCTGTTGCGCGGGATGCCGGCCGCGACCGTCGACCAGCGTTCCCGTGACCTGCTCGACGTGCTCGAGCTCGGTGTCGACAACCGCACCCTGGTGGTCGACTACTCGGCCGGGATGAAGAAGAAGATCGGCCTGGCCTGCGCCCTGCTGCACGCGCCGCGGCTGCTGGTGCTCGACGAGCCGTTCGAGGCGGTCGACCCGGTCTCGGCCGCCCTGATCCGGGACATCCTGCAGCGGTACGTCGCCGGCGGCGGCACCGTGGTCTTCTCCAGCCACGTGCTGGAGGTGGTCGAGCGGCTCTGCTCGCACGTCGCGATCATGTCGGACGGCGTGCTCCGGATGCACGGCGCGCTCGACGACGTCCGCGCCGGCCGTCCGCTGCAGGACGTCTTCGTGCAGGTCGTCGGCGGCCGGGTGGCCACCGGCTCGGAGCTCGCGTGGCTGTAGGCGTCTGGCCGTTCGTCAAGCTCAAGCTCCGGATCACCGCGAACGGCCTGCGCGGCCGACCGGCCCGGGTCACCCTCTTCGTGGTCGGCGCGTTCGCGGCCACCGTGCTGGCCGTGCTCGGCTACGCCGGGTTCGCCCTGCCCGGGCTGCTCGGCGACGAGCGCGCGGCCGGCATGCTGCTGCCGTTCGGCGGCGCGCTGCTGGTGCTCGGCTGGCTCTTCCTGCCGCTGCTGTTCTTCGGCGTCGACGAGTCGCTGGACCCGGCACGGTTCGCGCTGCTGCCGCTGCGCCGGCGCACCCTGATCGCCGGGCTCGGCGTCGCCGCCCTGGCCGGGCTGCCGGCCCTGGCCACCCTGACCGCCACCGCCGGGATGGTGGACACCGCGACCCGGCTCGGCGGACCCCTGGCCGGGCTCGCCGAGGCGCTCGGGGTGACCGCCGGGCTGCTCCTGTGCGTGACCCTGAGCCGCGCGGTGACCAGCGCCTTCGCCACCGCGCTGCGGTCCCGGCGGGCACGTGACCTGGCCACCATCATGCTGGCCGTGGTGGCCGCCTCGGTCGGGCCGCTGCAGTTGCTGCTGCTCGGGCTGCTGAACCGGGCCGACTGGGACAACGTCGCGGCGATCGCGACGGTGGCCGGGTGGACACCGCTCGGCGCTCCGTACTCCATGGGTCTGGATGTGGTGGCCGGGCGGGCCTGGGCCGTACCGATCAAGCTGGTGATCGTGCTCGCCGCCGTCGGCGGCCTGGTCTGGTGGTGGAGCCGGACCCTGGAGCAGGCGATGGCCGGCACCGCGACCTCCGGCGGACGCGGACCCGCGGCCCGGGCCGACGGTCGCGGACCTGTCGATCAACTGATGTTCCGCTGGTGGCCGCGGACCCGGTTCGGCGCGCTGGTGGCCCGCGAGACGCGGTACTGGTGGCGGGAGAACCGGCGGCGGGCCGGGCTGGTCGCGCTGACCATGGCCGGGCTGTTCCTGCCGCTGACCTCGGCGCTCGGACCGGTCACCGGGATGGCCGGCGGCATGGCGTTCCTGGTCGGCGCGATCGCGCCGGTGGCACTGTCCAACCAGTTCGGGTACGACGGCAGCGCCTACGCCACCAACCTGTCGATCGGGATACCCGGCCGCCTGGAGATCCACTCCCGGGCGGCGGCACACGCCCTGTTCACGGTCCCGCTGCTGGTGCTGGTGGCGGTGCTGGCCGGCGTCATCTCCGGGCAACCGGCCCGGATCCCGGCCCACCTGGGCACGCTGTTCGCGGTCTACGGCACCGGGCTGGCCCTGATGCTGCCGATCTCGGTACGGGCCGCCTACGCCCTGCCGGAGTCCACCGGCCCGTTCGCCGTCACGTCCGGTGGCGGCCTGGCGAAGGGCCTGCCCAGCCTGGCCGGCATGATCGGCGGTCTGTTCGGGGCGCTGCCCGTCGTGCTGGCCGGCTACCTGCTCGGAACGGCGTGGACCTGGGCCGGGCTGCCGATCGGCCTGGGTTACGGAGCGGCCGCCTATCTGGTCGGCTCCGGAATAGCCGGTGATCTGCTGGATCGCCGGATGCCGGAAGTGCTCGCCGCGGTCACTCCGCGATAGCGTCAGCACATTTTCCGCAGCCCGTCGTGGCGGACGAAAATGACCCGCCGATCGACCGCTTCACCGGACGGGCCCAGCACATATCCGTCGATCCACAGCCAGCCGTCATAGGTCCGTCGGGGATCCACCCGGATCACCCGGAACGTCAACGCCCGCTCCCCGGCGAACTGCACACTGGCCGCGCCACCGACGTGCAGCACGTCGCCCGCGCGCGGCAAATCGTCGGTCATGACGGCACCCCCGGACGAGATTACACAGAATGGGTAATCCGATGAAACCCGGAGATCGTCCACTTTCGAGGGTTAAATGGCGGTCGCCATTACCGGCCGTTCCTCAGGGGCGGCCGACATTTCGAGATCCATTACGCGGGGCCGGCACCCGGTTGGCCCGGATCGTCCGCAGACCCTCCTGCCGGACGAAGATCCGCCGTCGCTGCAACGCGTTGCCGGCCGGGCCGAGGACGTACCCGTCCAGCCAGATCCAGCCGTCGTAGGTGACCCGGGGATCAACCCGGATGATCCGGAAGGTCAGGGCCCGGTCGCCGGAGAACTGCACACTCGCGTCGGCCCCGACGTGAACGACGTCGCCTGGCCGTAGAACCACCTGTTGAGGCATGCGCCGTCTCCCTCCCGCCAGAAGCCCCCAGAGGAAAATAGCCGCTGATCAATTAAATTCGGAAGCGACGTGCACGATCTGTAATCGGGAGAATGATCGGATGACGATCCACTCCACCGACCCGTTCGCCGTGCCCGACGAGGACAAGTCCCCGGTACGCCGGTTCCGGGGCCGGCTGGCCGCACCGGTCACGCTCTGGACCACGCCCGGACCGGCCGGGCTTACCGTCTCCTCGATCCTGGTCGCCGACGGTGATCCGGGCCGGGTGCTCGGCCTGATCGACGAGGAGAGCGACTTCTGGGACGCCGTCGCCGAGTCCCGGCGGTTCGCGGTCACCCCGCTCACTCCGGCCGACCGGCAGCTCGCCGACCGGTTCGCCGGGCTGATGCCGGCGCCGGGCGGGCTGTTCGCCACCGGTGAGTGGCAGCAGACCGCGTACGGCCCGATCCCGGCACACGCCGGCACCTGGCTGGGCTGCCGGCTGGACTCCGACCGGCCCTGCGGCTGGGCCCTGCTGACCGAGTCGATCATCGAATCGGTCCAGGTGGGCGGGGCCGCCGCACCGCTGGCGCACTTCCGGGGGAGGTACGCCGAACTGCACTGACAACCGCTCAGCGCAGTCAGACCACCACTCAGCGCAGGCACTGACCGGGGTTCCGGGCGGTACGGCTTTCCTTCGTACGGTGCCGGAAAGTCCACCCGCCGATCAAAGGTGGTGATCCCGTGCCGGCTACGCCCGAGAGATATCTCGAGGTGCAGAACTCCGAGGAATTCGGTCGACTGCGCCAAACCCTTCGCAAGTTCATCTTCCCGACGACGATCGCGTTCATCCTCTGGTACGCCCTGTACGTCCTGCTCTCCGCGTACGCGCGGGACTTCATGGCGATCAAGCTGGTCGGCAACATCAACGTCGCCTTGCTCCTCGGCCTGCTGCAGTTCGTGACGACGTTCGTGATCGCCTGGTACTACGCGCGGTTCGCCGCGCGGGAGGTCGACCCGCTCGCCGACGACATCTACAACACGATCGAGGACGGCCAGCCGACCGCCGCAGCGGATCGGGCCGCCAAGACCGACAAGACCTCCGCCAAGGCTGCTGCCGAGGCTGACAAGCCCGTCGAGGGGAGTGCGCTGTGACGCCGACCCTGCTCGCGGCCGAGTCCTCGTCCAGCACCTCGCGGACGCTGACCATCACGCTCTTCCTGGTCTTCGTGGCGATCACCCTGGGCATCACGATCTGGGCGAGCCGGCAGACCAAGACCGCCACCGACTTCTACGCCGGTGGCCGCCAGTTCTCCGGGTTCCAGAACGGCATGGCGATCGGTGGCGACTACATGTCGGCCGCCTCGTTCCTCGGCATCGCCGGCCTGATCGCGCTCTACGGCTACGACGGCTTCCTCTACTCGATCGGCTTCCTGGTCGCCTGGCTGGTGGCGCTGCTGCTGGTCGCCGAGTTCCTGCGCAACTCCGGCCGGTACACGATGGCCGACGTGCTGGCGTTCCGGATGCGTCAGCGCCCGGTGCGCACCGCCGCCTCGGTCTCCACCGTCGTGGTCTCGATCTTCTACCTGATCGCCCAGATGGTCGGCGCCGGCGCGCTCGTCTCGCTGCTGCTCGGCATCACCGCGGACGAGAAGTTCCTGGGTATGGACGCGGCCACCGCCAAGGTCTTCACGATCATCCTGGTCGGCGCGCTGATGATCGTCTACGTGGTGGTCGGCGGCATGAAGGGCACCACCTACGTCCAGATCGTCAAGGCGTTCATGCTGATGACCGGCGCCCTGGTGATGACGATCCTGGTGCTGGCGCACTACAAGTTCAACCTGTCGACGCTGCTCGGTGACGCCGCCGCGCAGTCCGGCAAGGGCGCGGCCTTCCTCGAACCCGGCCTGCGGTACGGGGTCGAGACGGCCGGCGACGCCACGAAGACCTTCTACAGCAAGATGGACCTGCTGTCGCTGGGTCTCGCGCTGGTGCTCGGCACGGCCGGCCTGCCGCACATCCTGACCCGGTTCTACACCGTGCCGACCGCGCGGATCGCCCGCAAGAGCGTGCTCTGGGCGATCGGCATCATCGGTGTCTTCTACCTGTTCACCCTGGCCCTGGGCTTCGGCGCGGCGGCTCTGGTGGGCGGCAAGGCGATCACCGCGCAGGACAAGGCGGGCAACACCGCGGCGCCGCAGCTGGCACAGAAGCTCGGCATCGACTACCTGGGCGGGGACACCGGCGGCGCGGTGCTGCTGGCGATCATCGCGGCGGTCGCGTTCGCGACGATCCTGGCCGTGGTGGCCGGGCTGACCCTGGCGTCGTCGTCGAGCGCCTCGCACGACTTCTACGCCAACGTGATCAAGCGGGGCAACGCGTCCGAGCGGGACGAGGTCCGGGTCGCCCGGTTCTCCGCCCTCGGCATCGGCGCGGTCGCGATCGCTCTGTCGATCTTCGCGCAGAGCCTGAACGTCGCGTTCCTGGTGGCATTGGCGTTCGCGGTGGCGGCGTCGGCGAACCTGCCGGCGATCCTCTACAGCCTGT
The DNA here is from genome assembly GCF_001509495.1 of Actinoplanes awajinensis subsp. mycoplanecinus. Taxonomy (NCBI): domain Bacteria; kingdom Bacillati; phylum Actinomycetota; class Actinomycetes; order Micromonosporales; family Micromonosporaceae; genus Actinoplanes; species Actinoplanes awajinensis. The sequence continues at coordinate 29,545 of NZ_LLZH01000121.1, read as the reverse complement.
TCTGGCGCCGGTTCAACACCTCGGGCGCGATCTGGTCGATCTACGGTGGCCTGCTCACCGCGGTTCTGCTGGTGTTCTTCTCGCCGGTGGTGTCCGGCTCGCCCACCGCGATGTTCCCGGACCACGACTGGCACTGGTTCCCGCTGTCCAACCCGGGCCTGATCTCGATCCCGCTGGGCTTCTTCTTCGGCTGGCTGGGCACCGTGATCAGCAAGGAGACGGACGCGGAGAAGTACGCCGAGCTCGAGGTCCGGTCGCTGACCGGGCACGGGGCGCACTGAGCCATCCCGCACCGCCCGGGCCGGCGTAGTCGCCACGCCGGCCCGGGCACCGGCTCATCCGGCGTCCGTTCGATGCACCGGGACCGGATCGTCGGTCCGGGAGCGGATCATCGTTGCAGGTCACCGGCGTTCCGGAAGAACTCCCACCTTCGTGCCGAACCCCCGTCCGATGTCCGGATCATTCGCGTTCCCGACCTAATCTGGTCTCATGTCTGCGACCACCTCTCCCAGCGGGAACTCCTCCGGACGGGCCACCGTCCCGCCGTCCGGGCCGGCTTCCGCCCGCCCCACCGGACGCTCCGTGCCGGCCGCCGGGCCGGCCGGGCCGGGTGGACCGAGCGGCCCTGGCGGCCCCGGTGACCGCGGACGCTCCTACAAGGGCGGCAAGGCTCGCCCGCGCTGGGGCCGGATCGCCCTGGTCGCCGGCGGCGTGGCGCTGATCCTGGCCCTGGTCGGCGGCATCTACGCGGTCAACTACGTGAACGGGATCGACAACGACCTCAAGCGCACCGACGCGTTCTCCGAGATCACCACGGACCGGCCGGCCAAGACGGTCGACGGGGCGTTCAACATCCTGCTGGTCGGCAGCGACTCGCGGGACCCGGACGCCAAGGAGGACCAGGCCAACGCGTGGCGCGCGGACTCGCTGATGATCATGCACGTGCCGGCCGACCACAAGAACGCGCAGCTCGTCTCGATCCCCCGCGACCTGTGGGTGGTCGTCCCGAGCGGCAACAACGCGCCGTGCAGCTCCGGCTCCCGCGCCAAGATCAACGCCTCGTTCGCGTTCGGCGGCCTGCCCCGCGCGGTCCGTACCGTCGAGTGCCTGACAGGTGTGCGGCTGGACCACGTCGTGGCGATCGACTTCGGCGGGTTCAAGGAGGTCACCAACGCGCTCGGCGGGGTCGACCTCAAGGTGGACCAGACCATCACGTCGATCCACAAGCCGTTCCGGGTGTTCAAGAAGGGCATGATGCACATGAACGGCGCCCAGGCGCTGGACTGGGTGCGTCAGCGCAAGCAGTTCGCCCGCGGCGACTTCGCCCGCATGCAGCACCAGCAGGAGTTCCTCAAGGCGCTGATGGACAAGGCGGCCAGCAGCGGCACCCTGACCAGCCCGGGCAAGCTCGACGACTTCCTCACCGCGGTGGCCGCGGCGGTCACCGTCGACAACGACTTCTCGCTCAAGGACATGGTTCTGCAGTTCCGCAATCTGCGCGGCGACAACCTGACGTTCCTGACCAGCCCGAACAAGGGCAGCGAGACGATCAACGGGCAGTCCGTGGTGGTCTCCGACAAGGAGAAGGCGCTGGCGCTCTTCGAGGCGATGAAGGCCGACAAGATGACCGACTGGATGGCCGCCAACCCGTCGAAAAAGTCCTGACCTCCCGGCAGGCGAGAGTTGATCTCGCCGTACCCTGAGAGCCGTGTTCGGACCTCAGGTACCCACCGTGACCCCGGAGCAGGTAGGCACCGATGCCTACCTGCTCGACGTTCGTGAGCCGGACGAGTGGACCGCGGGCCACGCCCCCGGCGCCCACCACCTGCCGATGATGGAGGTGCCGGCCCGGATGGCCGAGGTGCCGTCGGACGGCGAGGTCGTGGTGATCTGCCGGGCCGGTGGGCGCTCCGGCCAGGTGGTGGCCTATCTGATGAACCAGGGTTGGGACAACGTTCGCAACCTGGACGGCGGAATGCAGTCCTGGGCGGCCCGCGGCCGTGACATGGTCAGCGAGGACGGACAGCCGGCCCGGGTGTTGTAGCAGCTAGGCCAGAACTTTCGCGGCGGTAGAACATGAACATCAGCGATGACCATCGCCCCCTCGTCTTCGCCCACCGCGGCGGTGCGGCCGAGTTGCCCGAGCACACGCTCGGGGCGTACATGCGCGCACTCGAAGCCGGCGTCGACGGTCTCGAGTGCGACGTGCGGCTGACCAGAGACGGTCATCTGGTCTGCGTGCACGATCGGCGCCTGAACCGCACCAGCAACGGGAAAGGCTTGGTCAGCCGGCGCACCCTGGCCGAGCTCGACCAGCTCGACTACGGCTCCTGGCACCCCGGCTATCCCGCCGACGAGGAATTGCCCGAGCTGAGCCGGCTGCTCACCCTGGAGCGGCTGCTGGGCGCGGTCCGTGAGTCCGGCCGGCGGGTCCGCCTGCTGATCGAGACGAAACACCCGTCCCGGTACGGCGCCGAGGTGGAACGCCGGCTGATCCAGATGCTCCGCCGGTTCGGCCTGGCCGACCCGAAACCGGACGACCCGGTGCAGGTCACCGTGATGTCGTTCGCGGCGCTGGCACTACGCCGGGTCCGTGCCCAGGCACCGTCCCTGCCCACCGTCTATCTGCTCGAGCTGGTGCCGCCCGGTGTCGGCAAGGGCAAGCTGCCGTTCGGCGCGCGGATCGCCGGTCCCGGCGTCGACCTGCTGCGCAACCGGCCCAGCCTGCTGCCGGCGATGCGGGCGGCCGGCCACCAGACGTACGTCTGGACCGTCAACGAGCCCCACGACCTGGAGCTCGTGCTCCAGCACCGGGTGGACGGCGTGATCAGCGACCGTCCCGCGTTCGTCCTGGACCGCCTGCAGCAGATGTGACCGCTGACACAGCTGCACAAAACGAGAACACCGAGGCAGACTCGCAGACATGCCGGACAGTCCCGACTACCCAGCGCTGACCCGGGGTCAGATCGCGGTCGCCGACCGCGTCAACGCCGGGGAGAGCGGCCTGCCCGTCCTTCAGCAACTGGTCCGGCTCGCCCAGGACGTGCTCGGCGCGCGCGGCGCCGGCTTCGCCGAGTACACGGACGGCCACGGCCGGATCATCGCGGCCACCGGGGTGTGCGAGCCGGCCATCGGCCGCCGGGTGAAACGTGCCGACGACCGGCTCCGCCGCGGCGGCCGCACCCTGCTGGTGCCACTGGACTCGGTGAACGACGAGTTCGCCCGGCAGATCGAGGGCGGCGACCTGCGGCACATGCTCGGCGCCCGGTGCGAGGCCGGTGACACGTTCGCCGGGTCGCTGCACGTCTACTTCGGCGACGTCGGGGAGCCCGGGCCGGAGCATCACGCCGTACTGGAATTGCTCTCCGGTCAGATCGGCCGCCTCTACGGACTCGGCCGCGGCCTGCCGGTGCATCCGGCGGCCGCGCCGGACGCGGCCGGCGCGCAAGCCGACCGCGATCTCTGGGTCGCGGTGACCAGCCACGAGCTGCGCACCCCGGTCACCGTGATCAAGGGGTACGCGGACACCCTCACCAACCACTGGGAGACGCTCGGCGAGCCGGGACGCCGGGAGGCGGTCCGGGTGATCGGCAACCGGGCCGGTGAGCTGGCCCGGCTGGTCGACCGGCTGCTCTCCGCGGCAAGCGACGACGGCGTGGTGGGCACCTCCCCGGCCGGCCCGTTCGACCTGGTCGAGGCGCTGCGCGAGGCGGTCGAGGAGCTGCCAGCCGACCTGCGGCGCCGGTTGAAGCTCGCGCACCTGCCGGCCGACCTGCCGAAGGCGTACGGGAACCGCGACTCGATCGCCACCATCCTCACCGAGCTCACCACGAACGCCGAGAAGTACTCCCCGCCGGAGAGCACGGTCGAGGTGTGCGCCGGTACCGACGACGACACGCTGCGCTTCCGGATCTCCGACCGCGGCGCCGGCATCGCCCCCGAGCACGTCGAGCGCGCCTTCGAGCGGTACTGGCAGGCCGAGGGCGGCGACCGGCACCACCACCCCGGCGCCGGCCTGGGCCTCTACCTGGTCCGGCGGATGGTGGAGCGCCAGCACGGCTGGGTGTCGCTGCGCCCGCGCGAGGGTGGCGGAACGGTCGCTGAGGTGCGATTCCCGCGCGCCTGACACACACGGGTGGCCCGCATCACCGCTTTTCGGGTGACACCGCCTACGCTGGTCCCTCGTGAGTAAGCGTCGTAAGCCCCGCGAGTCCGCCCCCAAGACCAAGGTGCGCGACATCTTCGTCGCCCGCCCGTTCGAGGGCCTGGCCGACGAGCCCGAATGGGTCGCGCTCCGCGAACTGGTCCCGGCCGCGTCGGCGAAGCTGACCCTGACGCCGGCGATCATCGAGGAGTTCGGCGACCGCCCGGTCACCCTGTCCACGGTGCTGCCGATGGCCTGGCCGGCCATGTCGCGCCAGGACGGTGAGGTCTTCATCGGCCTACAGCGGCACGTGCAGTCCGGTGACGTCTCCCGCGACCTCGCCGTCGCCATCCTCGCCGCGCTCGGCACCACGCCGGGCAACCCGGTGTCGGTCCCGGCGCTGCCCGGTGAGGGCGTGCGCCTGCAGGACGTGCTCGTCGACGGCCCGCTCGAGATCACCATGCACGACGGCTTCGAGTACTGGCTCGACGACGACCAGCTGCAGGACGCCAACGTCAAGGCGTCCCTGGAGCGGGCCAACGCGTCGATCTACCCGACCGTCCGGCTGGCCGCGGCGAAGGCCGCGTACTGGTGCCGGATCGCGCCGGACAAGGGACACGTCCGCTGGGTGCTGGGTGACGACGAGGACCCGGCGCTGGACGCGCTGTCCCGGCTGTCGGCCGCGGGCGAGCTGCTGCTCGGCGACGGCACCAAGTTCGCCGGCATGTTCCGCGCCCACGGACTGCTGGTGCCGGTGTGGGACATCCCGGGCGAGCCGGAGGCCGCCGACTGGGAGGCCCCGTTGGCCGATTTCGTCAAGCGCTACCAGGACACCCTGGCGATCACGGAGCCGCTGGACGCCGCCGCCCGCAGAGCAAAGCAGGGCCTCATCGGCCGTCAACTGACACTGCGCTAACTGGCTTCGCTTCGCTCCGCGGGCAAAAAGCTGGGCTAGCTTGGCTCCGCTTCGCTCCGCAGGCAAAAAACGCCTTTTAGTCGTTGCCGGCGCAGCTGATTTTCCGCCGCCCGCAAACCCCGCGGGCGTCGGAAAATCAGTTGCGCCGGCAACGACGCGTTTTTTGCAGACCTGTCCACAGGTCACCTGGCAAAGACCCAGGGGTCTCGGGTGATGGGGCAGCTCATGCACCTCGGGCCGCCTCGGCCGCTGCCCAGCTCGGAGCCCTGGATTCGGACTACCTCGATGCCGGCTCGTTCCAGCTGGGTGTTGGTCTCTACGTTGCGTTCGTAGGCGACGCAGAGGCGTGGGGCGATGGCGAGGGTGTTGTTGCCGTCGTCCCACTGCTCGCGTTCCGCGGTCACCGGGTCCAGCCCGGTGTCGATGACCCGCAGGTGGTCGATGCCCATCGCCTCGGCGGCGGCCTCCAGGAACGGGCGGGGCGGGCGCACCACCACCTCGCCCTCCAGCCCCGCGGTGATCGTCCAGGCCTCCAGGGTGTCGGCGACGTACGGATACATCACCACCGCATCCGCGTCGACCATCGTGCAGACCGTGTCGAGGTGCATGGTCGCCCGCTCCTGAGCGATCGGCACGGCCAGCACGGTGTGTGCCAGCCCGGCCGCGAGCACCCGGCGGGCCAGCCGTTCGGCCCCGGCAGGGGTGGTTCGCTCACCGACCCCGATCGCGAGCACCTGGGGTGCCAGCACGAGCACATCACCACCCTCGACGTGCTCGAGTGACGGGTCGTAGAGCAGCTCGGTCCCGGCGAACCGCGGGTGAAAGCGGTACACCGCGTGGGTGAGCGTGGTCTCCCGTCGCCTCGCGCGCATCGCCAGGCTGGTCACCGCCACCCGGTCGCGCACCCAGACCGAGGAGTCCCGGGTGAAGAGCAGGTTGGGCAGCGGGTCGATGACGAAGTCGTTGCGCTGCAGCATCTCGTAGACCAGGCTGCCGCCGCCCGGCTTGACCTCCTCGTGGGCCAGACCGGCGACGAGCACCTCGGCCAGCCGGTCCGGGTCCTGATCGGCCAGGTACCCGGCGACGCCGGCCCGCAGCCCGTCACCCAGGCGGGGGTCGGCCAGCACGCCGTCGGTCAGCTCGGCCCGGGCCTCCGGTACGGCGAGCGTCTCGGCAAGCAGCCGGTCCAGGTGCAAGACCTCCACCCCGCGCGAGCGGAGCGCCTCGGCGAACTGGTCGTGCTCGTCCTGCGCACGGCCGACCCAGGGGATGCCGTCGAAGAGCAGGGAGCCGCTGTTCCGCGGGGTGAGCCGAGCCAGCTCTTTCCCGGGGCGGTGCAGCAGGACGGTGCGCAAGCGGCTGACTTCACTGTCGACGTACACCGTGCCGACGTTAGTCCGTACCGAACGCTACCGCTCGGTGACGTTATGACTAGATCTTGGGACGGGTATGCACCGAACGGGGGACGGCGATACGTTGTCAGAGTGCGACGAACCGCGGACTGCACGTGTCGAGATGCACCATCAGCAAGAAGCTGTTGTCGTGAATGCGGTATTCATCCATACTCCTTCCCCTTTCTTTCACTGCCGTCACCCTGTTCTGTGAACGCCTGAGCACGTACGGTAGTGAAAAAGAGAGCCAGCCCGATTGACCTTTTGCCGGAGGTCGCAGTGACTGTCTTCCCCGCCCGCCCTGCGCTGACCGCGCCGTCCAGCAACAGAGAGCTGACGCCGGTCGGCCATCCGCAGCAGTCCACGAGTCTCGAACAGCAACGCCTCACCCCGATGGAGTGGGCACGGCGCCGCCGTGCCGAGCGTGAGTCCCGCCGCATGGACGCGGCCGGAGCTCGTGCTCTGACCCGGCTCGACCGCCTCGGCGCGAGCTGGCACATCGTGGACTGGCCGCGCGCCGATCTCTCCCAGTCGTATTACGAGCCCGACCCGACCGATGACCGGGCGGGCTTCCTCGCCATCGGTCCCGGCGGGGTCTACGCGGTGACCGTCGCCGACCACGGCCGATCCCGCGTCCTGATCGCCGGGGACGTCGTACAGATCAACGGCAAGCGCCCCGCGTACGTGGCCGAGGCCCGTCGCGACGCCCGCCGTGCCGCCAAGGCGCTCTCCGCCGCGGTCGGCCTGAACGTTCCGGTCACCCCCGTGCTGACGTTCGTCGGCTCCGGCGTGATCAGCGTCCACGGCCTGCCGAAGGACTGTCTGGTCGCCACCGACAAGCAGCTCGACCGGTTGCTCCTGGCCGGCGGGGCCCGCATCTCGGCGGCTACCGCGAGCAAACTCTCAGAGGTTGCTCACAACCCCGGTACCTGGTCGAACGCGCCGTACAAGCCGGCCGGCGACTACCGGTGGTACAGCAACGGACAGACGGCCGCTGACAAGCGGCCGACCCGCCGGTAACGTTCCTTGCGACGACGCCGATGGTGGCGCTCCGGCTGACCGGGGCGCCATCGATCGGCGCGACGGAAGCGAGGAGGAGCCGGTGGCGCATGTTGAGCTCTCCCTCTCGGGAGCGTTCGTCCCCCAAGCACGCACACCATCCGAGGCCGAATTCGTCACCGGTCTCGAGCGCTGGGCGAGCACCGTGGCGGTCGCCGACGAGGCCTGTCTGATCGTCGACGCAGGTGGCGCGATCGTGGCCGTCTCGCCGTCCTGCAGCGAGCTGCTCGGCCTGGGCAAATCGGGCGACGCACTAGGCAAGCGGCTGACCACGACGGTTCAGCTGATCGACTTCACGGCCGGCGCGGGCCGGCTCGAGGACCCGGAGGCGGACATGATTCCGCCGCTGCTCGCGGTCCGCAGCGAGCGCCTGGCCCGAGGCGTGATGCGGGTCGTGCCGGATGCCGGGAAGCCGCCGTTGACGATCGACGCGATCTCGACGCCGCTGATGGCCGGTGACCGAGTGGCCGGTTCGATGACCTTTCTCTCCCCGGTGCACTACTGAAGTCCGGTTTGTCCATGGCGGTGTGGTGTTCAACGCATCCGACAACCATTGGGTGTTACCTATCCGTAACGTAGTCTGCCGTCATGCTCGATCTAGACCTGTTACCAGGTGAGTACGCGGTGTGCCGCCTACCGGCCGGCTCCACCCTGCCCGCGTCACTGACCACGGGTCCGGACGACAAGAGCGTCATCTCGGTGACCTGGGGCCTGGATGAGATCTCGATCATCTGCCGGTCCGAGCGGGTGCCGGACGGCGCGGAGGCCGACACGGCATGGCGCGCGCTGCGGGTGGCCGGGCTGGACCTGACCATGACCGGGGTGCTCGCCTCGCTGGTCAGCCCGCTCGCCGAGGCTCGGGTCAACATCGTCACGTTCTCCACCTACGACACCGATTACCTCCTGGTGCCCACCGTGCGGCTGACCGAGGCGGTCAACACGCTGACCGCGGCCGGGCACCGCATCGCCGGCTGACTTTCTTCTGGCACCGGCCCGGCCGGACTCCTACCATGAGCGCGTGTCCCCCCACACACGCCACATCCCCCTGGCCGTGGGTCTGCTGCTGTTGACGGCCGCCTGCGGGGCGCCGCCGGAGCCGTTGCCCGCCAGCCCTCCGCTGTCCCCGGTCACCGCCGCGCCGGCCGCGTCCGCTTCCGCGTTCCTGCCGCCGCCGGTCATCGCGACCCAGCCCACCGCCGCCGTGCCGACCGGCTACCCGACCGTGGATCCGGCCTATCCGACGATCGCGCCGCCCGCGTTCCCCTATCCCACCTATCCGCCGACTACCGGGACCACCACCGCGCCGCTCACCAAGTCGCCGACGCCCACGCCGGCGCACGCGGCCAAATGCGTCGGTCAGCCGACCAAGGCGGAGATCCTCGCGCTGCTCAAGCTCAGGGGTGGTGACGCCATCCCGGACAAGGCGCTGAAGGTGCAGAGCGGTCCCTACTGCACCGCCAACTGGTCGTTCACCACGGTGGAGATCGCCGGGCAGGACGCGGACAGCCTGGAGCCGCTGATGGTCGTCGCCACCGGCAAGGGCGCCACGCTGGACATGGTGGCGGCCGGCACGGACGTCTGCAATCCGCAGGTGCAGGCCTCCGCCCCGGCCGGGATCCGAGTGCTGGCCTGCGGCTTCTGAACGTTCGCGCCATAGACTGACGACATGCCCGGAACGCCGCCCACCCGCTTCAGCTACCTCGGCCCGGAAGGCACCTTCACCGAGGCGGCCCTGCGCACCATCCCGGCCGCCGAGCACGGGCTGCGCAGCCCGGCCCGCAGCGTGCCGGAGGCCCTCGAGGCGGTCCGTTCCGGTGAGGCCGACGCCGCCCTGGTCCCGCTGGAGAACTCGGTGGGTGGCGCCATCCCGGTCACCCTCGACGAGCTGGTCACCGGCAGCCCGCTGATGATCACGCGGGAGGTGCTGCTGCCTGTCGAGTTCGTGCTCGCCGCCGACGCGCTGAAGCCGCTGGCCGCCCTGCGCACCGTCGCGGCGCACCCACAGGCCTCCGCGCAGTGCCGGCGCTGGCTGCAGGCGAACGTGCCGGACGCCGTAGTGATCGACGTGCTCTCCAACGCCGCCGCGGCGATCAGCGCGGCCGCCGGGGAGTTCGACGCGGCTCTCTGCGCCCCGATCGGCGTCCCGCGCAACCGGCTCACCGTGCTCGCCGAGAAAGTGGCCGACCGGGCCGAGGCGGTCACCCGGTTCGCGCTCGTCGCCCGGCCCGCGGCCCCGCCACCCCCGACCGGCGACGACGTCACCTCGCTGGCCGTCTCGATCCGGCACGACCAGGTCGGCGCGCTGCTCGCGGTCCTCACCGAGCTCGCGGCCCGCGGCATCAACCTGTCCCGGATCGAGTCCCGTCCCACCGGCGAGCAGCTCGGCACGTATTTCTTCTTCCTGGAGTGCACCGGCCACGTCGCCGAGGCCCGCCTCGGCGAGGCGTTGCAGGGCCTGCGCCGGATCTGCGCCGAGGTCCGCTTCCTGGGCAGCTACGCCCGCCACCGCCTGCAGCCGGAACCCCCGGTCCAGCCGCCGGCCGGCCTCTCCGACGCCGACTTCGCCGACTCCGCTGCCTGGCTGGCCCGCCTCCGCACCGGCAATTAACCCTTTCGGTACGAATACCGAGCGCTCGCCCGCAGGCTACGAGCCACGTCCCGCCCGTGAGGCCACCGCGACGTCGCAGCCCGCTCCCGACCGCAGCGCGACTCCCAGTCTCCAGAGCGTGGGGACTTTCGGCGCGCAGCGCACCCAAACTTCACACGCAACCGCCGTTGCCACACTGCGTGGGGACTTTCGGCGCCCAGCGCACCCAAACTTCACACGCAACCGCCGTTGCCACACTGCGTGGGGACTTTGGGTGCGGGGTCAGGCCCAGCCCAGCTCGTGCAGGCGCTGGTCGTCGATGCCGAAGTGGTGGGCGATCTCGTGGACCACGGTGATCGCGACCTCGTCGATCACGTCCGCCTCCGACTCGCAGGTGCGCAGCGTGGGCAGGCGATAGATGGTGATCCGGTCGGGCAGGGTCCCGGCGTAGTCCCAGCCGCGGTCGGTGAGCGCGGTGCCCTCGTAGAGCCCGAGCAGGTCGTCGCTGCCGTCCGCCGGGGTGTCCTCGACCAGGAACACCACGTTGTTCATCAGAGAGAGCAGCTCGACGGGGACCTCGTCGAGGGCCTCACCGACGAGCTCTTCGAAACGTTCCCGATCCATGTCCACCGGCACACCCCACATAGTGCCCTGTCCAGCTGTATTGATCCTGAACCGCCGGTGCGGACCGCACGCGGCCGCACCGGCGTACTCAACAGGGAATCAGACCAGCTTCGCCGAGAGGCTGATCGCCGCGCCCGGGCTCAACAGCCGCGAGATCGGGCAGTTCTCCTTGGCGCCCTCGGCGATCTTCTGGAACGTGGCGTCGTCGATGCCGGGAACGTCACCGACGGTCTCCAGCTCGATCCGGGAGACGCCGAAGCCGGCGTCGGTCTTGTCCAGGTGCACCTTGGCGACGGTCTCCACCGAGCTGGGCGTGAAACCCGCGTCGGCGAGGCCCTTCGAGAAGGCCATCGAGAAGCAACCGGAGTGGGCAGCCGCGATCAGCTCCTCCGGGTTGGTTCCCTCACCCTCCTCGAAGCGCGACTTGAAGGAGTAGTTCCCCTGCAGGCCACCCTTACCAGTCTTTACCGTGCCGGAACCCTCGGTGAGGTTCCCTTCCCAGCGGGCCGTAGCAGAACGAATAGGCATGAACAGAACGCTAGCCCATCGGCGAGCGGGTGGAAGGCCGACGCTGCAGGGCTCATCATGGATCCCATGCCGGAAATGGTGTCCGAGACAGTGGTCGAATTCGGTCTGCCGGAGTCCGAGCCTCGTCGGGAACGGGCCGCGGGCTTCCTCCGCGAGCTCGGCACCGACCGCAGGCTCGCTCCGCTGGTGGCGGTGCTGGGCGGGATCGCAGCGTTCGCCTCGCTGGTCTCCGAGTGGCAGGTGACCTCGGTCGACAGCCTGCTGCTCTCCGGCGACGACGTGGGCGCCAGCAAGATGCTGCCGACCGACCTGTTCGACCTGGGCGGAATCGCCGCGGCGTACCTGGGTGGCCTGTTCCTGGTCGCGGTCGCCCTGGTGCTGACGATCTTCGGCCCGGCGCCCGGGCGGCGCTACGCCCGGCTGGCCGGCCTGGCCTCCGGCGGGGTGCTGGCCGCGCTGCTGCTCGCCCTGGTCCACCTGCTGAACGACCAGAGCCGGCTGATCTCCCGGTTCTACACGATCCAGTTGGAGGCCGGGCACATGGACGTCCGGTACGGCCGGGGGCTGTGGTGCGCGCTGGCCGGGGTGGGTGCGGCGCTGATCGCGCTCTGGCTCTCCGGGCGTGACGACGAGGCCTCCGAGGCGCCCCGCTGGCAGCGAACAGAACCGGTCGACACCGACGATGACGCCCCGCTGGAGCTGAGCATCGCGCCGACCGCGCCGTTCGCCTCGTACGCCGCCGACCTCGACCGACCGCACCAATCCGGATGACCGGGGATATCCGGGTGATGACCGGACCGGGCCGCCGGTAGGCTCGACAACCGTGATTGACCTGCGTCTGCTTCGCGAAGATCCGGAACTGATCCGCGCCAGCCAGCGGCTACGTGGCGAGTCCACCGAGTTGGTGGACTCACTGCTGCGTGCCGACGAGGAGCGGCGGGCCGCCACCCAGCGGTTCGAGGCGCTCCGGGCGGAGCAGCGGTCCATCGGCAAACAGGTCGCCAAAGCCTCCGGCGACGAGCGTGCCGCCCTGCTGGCCCGCACCAAGGACCTGTCGCAGGAGGTGAAAGCGGCCGAGGCCGCCAACAACGAGGCCGACCAGGCCCTGCGCGCCGCGCACCTGGCGGTGCCGAACGTGGTGCAGGGCGCCCCGCCCGGCGGCGAGGACGACTTCATCGTGCTGCGCACGGTCGGCGACCTGCCCGAGATCGAGAAACCGCTCGACCACCTGGAGATCGGTGAGGCGCTGCGCGCGATCGACACCGAGCGCGGCGCGAAGGTGTCCGGTTCGCGGTTCTACTTCCTGACCGGTGTCGGTGCGCTGCTCCAGCTCGGCATGCTCCAACTGGCGATCCAGCAGGCAGTGGAGCACGGCTTCACCCCGACGATCACGCCGACCCTGGTCCGCCCGGAGGCGATGGAGGGCACCGGCTATCTCGGTGCGCACGCCAGCGAGGTCTACCACCTGCCGGCCGACGACCTCTACCTGGTCGGCACGTCGGAGGTCGCGCTCGCGGCGTACCACTCCAACGAGATCATCGACCTGAGCAACGGGCCGGCCCGGTTCGCCGGCTGGTCGTCGTGTTACCGGCGCGAGGCCGGCTCGCACGGCAAGGACGTCCGCGGCATCCTGCGGGTCCACCAGTTCGACAAGGTCGAGATGTATTCGTTCTGCAAGCCGGAGGACGCGACCGAGGAGCACCAGCGCCTGCTCGCGATGGAGGAGGAGATGCTGGCCAAGGTCGAGATCCCGTACCGGGTGATCGACGTGGCGGCCGGCGACCTCGGCACCAGCGCGGTCCGCAAGTTCGACTGCGAGGCCTGGGTGCCGTCGCAGAGCCGGTACCGCGAGGTCACCTCGACGTCGAACACCACCACGTTCCAGGCCCGCCGGCTCAACGTGCGGTACCGCGACGAGGACGGCAAACCGCAGACCGCGGCGACGCTGAACGGCACCCTCGCCACCACCCGCTGGCTGATTCCGATCCTGGAGAACCACCAGCTGCCGGACGGCTCGGTACGCGTCCCGAAGGCGCTGCAGCCGTTCCTCGGTGGCCGGGAGATCCTCGAACCCAGCCGCTAACGATCTCGACATCGCCCGGTCACCAATTGTCATAGCAGCTGGTGGCCGGGCCGGTGTAACGTTCTCCTTCCGCCCTCCGCGGGGGTTTCACACCCTCGGAGGTTCCGATGCTCAAGCCCGGGCTCCCCAAGCTGATCGCCACCGATCTCGATGGCACGCTGGTCCGCAGCGATGACACGGTTTCCGCGTACACCCACGACGTTCTGGACCGGGTCCGGTCGGCCGGCATCCGGATCGTCGCCGCCACCGGGCGCGGTCCCCGGCTCACGTCGCTGACCCGCAACGACATCCGGGTCGCCGACTACCTGGTGCTCGCACAGGGCGGCTGGGTGCTCGACCAGGCCGAGGGGCGCTATCTGCGCCAGGCCCGGCTGCCCGGCTACGCGGTCGCCGACGTGCTGGCCCGGATCGAGACGATCACCGGCCCGCTGTCGGTGATGTACGAGGCGCTGGAGCACGACGACTCCCCGCTCTGGGGTGACTTCGACCCGACCTGGCGCTACCCGGTCACCGTCGAGGCGCGCACCCGGGCCGAGTGCCTGACCGGCGACGTGATCAAGGCGTTCGCCCGGTCGTTCCGGCTGCACGTGGACGAGCTGCTCGCGGTCGCCCGCCGGGTGGTGCCGGCCGACGTCGCCACGGTCACCCAGGCCGGCCTGGACTACGTGGAGATCTGCCCGGCGCAGGTCGACAAGGGCACCGGTCTCGCGGTGGTCGCCGAGGCGGTCGGCGTCGATCCGGCGGACGTTCTGGTCTTCGGCGACATGCCCAACGACCTGCCGATGTTCGGCTGGGCCGGGTGGAGCCGGGTGGCCGTCGCGAACGCGCATCCGGAGCTGCTGGCGGTCGCCGACGAGGTGACGCTGACCAATGACGAGGACGGCGTGGCCGTCTACCTGGACCGGCTATTGTCGAGGTGATGGCACCTTTCGGCTTGGTCGCGACCGATATTGACGGCACTCTGATCAACAACGAGCGGCTGCTCAGCCAGCGGACCATCAGCACGCTGGCCGCGGTCGGAGTTCCGGTGGTCCTGGTGACCGGCCGGCCGCTGCGCTGGCTCGAGCAGCTCAACGAGCAGCTGCCGGTGCCGCTGCCGGCGGTCTGCGCGAACGGTGCGGTGGTCTACGACCCGCACACCGACGAGGTGCTGCGCGCCGACCCGCTCTCCTCCGGCCTGCTGACCGACGTCATCCGCCGGCTGCGCGACGCGGTGCCGGACATCTCGCTGGCGGTGGAGGTCGAGGACGGCCGTTCGTTCCTGCACGAGCCGACCTGGCCGCTGCGCTGGACCGATCCCCGGGTGCGGGTGATCGGCTCGCCGGACGAGCTGACCTCGGTGCCCGCGGTGAAGCTGCTGGCCCGCTCGGCGACCGCCGACCCGGACGACTTTCTGGACCTGGTCAGCACGTCGCTCGGCGGTGTCGCCGAGGCGACCCGCTCGTCGTCGTCGGCACTCGTGGAGATCTCGGCGGCCGGCGTGACCAAGGCGGCCGGTCTGGCCTGGCTCTGCGAGCGCGAGGGGATCACCGCCGACCAGGTGGTGGCGTTCGGCGACATGCCCAACGACATCCCGATGCTGACCTGGGCGGGTCACGCCGTGGCGATGGGCAACGCCCACCCGGCGGTCCGCGCGGTCGCCGACGAGATCACCGAAACCAACGACAACGACGGCGTCGCGGTCTACCTGGAGAAGGTCTTCGGCCTCTAGCGGCCTCCGGACGTGCCGGGAGGCCGGCCGACGTGTGCCGGCCGGCCCCTCGATCAGGTGTGTCAGCTGGTGGTCGCCGGGTTGCTGGCGGCCGGGGTGTCGGCGCAACCGCCGTACTTGGTGCCACCCTTGATCTGGGTGCCGGTCCGGCTGCTGCTGATCCACCAGCTCGAACCGGTGGAGCAGTCCCGGCGGTAGAGGGCGAGGTCGGTGTACCCGTCGCCGTCGTAGTCGCCGGGCGCCGGGATGTCCTTGCACCCGCCGTACTTGTAAGTGCCCTTGATCTGGGTCCCGGTCTTGATGTTCTTGATGTTCCAGACCGAGCCGTTGGTGCAGTCCGGGCGGTAGAGCGCCAGGTCGTCGCGCCCGTCGTTGTCGTAGTCACCGGGCGCCGGGACGTCCGCGCAGCCGCCGTACTTGTGGCTGCCGAGGACCTGGGTGCCGGTCTTGACGTTCTTGATGTTCCAGAGCGAGCCGTTGGTGCAGTCCCGCCGGTACAGCGCGAGCTCGGTGCGCCCGTCGCCGTCGTAGTCGCCCGGCGCCGGGATGTCGGTGCAGCCGCCGTACTTCGAGCCGCCGACGATCTGGTTGCCGGTCCGGCTGCTCAGGATCCACCAGCTCGATCCGTTGGTGCAGTCCGGGCGGTAGAGGGCCAGGTCGGTCCAGCCGTCACCGTCGTAGTCGCCGGGGGCCGGGATGTCGTGGCAACCGCCGTACCGGTAGGTGCCCTTGAGCTGCTTGCCGGTGTGCAGGTTCTTGATGTTCCAGACCGAGCCGTTGGTGCAGTCCTGGCGGTAGAGCGCAAGGTCGGTGTAGCCGTCGCCGTCGTAGTCACCCGACGCGGTGAGGTCCTTGCAGCCGCCGTACTCGTGGCCGCCGACCAGCTGGGTGCCGGTCTTGCCGCTGCTCGCCCACCAGTTCGAGCCGGTGGAGCAGTCCTTGCGGTAGAGGGCGAGGTCGCTGTACTTGTCCTTGTCGAGGTCGGCCGCCACGTGCGGGGTCGGCGCGGGGCTGCCGCCACCGCCCTCGCCGTCCTCGTCGTCCGGGATGCCGCCACCGCCACCGATGCCACCGGAGTCCGCCGGGATCACGTCACAGACCTGCGCGGACGGGCCGGTGGTCTGCTTGCTCCAGCTGTGTCCGGCGGATCCGAAGGTGATCTCGGGCCCGGCCGGGGTGATGTTCAGGTTGGAGATCGTCGTGCTGTCCCAGGTGTGCACGTAGTCCGGGAACAGTTTGGCGTTCGTGCAACTGCCGTTGAGCAGGTCGAAGCCGACGACGATGGTGCCGTTGAACAGGTTCAGGTCGAGGGTGCTGTAGTCGCCCGGCGTGTAGTTGCAGACGCCGCTGTCGTACGCGACGTTGCGGGCCTTGTCCTGCCAGGTGTAGCCGACGCCGTTCTCGTTCGCGACCGCCGGCGGGCCGATGTCGATGGTGTCGTAGTTGCCGTCCGAGGAGTCCAGCGCGTTGTCACCCCACGCCGTGGCGCTCTCGCTGACGACCTGGAACTCACCGCCCGCGATGCGGACCAGGACGCTGTCCCAGCCACCGATCTTGTTGTCGAAGCAGCCGGTCCACGACTCCTCGGTGCCGTAGCTGTGGTCGTTCCACTTCCAGTTGACGATGCCGTAGTACGTCTTCATGACGTTGTCGTAGAGCAGCGACATGTTGTTCCACGACACCGAGGCGTCACCGGAGCTGAACGGCGTGATCCCCTGCGTGCCGATCGGGTTGATGCACCAGTCGGACGACAGCTTCGCGGTGACCTGTGCCTCGGTCTTCCCGGTCTGCCGCATCTCGCGGACCAGTGCGGCGACCCGGTCCGCGGAGGTGGAGAGGTTGAGCGAGTCGGCCGGCCGGTTCGCGCAGGCGCTCGTGCTGGGCGCCGGAGCGGCCCCGACGGGGGACGCCGGCGCGACGACGGCCAGGGGCACGGCGGCGACGACAGCCGACGCCAGCCATAGACGGATCTTCATGGACACCCTTCGGAGACATCGATGTGGATGATCTTCGATGAGTGACGCTAACAGCGGCGCAGTGGCTGATCTTTACGGTGAAAAGTTACCTGCCGGAATAGCCGCGGAACGCGCGGTAACCGGGGCGTTACGCAAAAAACCGTAACCGAACTGAGCAGGGCCGCGACTCGCGTCGCGGCCCTGAGCTGCGCGAACGTCGCGCGGGCGAGCCGGGGACTCGGCTTGTAGCCTCCGCCGGGGACTCGCTGTTCGTACAAAATGGGGTTTAAAGGTATTGGCCTGTCGGGCTTTCGGCCTTGCCCGGGATGCCCATCGGGAGCGCCGGGCGGCCCTGACCACCGCGCATCTGCTCGAGCTGGAGGCGGGCGGCCATCTGCTGGGCGACGAGCGCGGCCTGGATGCCGTGGAAGAGGCCTTCCAGCCAGCCGACCAGCTGGGCCTGCGCGATCCGCAGCTCGGCCTCGCTCGGCGGGGTCTCGCCCTCGAACGGCAGCGACAGCCGCTCCAGCTCCTCGCGCAGCTCCGGGGCCAGTCCGTCTTCCAGCTCCTTGATCGAGCGCTCGTGGATCTCCCGGAGCCGGCTGCGGCTGGCCTCGTCGATCGGAGCGGCCCGCACCTCCTCGAGCAGCTGCTTGATCATGCTGCCGATGCGCATGACCTTCGCCGGCTGCTCGATGAGGTTGCCCGGCTCTTCCGGACTCATCGTGCCGTCTTGCTCCATGGTGCCCAGTGGGCGGCCATCGGGGCCCACGACGATGACGGAGCCGTCTTCCTTGTGCTCATTGGTTCGGGAGTCGTCGGTCATGTTTCCATCTTTGCGCACCGGCTCTCGCGCAGCCCGTACGGTCAGGCCCGCAATTCGGCGACGGCACACTTCACGCTGCCGCCACCGCGCTTCAGCTCGGAAAGATCCACGTGCACGGGCTGATATCCGGCATCCCGGACCTTGTGTCCCATCCCCACCGCGTCAGTGTTCAAGATCACGTGGCGGCCGTCGCTGACCAGATTCAGGCCGAACGCCTCGGCGTCGGCCCGGTCGGCGAGCACCGCGTCCGGGAACAGTTGGGCGAGCACCCGCTGCGAGGCCGCCGAGAACGCGGCCGGGTAGTACGTGACGTGCCGGTCGTCGAGCGCCGCCAGCGCGGTGTCCAGGTGGTAGAACGCCGGATCGACGAGCCGCAGCGAGATCACCGGGCGGCCCAGCACCTCCTGCGCCTCGGCGTGCGCGGCCGGATCGGTACGGAAGCCGTAGCCGGCCAGCACGATCCCGCCGTACGCCGCGGGCAGGTACGCGAAGTCGCCCTCACCCTCGTTGACGTGCTGCGGAGCAACGAACTTCCACGCGCTGTCGGTGTCGTAGAACGCTTGATGGGCGCTCGCCTCGTCGGCCCGCTGCGGGTAGAGGAAGCGTGCGCCGTAAACCGTGCCGTCCACCGAGAAAGCGCCGTTCGCCGAGTAGACCATGTCCGGCAGGCCCGGCCGGGCGTCGAGCACGTGCACCAGGTGACCGAGATTGACCAGGGTGGTGCGTAGCGACTCCCACTGCGTGAGCGCTCGGGCGGCGTCCACCGCGACGGTGGTGTCCATCCACGGGTTGATCGCGTACTCGACCGTGAAATGCTCCGGGGGACACATTAAATATGTCCGCGTTCGCGGCAATCGCTCCAGGTGGCTCATGAGGTTTTAGCGTAGGTAGGCTGCGGTGCAGCAAACAGCTCGAAATCTTGCTCCTCGGAGGCGAATCGTTGCAGATGGACGCCGTCGACCAGCGAATCATTGCGTTGCTCGTGGCCGACGCCCGAGCCTCGTACGCGGAGATCGGCGCCCGGGTCTCGCTCTCCGCTCCGGCGGTGAAGCGCCGGGTGGACCGGCTCCGCACCGTCGGGGTGATCAAGGGATTCACCGCGGTCATCGAACCGAGCTCACTCGGGTGGACCACCGAGGCCTTCGTCGAGCTGTTCTGCACCGGGCGGACCACGCCGGCGCAGATCACGGTGGCGACCCGGCGGCATCCGGAAGTGGTCGGCGCCTACACGGTCTCCGGGCAGGCCGACGCCCTGGTGCACCTGCGAGCGGCCGATATCGGTCACCTCGAGCAGGCGTTGGAGCGGCTGCGCGCCGAGCCGTTCGTGACCTCGACGCGCAGCATGGTGGTGCTGTCCCGGCTGGTGGAGACGGCCACCGCGGTGCCCGCCCTGCCAGACAAGCCGCTCTAGCTAGAGATACATCCCCGGGCGGTGGTCGTCGCCGTTGTTCTTCGGGGTGACCGGCTTGTCGCCCTCGCCGAAGAACCGTTTGCCGCCGAACTCACCGTGCAGCCGGTCGTCGAGCTCGTCGGCCAGACCCGTCATCACCTGCACCGCGAGCATCAGGTGGGTCGCCTGGAAATTGCGGCCGAAGACCGGGATGGACGCCCACACGGTGTCCTGCGCGACGTAGAGCCGGCCGATCGGCATCCGGTTGGTCAGCTCGGACAGCTTCACGTAGAGCTGCTCGGTCGGCTCGACCTCGGTCAGGATCGGCGAGAACACGTCGACGAGCGGCGGGTTGTCCCGGACCCGGACGAAGACCATCGCCGAGCCGGCCCGGATGCCGACGTCGCCGTCCGCGTCGACCTGGAGCTGGTCGACGGTGGTCTTCGACATGGTGGCGATCACCGTGCGGACCCGCTCGTCGAGCGGCACCAGCTCCTCGGTGCCGGCCATCGCCTCGGCCAGGGCCTTGTCGTCGTCCAGCTCGCTCAGGTCCAGCCCGCTGCTGTCCAGGCCGGGCTCGGGCCGCGCGGTGGCCAGCGGACCGGCCTCGATCGGCTCGTCCTCCTCGTCGTGCACGAGGTAGACCAGGAAGGCCGGGTGCGGGGCGCCGTAGACGTCACGCAGCGTCCGGGAGACCGCGGTGGCCAGCTGCTTGCCCTTGTCCTGCTCGGTGCGGACCCCGAAGAAGTCACCGGAGCCGGGCAGCACCCCGGGCGGCGACCAGCCGAGCGCCACCATGTCGGCGACGGCGGCGCGGTCCATCCGGAACTCGGCCGGCAGCGCGGCGTTGCCCACCGCGAGCGCCTCGATCACGCCGTCCGGCAGGATCCGGATGCTGACCGAATAGATCGCCGAGCCGGTGCCGGACGCGGTCGGGTCGAGGGTGAGGTCGACCTGCGCACCCGAGGGCAGGCCGGACAGCATGCCGGCCAGCGCGCCGGCGAACTCCCGCCATGCATCGGTGACTTTGGCCCGCAGGTCAGCCGTGGTCGGTTCGTCGAGCAACACGCCTTCGGGACTGTCGCCCGCTGTGCCTTCTGCCGTCATGATCGCACCTCCTGCCGTCACCCTATCGAGCGCGAGCGGGGCGCGAACGCCCTCTCCGGGTGTGCGGTTGCTACTCCGCCTTCGGCGGGCTCTGCGCGGCGTCCGGATCCACGTCCGGCTCTGCTTTCGGCTCTTTTTTTGGCTCCACGTCCGGCTCTGCTTTCGGCTCTGCGTTCGGCCATGCCAGGGCGAGGCCGCTGATGCGCGCGGCCGCCTCGGCCGGATCCAGACCGCGGCCCACCGCAAGACCCATGAGGTACGCGGTGACCGGCGCCCCGGGCCGCAGCACGTTGTGTGCCACATCACGCGCCACGTCGAGCACCGAGGTCACCGGAACGTCCCCGGGGGACACGCCGAGCTCGGCCCCGGCCGCAGCGACCCACCTGTCCAGCTCGTTCATCGCGCCCACTCCTCGGCGGTGCGCAGGTCGTCGTCGGTGTCACAGTCGAACCACGGCGGCGGGCCGGGACGGCGCCAGGACACCTCGGCGACCCGGAGCAGGTCCACGAGTTCACGGACCGACGCGCCGTGCAGGCCACCCCGCTCGGTGGCGAGCCGGTCGATCGCCGCACGCAGCGCGGCGGTGCGCCACACCCCGCAGAGAATCTGCCGACGCCCCTCGGCATCCCGGTAGACCGCGCCCTCCATCGGCGCCGACTCCATCGTCAGCCGCAGCACGTCGATCGCCTCACCGGTCAGGAACGGCAGGTCAGCGGCGAGCAGCGCGGTGTACGCGATGGTCGGCGGCACCAGCGCCAGCCCGGCCGCGGCGGCCGCGACCGGCCCGCCACCGGGCGGGTCCTCGCGGGTCACGTGCACCGGAACCGGCAGGTCAGCGGAGACTCGGCCGACCACCACACGCGGGTCCGCGTCGTGCACCGCGGCAAGCACCCTGGTCAGCATGGACTGGCCGGCGACAGCAAGCGTCGGCTTGTCCGCACCGCCCATTCGCCGAGCCGCACCACCGGCCAGGACCACCGCCGCAAATCCCCCCACGTGAGTACCGTATCCCGACCGGGTGTCAGACGTGAGCACGCGCTCAGACCGCGGGCGCTTTCCGGCCCGCCGAAGACCGCTCGTGCGGGCCCTCAAAAGCCGCCTTTCGGCCGTCGCGCGGGCCGCCGGAAGGCGCTTTCCGGCCGGCGCCCGGGCTTTCACCATCCCGACGTAGGCTCGCGTTCATGGGGCGGAGCACAACGCGGCGGCCAGTGGTCCGGATCGATCTCGGCGCGCCGTCCGGCGAGGTCCGGCGGCGGCCCGACGAGCTCGCCGCCGAGGAGCCGCTGGAGATCCGGGTGCGCAAGCAGCCGCTCGCGGTCACCATGCGCACCCCGGGCCACGACATCGACCTGGCGATGGGCTTCCTGCTCAGCGAAGGCATGATCCACGCCGCCGAGGACGTGACCACCGCGCAGCTCTGCGCCGGGACGGACACGCCGAACACGTACAACGTGGTGGACATCGTGCTCGGCGCGCACGTGCCGCCGCCGGAGACCGACGTCAGCCGGAACTTCTACACCACCAGCTCGTGCGGCGTCTGCGGCAAGGCCAGCATCGACGCCGTGCGGACCCGCTCACGGTACGACGTGACCGCCGACCCGCTGCGGGTCCCGGCCACCACCCTGGCCGAGCTGCCCGACCGGCTCCGGGCCGTGCAGCGCACCTTCGACCGGACCGGCGGCCTGCACGCGGCCGGGCTGTTCACCGCCGCCGGTGAGCTGCTGGTGGTCCGCGAGGACGTGGGCCGGCACAACGCGGTCGACAAGGTGATCGGCTGGGCGCTGCGCGAGGGCCGGCTGCCGCTGACCGGGCACGTGCTGATGGTGTCCGGGCGGGCCAGTTTCGAGCTGACCCAGAAGGCGTGGATGGCCGGGCTGCCGATGCTGGCCGCGGTCTCGGCGCCGAGCACGCTCGCCGCCGAGCTGGCCGACGAGGCCGGGATGACACTTGTCGGCTTCCTGCGCGGCCAGACGATGAACGTCTACGCGGGAGCGGAACGCGTCACGCTCTGACCACGCGACATTCCCATGCTGGCCACCCACCGTATCCATTTGTTTTCATCTATGCCCGTGAGGCTGCGGGCATGCCGATATCTCGTCGCACCCTGCTGCTGAGCTCCGCTGTCGGCGCTGCCGGCGCCACCACCTTGTGGCCACTGGCGGCCGGCGCCGCGCCGTACCGGGGCCCGCTGCGGTCCGATCCGTTCACCCTGGGCGTCGCGTCCGGCGACCCGGAGCCGGACGGGTTTGTGCTCTGGACCCGGCTCGCCGTCGACCCGCTCGCCGAGGACGGGCTGGGCGGCATGCCGGACCGGGCGATCCGGGTCGGCTGGGAGCTCGCCGCCGACGAGCGCTTCCACCGGGTGATCCGGCGCGGCGCGATCCTGGCCCGGCCGGGATCCGCGCACGCCGTCCACGTGGAACTGGACGGGCTGTCGCCGGGTCGGGAGTTCTTCTACCGCTTCCACGCCGAGCGCTACACGTCCCCGACCGGGCGGACCCGCACCACACCGCCGCACTGGGCCACCCCGGCCAGCCTGGCCATGTCGTTCGTCTCCTGCTCGCAGTACGAGCACGGGTACTTCACCGCGTACCGCCGGCTGGCCGAGGACGAGCCGGAGCTGATCCTGCACCTGGGCGACTACCAGTACGAATACCAGGCCGGCACGTACGTGGCGCCGGGCGGCAACCCCCGTGACCACCAGGGCCCGGAGACGGTCACCCTGGCCAACTACCGGCAGCGGCACGCCCAGTACAAGACCGACCCGGACCTGCAGGCCGCCCACGCGGTCGCGCCGTGGGCGGTGGTCTTCGACGACCACGAGATCGAGAACAACTGGGCCGACGAGGTGCCCGAGCAGCCCGACCCGAACTTCCCGGCGCGCCGGGCGGCCGCGTTCCAGGCGTACTACGAGAACATGCCGCTGCGCCGGACCTCGATCCCGCGCGGCATCGACATGCAGCTCTACCGGCGGATCCGGTGGGGCCGGCTGGCCACCTTCCACCTGCTCGACACCCGGCAGTTCCGCGACGACCAGGGCTGCGGCGACGGCTACAAGGACTGCCCGGCGGCCTACGACCCGGCCCGCTCGATCACCGGGGCCGAGCAGGAGGCCTGGCTGCTGGACGGCTTCCACCGGTCGTCGGCCCGCTGGGACGTCCTCGGCCAGCAGGTGTTCTTCGGGCAGCGGGACAACAACGCCGGCCCGGCCGAGGTGGTCAGCATGGACTCGTGGGACGGCTATCAGGCGTCCCGGCAGCGGATCACCCAGGGCTGGGTGGACGCCGGGGTGCGCAACCCGGTGGTGCTCACCGGGGACGTGCACGCGCACTGGGCCGACGAGCTGAAGCTCGACTACGACGACCCGACCTCGCGGACGGTGGGCACCGAGCTGGTCTGCTCGTCGATCACGTCGACCGGCGACGGCGTCGACGTGCCGAGCGGGACCCACCCGTGGACGGCCTGGAACCCGCACCTGAAGTTCTACAACAACCAGCGCGGGTACGTCCGTACGACGATCACCCCGGACGCGATGACCGCGGACTTCGTGGTGCTGCCGTACGTCAGCCGGCCGGGAGCGCCCGCGCACACCAGGGCCAGCTTCGTGATCGAGGACCGGGTGCCCGGCCTCACCAAGATCGCCGACAGCCCGACGCCGGGGGCGGGTCTGCGCGCCGAGGGGTCCGCCGATCTCGGGGCGGAGACCGTACGCCAGGAAACCGAACGTCCCTGATGCCGGTGCCGGCCGGGTCACCACCCGGCCGGCCACCGTCGTCATCGGGCGCGCCGGGATCGCCGCAGTGCCCGGGACGATCTCATCAGGTGCGGCGGCAGCCCGTGGGCCAGCACCTGGTGCAGCAGCCCGGCCAGGCGGTGCTGCGGCTCCTCGGCCAGCGCCCGGTCGACCGCGACCCGGGCCAGGGCGCCCCGGCCGGCCTGCCACGCGGTGATGCCGAGCAGGCAGGCGGGCGGGGCCACGTACGCCGGGTCGACCCGGCGCAGCACGTCGATCCAGAGCCGGATCCGCCACTCGTGGGGATCGGTGCGGTTCAGCGCGTAGTCCTGGACCGACCGCTCCACCAGCAGCACGCTCAGCCAGGCGGTCTCGTCCGGGCTCAGCGTGCCGCCGTTGCGGTAGGTCTTCTCCGCGGCTCGGAGCGCGGCCTGGCCGTTCTGCTTGACCAGTTGCCCGAGCCGGGCCGCGCTCAGGTCGTCGGCCATCAGGTCGGTGAAGCGATGCCGGGCCCGTTCGGTGGCCCGGCCCATCTCGGCCCGCTCGGCGCCGTCCACCGCGGCCACCTGCGCGATCAGCTCCTCCCGGCTGGGCAGCGCGACCTGGCCGCGGAACGTGGCCTCGGCGGCGATCACGCTGTCCGCGGGCAGGCAGGGCCGGCCCTCCGGGGGACAGCACTGGTCGTCGGCGCAGACCAGCGACCGCCATCGGCCTTCGTACACCCCGATGGCGTCGAGCACGCTCAGGTTCTTCTGGTTCAGGGCCTCGCCGCATTGCGCCAGCGCCGCCATGACCGGGGCCGGGCGGCCGTACCCGATCACCACGAGGTCCTTGGCGCCCTGCCGGGCGATCGCGGCGGCGACCGAGGCGGCGGATGCCCGGGCCTCCTCGACGGTCCAGTCCGGCGGAGGCAGGTTGTGGCAGACGGCGAATTCCACCCGCTTGCCGGCCAGGCCGACCACGGCCAGGCTGTCGCTCGGGTGGTAGCCCAGCAGGTACGGCACGATGGCGATGAGTTCGTCCGGCCTGCGGACGACGAGGGAACGGTCAGGTGTCATGCCGGGCAGCGTGGCCCGGCTCACCGGCTCGGCGACATGCCCGATCCTCGGCCTGTGGACAACTCGTCCACAGGCTGGCCTAGTTTCGGAACGGCAGACCCTGCAGCTCCAGGCCTTCCTCCTGCCAGGCGTGGGCGTGCCGGTCCAGGTCCATGGTCAGCTCGATCGAGGAGACCACGTCGTACCCGGCGGCGTGCAGGCTGCGGATCGCCTCGACGTTCCGCGAGGCGGGCGAGATGGTCAGCGACAGCATGTTCCGCTTCTTGGCCTCGGTGGCGACGTGCTGCAGCAGCGTGCGCCCCACACCCTTGTGCCGGTGGGTGATCGTGACGATCACCGGTTCGACCTCGCCGGCCCGGGCCCGCATGATCAGCCCGACCATCCCGATCACTCCGTCGTCGGCGTGGTCGGCGACCCACAGGCCGCTCAGGTCGAGCCGGGTCAGGTACTCCTCGAAGCCGGCGCCACCGTCGTCGTCGGTCTCGCCGTACATCTCGTGCTGCTGCCGGGTCAGCTCGGTCCACAACCGACGGCCCGCGGCATGGTCACTCGGGCGATACGAACGCACTGCGACAGGGCCCATGCCGACATTTTGCCTGCGAATGGAGACATCCGTCACCGGAAGTGGAAGATAACCGGGTGGACATGGCGTACCTGCGCGCGCATCCCGAGCACCTACCGACATTTCTCACCCATCAACGGATCCGCGAGACGCCGGTGCATCGCGGCGTGTGCACGGCGTCCCGGCTGACCCTTGACGACGGGACGTCACTGTTCGCGAAGACGTGGCCGGCCGGGGATGCTCCGGCCGGGCTGTTCGCCGCGGAGGCGGAGGGGCTGCGCTGGTTGCGGGCGAGCGGCGCGGTACCCGTACCGGAAATTTTGGTGACCCTGCCCCGGATGATCGCGATGGAATGGGTCGAACCTGGCGACGCCGGCCGTCAGGCCGCGGAGGATTTGGGGCGCGGCCTCGCCGCGCTGCACCGCAGTGGCGCGGAAAGTTTCGGGGCCCCTTGGCCCGGCTGGATCGGACCGCTGCCGCTCGACAACACCCCCTGCCCCGGGCCGTGGTCCACCTGGTTCGCCGAACGCCGCCTGCTCCCCTACCTGCGGATCTCCGCGGATCAAGGCGCGCTCTCCGGCGCCGACACCGCGCTGGTCGAGGAGGTCGTCAAGACCATTGATCGGTACGCGGTGGAAGAGCCGCCCGCGCGCCTGCACGGTGACCTGTGGCCGGGCAACGTGCTGTGGGGTGCGGACGGGCGGGCGTGGCTGGTCGACCCGGCCGCGCACGGCGGGCACCGGGAGACCGACCTGGCGACGCTGGCGCTGTTCGGCGGGGTCCCGCACCTCGACGTGATCCTCGACGCGTATCGGGCGGAGTGGCCGCTGGCCGCGGGGTGGCGGAGTCGGGTGCCGCTGCATCAGCTGCACTTGTTGCTGGTGCATACGGCGGCTTTCGGCGCCGGGTATCGGGGGGCCGTGGTGGCGGCGGCCGAAGCCGTCCTGCGGAGCTGAGCGCCGTCGGCGTCGCAGGGTGGCCCGTCATGCGCTTTCCGGTCCGTCTTTCGTGTCGCTTCCCGGGTTGTTCCTTCGTGTCGTTGTCCACAGGGCGATATCAGCGGCGGCAGTCGGGGCCCGGAGCGGCTAGATTCGATGTTGTGAGTAGGACCGGGAGATCAGCCGAGCGGGCCGGGTGGCGGCCGTGATCGCGCTTGCCGATCGGTTCGGCCGTGTCGCGACCGACCTGCGGGTCTCGCTCACCGACCGCTGCAACCTGCGGTGCACCTACTGCATGCCCGCCGAGGGCCTGGCCTGGATGCCGCAGCCCGAGCAGCTCACCGACGACGAGGTGATCCGGCTGGTCCGGATCGCGGTGGAGCAGCTCGGCGTCACCGGGGTCCGGTTCACCGGCGGCGAGCCGCTGATCCGGCGCGGGCTGGTCGGCATCATCGCCGCGACGGCCCAGCTCAACCCACGGCCCAAGATGTCGGTCACCACCAACGGCATCGGGCTCGAGCGGCTCGCCCCCGCCCTGCGGGACGCCGGACTCGACCGGGTCAACGTCTCCCTCGACACTCTCGACCCAGACCGATTTCGTACGCTGACGCGCCGCGACCGGCACGCCGAC
This sequence comes from Actinoplanes awajinensis subsp. mycoplanecinus, assembly GCF_001509495.1. Taxonomy (NCBI): domain Bacteria; kingdom Bacillati; phylum Actinomycetota; class Actinomycetes; order Micromonosporales; family Micromonosporaceae; genus Actinoplanes; species Actinoplanes awajinensis. Next base: position 2,302 of record NZ_LLZH01000121.1, on the reverse strand, counting down.
GTCCTGCTCGGCCTGCGCGCCTCGGCCGAGGCCGGGCTGACTCCCGTGAAGATCAACACGGTCCTGATGCGCGGGGTCAACGACGACGAGGCGCCGGCCCTGCTGCGGTTCGCGCTGGAGCACGGCTACCAGCTGCGGTTCATCGAGCAGATGCCGCTGGACGCCCAGCACCAGTGGGATCGTCACGCCATGGTCACCGCCGACGAGATCCTCGCCGCGCTCACACCCTTCGATCTCCAGCCCGACGATGTTTCACGTGGAACGGCTCCGGCCGAGACCTGGCTCGTCCCGGGCCACGTCGACGCGGCGGGCGAATCGGCCCGGGTCGGCGTGATCGGCAGCGTCACCAGGCCGTTCTGCGGCGACTGCGACCGCACCCGCCTGACCGCCGACGGCCAGATCCGCAACTGCCTCTTCGCCACCGAGGAGAGCGACCTGCGCAAGCTGCTCCGCGACGGCGCGCCGGACACCGAGATCGCCGAGGCCTGGCGGGTCGCCATGTTCGGCAAGCGAGCCGGCCACGGCATCGACGACCCGTCCTTCCTGCAGCCGGCCCGCCCCATGTCCGCCATCGGAGGCTGACCGTTGCTGACCATCCACTACTTCGCCGGCGCCCGAGCGGCGGCCGGGGTGGCCACCGAGGAGGTGGCCGCCCAGTCCCTGGAGGAGCTGACCCAGCACCTCACCGACCGCCACGGCGAACGACTCGGCCTGATCCTCAAAGCCGCAAGCTTCCTGGTAGACGGCCTAACCTGCCACAACCGCCAAGCACCCCTACCGACCGACGCAACCGTCGACATCCTGCCCCCCTTCGCCGGCGGCTAGACCAAATCCGACCCCGCCCCGACGCGGCGCGGCCCGACGCGGTCCGATGCGGCCCAATGGGGCCCGGCGCGGCCCGATGCGGCGCGGCCCGGCGGGGGCCCTGCGCGGCAGGGCTCGGCTCGGCACAGCCCAGTGCAGTCGGCACGGCACAGCTTGCCGCGCTCGGCAGCAAGGCGGTGCCGGAGCCTCCCGTTGCCGGGGCAGCAAGGCGGTGCCGAAGCTTCTGGTTTTGTCGTACCCCTCGGGCAGGATCCGTGTCGATCGGAGGTGGCTTCCGTTCGGTCCGCGATGGCGGCCGGCCATCTCTGGATTCGGGATGGCACGGGGGTGGGGCGGGATGTTCGTTCGAGTGGCGAGTCGCCGGCGAAAACCGGAGTCGGTGCAGGCCGAGTTTCCGGGTGCGACGGTGCTCGACGTGACGTCCCGGGCGGCTGAGCCGTGGGTCCGGCTGAGCCCGTTCTTTCCACACGGGGACATCCCGGTGCCGTTCACCCCGGGCACGGTCAGCGCCTCGGTGGAGGGCGTCTGGCAGGCGCTGAAGGTCTTCGAGCAAGCCGACGTCGACCCGGCAAAACTGACTGTCACCTCGATGACCGGCCTGAAACGAACGGTCCGCCGCTTCGGCCCGGTCCGCGGCCATCGAGCCGGTCTGCACGGGCAAGAGCTGCTGCCCTACGAAACGGCCCGCCGCCTCATCTACCTCCCGACCTACCGCTGGGTCCTCGAACACCGCACCACCGACCTGATCGACCAGATCCGCCAGCACGCCGACGAGGGCGTGGTCCTGCTCGACTACACCACCAACAACGACCCAGCAGACCCGACGAGCCCCCTCTCTCACGCCGCCCTGATCGCCCACCACATCACCGGCACGTGGCCATCCGAGCAGCCCCCAGCCCCGGCCTGATCCCCATCGGCCCTCCGAACTGGCGCCGCTCTTCCCGCCGGCACACATGATCATCAGCTGACGACTCGGTGGGGCTCATCGCACTGGCCCACGCGGCTGGGCGGATTGGGCGGGATGCGTAGCGGGAACAAGCGGCGGACTGTGCCCGGTCTCGCGGCGAGTGCACGACAACGAGCGACAAAGGAGATCAACGTGGTGCGCGTGGTAAGTCGGGCGGAGGCCTCGGAGGCCGTCCTCGAGCTGGGGTGGCGATACCTCCTAGGCGCCCTGCAGACCGTTGTCCCGATCGGCTCGCTGAGCGCCGGCATCGAAGTGATCGCCCGAGCCGTCGCAGCCTGCGGCACCTCCGCCGACGGCCACCTGCGAGTCGACCTACGCCCGGACCGGGTCATCCTCACCCTGCAGACCCTCAAGCTGGCAGCGCTCACCAGCCGCGACGTCGCCCTGGCCCAACAGATCTCCGCCGCCCTGACCGAAATCGGCCACCAAACAGCACCCGGCACCCCATCAGGCAACCCGCAACCCCCGGCGGCGCACGACACAAACGGCCAACGTGGCGGTGGCGGTGGC